>CAMDFP010000075.1 GCA_945897335.1 Asaia bogorensis | reverse complement strand
TGCTGGTCGTCGTCTCCCTTGTCTCCTTCCTCATCATTTTCCTCGTTCCCGGCGATCCGGCCTCCGAGATCGCGGGCCCCGGTGCCAGCAGCGGCGAAGTGGAGCGGATCCGCAACGATCTGGGGCTGAACCGGCCGTTCCACGTGCAGATGCTGACCTATTACGAGCGTCTTGCCCATGGCGACCTCGGCCGCTCGATCCTGCTGGGTCGCGGGGTCCTGGAGGCGATGATCGAGCGCGCGCCGGTGACGCTGTCGCTGACCGCCGCCGGTCTCTTCATGGCCATCTTCGTCGGCGTGTCCCTCGGTGTCATCGGAGCGGTCAAGCAGAACACGGCCATCGACCAGACGGCCATGACGGTCGCGTTGCTCGGCCTTTCGGTCCCCGACTTCTGGCTCGGCCTGGTAATGATCTACGTATTCGCCGTCTCGCTCGGCTGGCTGCCGACGGGCGGGTATGTGCCAATGTCCGAGAGCTTCACCGGCTGGCTCCGCTCGATGGCGATGCCCGCGCTGGCGCTGGGCTTCACTCAGACGGGGCTGATCGCACGCATCACGCGCGCGACCATGCTCGAGGTGCTGCGCCAGGACTACATCCGCACCGCACGCGCCAAGGGCATGCCCGAATGGGTCGTGGTCGGCCGGCACGCGCTCGCCAACACGCTGATCCCCGTGATCACGGTGATCGGCCTCATCGTCGGCATCCTTCTTGGCGGCGCGGTCGTGGTCGAGCAGGTGTTCTCCCTTCCCGGTGCTGGTCGGCTGATCATCGGCGCCATCCTCCGGCGCGACTTCCCGGTGATCCAGGGCGGCCTGCTGCTGATCGCCTCGATCTTCGTTGCGGTCAACATCGTCGTCGACATCCTCTATGCCTATCTCGATCCCCGGATCCGCTATGACTGAGAGCCGGCTCGCCCTCTTCATCGATCGCGCACGCCGCTCGAGCCTGCTCCGCCGGCTGTTCAAGCATCGGCTGTTCGTGACCGGCTTGATCCTTTTCCTGGCCGTGGTCCTGATGGCGATCCTGGCGGGGGTGCTGGCGCCGCACGTGCCGAACCAGAACAACTTCCGCTATCGCCTCGGCGAGCCGAATGCCGTCCACTGGCTGGGTACCGACAATTTCGGCCGGGACGTGCTGTCGCGCGTAATCTACGGCAGCCAGGTCAGCCTCCGCATTGCCCTCATGGTCGTCATCATGAACGCCGTGTTCGGTACCTTGATCGGCGCATCGGCGGGATATTTCCGCAAGCTCGACAACCCGATCATGCGCGTGATGGACGGCCTCATGGCCTTTCCGGCGATCCTGCTCGCGATCGCGCTGGCCGCGACCCTCGGTCCCTCGGAGTTCAATGCGGTGATCGCGCTGACCATCGCCTATACGCCGCGGACGGCGCGGATCGTGCGTGCCTCGGTCCTGGTGGTTCGCGAGATGGACTATGTGCAAGCAGCCCTCGCTTCCGGCGCGGGCCATGTCCGCATCCTCTTCCGCCACGTGCTGGTCAACTCGATGGCGCCGCTGATCGTGCAGCTCACCTTCATCTTTGCACTCGCGGTCCTGGCCGAAGCCGTGCTCTCCTTCATCGGCGTCGGCCCGCCGCCGCCGACACCGACCTGGGGCAACATCATCTCCGAGGGTCGCAACTACATCCGTGAGGCGCCGTGGATCTCCCTCTACCCGGGGATCGCAATCGCCTTCACGGTGCTCGGCCTCAACCTCCTGGGTGACGGTCTCCGTGACGTCCTCGACCCGCGCATGAAGGTGGAACGATGAGCTCGCCGCTGCTGTCGGTCCGTGACCTTTCGACCGCCTTCGGATCTGCCACCGTGGTCGACCGCGTCAGCTTCGACCTTGCCGCCGGCGAGGTGCTGGGCATCGTCGGCGAGTCGGGCTCGGGAAAGAGCGTGACCGCGCTCTCGATCATGCGGCTGATCGCCCATCCCGGCCGCATCCCGAATGGCTCCGTCCTGTTCGAGGGCGAAGACCTGCTGGCGAAGTCGGAAGCGGAGATGCGGAAGATCCGTGGCGCCCGCATCTCGATGATCTTCCAGGAGCCGATGACCTCGCTGAACCCGGTGTTCACGGTCGGCGACCAGATCATGGAGACGCTGCGCCAGCACCAGGGCCTCGACCGCTCGGCGGCCCGCCGCCGCGCCATCGACCTCCTGAAGCTGGTGGAGATCCCGTCCGCCGAACGCCGGGTCGACGAGTATCCGCACCAGATGTCGGGCGGCATGCGCCAGCGCGTGATGATCGCCATCGCGCTCGCCTGCTCGCCGAAGCTCCTGATCGCCGACGAGCCGACCACCGCGCTCGACGTCACCATCCAGGCGCAGATCCTCGACCTGCTACGCGGGCTCCAGAAGGAGCTCGGCATGGCGGTCGTGCTGATCACCCATGACCTCGGCGTGGTCGCCGAGTTCGTCCAGCGGGTGATCGTCATGTATGCAGGCCGCGTTGCCGAGACCGGCCCGGTGCGCGACATCTTCCGTACGCCTCTGCACCCTTACGCCGAGGGCCTGCTCGCCTCGGTGCCGCAGCTCGACCATGTCGTCGACCGGCTCTCGGCGATCGAGGGCACGATCCCGAGCCCGCACGACTTCCCGCCCGGCTGCCGGTTCCATCCGCGCTGCAAATACGCGAAGGAGCCTTGCGCCGTCATCGAGCCGAAGCTGATCGAGCTGGCGCCCGCCCACCGCGCCGCCTGTATCCGCCATACAGGCTACGAGGACCGGCCATGACCGAGGCGGCGACGGCGCCCTTCATCGAGGTCGACAACCTCGTCAAGCACTTCCCCATCAAGAAGGGGTTCTTCTCCTCGGGCGATGCCGGAACGGTGCGGGCGGTCGACGGCATCAGCTTCAACGTCGCCCGCGGCGAGACGCTGGGCCTTGTCGGCGAGTCCGGCTGCGGCAAGTCGACCACCGGCCGGCTGATGCTGCGCCTGATCGACCCGACCTCGGGCGCTCTCCGCTATGACGGCACCGATCTCGCACGGGTCTCGCCCAAGGAGATGCGCGAGCGCCGGCGCGAGCTGCAGATCATCTTCCAGGACCCGTTCTCGTCGCTGAACCCCCGGATGACGGTCGAGACCATCATCACCGAGCCGCTGGTCATCCACGGCATCGGCAACGGCGCGTCGCGTCGTGCGCGCGCCTACGAGCTTCTGGACATCGTCGGGCTGTCGCGCAGCTACGCCAACCGCTACCCGCACGAGTTCTCGGGCGGCCAGCGCCAGCGCATCGGCATCGCGCGTGCCCTCGCCCTCCGCCCGCAGTTCGTCGTCTGCGACGAGCCGGTCTCGGCCCTCGACGTCTCGATCCAGGCCCAGGTCATCAACCTGATGCAGGACCTGCAGAAGGAATTCGGCCTCACCTACCTGTTCATCAGCCACAACCTCGCCGTCATCCGCCACATCGCCGACCGGGTGGCGGTGATGTATCTCGGCAAGATCGTCGAGCTCACCGACAAGCACAGCCTCTACGCCGCACCGAAGCACCCGTATACGCAGGCGCTGCTCTCGGCGATCCCCGTCGCCAATCCCGATCACCAGAAGATCGCGCGCGTGGTCCTGGGCGGCGACGTGCCGAGCCCGCTCAATCCGCCGTCAGGCTGCCGCTTCCACACACGCTGCCCCTATGCCGAGGCGCGCTGCAAGGCGATCGAGCCGCCGCTGGTCGATGTCGGCGGCGGCCACTACGTCGCCTGCCACCTCGTCCAACCCTCCGCCTAGGCACCTCCCATGGGTTATACGCTGGCCGAATTCCGCGCCGCGGCGGCGCGCATCAAGGGGCTCGTCCGCCGCACGCCGATGATGCAGAGCTGCGGGCCGGTCACCACCGGGCCCGACATCGCGCTCAAGCTCGAATGCCTGCAGATCACCGGCTCGTTCAAGCCGCGAGGCGCGGTCAATGCGCTGAAGAGCCTGCCGGAGGCCGCGATCCGGAAGGGCATCATCACCGCGTCGGGAGGCAACCACGGCAAGGCGGTCGCCTATGCCGGCTGGATCGCCAAGACCCGCGCCGTCGTCTACCTGCCGAAAAGCGCGCCGCCGGAAAAGGCCTCGACGATCCGGGCCTTCGGGGCCGAGCCGATCACCTTCGGCGAGGTGTGGGACGACTCGAACGCCGAGGCCAAGCGCCATGCCGAGCGCGAAGGCATGACCTACATCCATCCGTTCGGAGACGAGCCGGTGATCCTGGGCCAGGGCACGCTCGGGCTCGAAGTGCTGGAGGATCTGCCCGATGTCGATGTGGTCCTGACGGCGATCGGCGGCGGCGGCTTCGCGGCCGGTGTCGCCGCGGCGATCAAGGCGGCGAAGCCGGGCGTGCGGATCGTCGGCATCGAGCCGGTCGGCGCGCCGACCCTGCATGACAGCCTGAAGGCAGGAAAGCTGATCACCCTCGACAAGATCGAGAGCAAGGTCAGTACCCTCTCGGCAAAGCGCACCGATCAGATCAATCTCGACCTGATCGGGAAGCATGTGGAACGCATCGTGCTGGTCACAGACGAGGAGATGCGGGATGCGGCCCGCTGGCTGTGGAAGGAGCTCGGCATCGCCGCCGAGCTCTCCGGTGCTGCCGCCCTCGCGGCATTGCTGACCGGCAAGCTCGAGCTGCCCAAGGGCGCCAAGGTCTGCGCCGTGGTCTGCGGCGCCGGAACCGACGGGATCTCCTGATCCGAAACGAAGAAGGGCGCCGCCTTCCGGCGACGCCCTTCGTTCGAAGCTCTGAAGACCGAGGTCAGCGCGAGTAGAACTCGACGACCTGGTTCGGTTCCATCTGCACCGGGAACGGCACGTCCTCGAGCGCGGGCTTCCGGGTGAACTTGCCCTTCATCGCCTTGTGGTCGACCTCGATGTAGTCGGGCACGTCGCGCTCGCCCGACTGGACGGCCTCGAGGACGACGTTCAGGGTCTTCGACGCTTCCTTCACCTCGATGGTGTCGCCGTCCTTGACCATGAAGGAGCCGATGTTGACCCGGCGGCCGTTGACCTTGATGTGGCCGTGGTTGACGAACTGGCGCGCGGCGAAGACCGTCGTCACGAACTTCATGCGGTATACGACGGTGTCCAGGCGGCGCTCGAGCAGCTCGATCAGGTTGGCACCGGTGTCGCCCTTGCGGCGCACGGCCTCGTCGTAGAGGCGGCGGAACTGGCGCTCGCCGATGTTGCCGTAGTAGCCCTTCAGCTTCTGCTTGGCCATCAGCTGGATGCCGTAGTCGGACGGCTTCTTTCGGCGTTGGCCGTGCTGGCCCGGGCCGTATTCGCGGCGGTTGACCGGGCTCTTCGGCCGACCCCAGAGATTCACTCCGAGCCGGCGGTTGATCTTGTATTTGGCGTTCTCACGCTTTGCCATGGTTGCTCCGTATTGGGCGGTTTGTTTGTCCCGGTAGGGCCAATGGCCGGAACGCGCCTCGTTGGACGCGTTCGCGTTCCCGGGAAGGAAGCGGCGGAGTATAGGGACCGGGATTCGCTTGTCAAACGTCCGGTGACCCCGTGTACGCTCCCTCAAGGGGCGATCCCGAATGATGAGGGACGGCGATGTCGACGGCCACGCGCGGCGCCAATTATCGCAACGATAACATGATGATAGGTTTCTCGGACCTGAAGAAGCTCAGGACCGAGAGGCCGCTGGTCCTGACCGGCGGGCGGGGCATCTTCGTCATCGACGAGCGCGGGCGGGACTATATCGAGGCGGTGTCGTCCTTCTACTGCGCGGCGCTCGGCTTCAGCGACGAGGAGCTGGTCGAGGCGGCCGTTCGCCAGCTCCGGGCGCTGCCGATGTATCCCTCGGCCTCGCACCGCACCGTCCCGGTGGTGATAGAGCTGGCCGAACGGCTGGCGGCGATTTCGCCGATCCCCAGGACCCATGTCGCCTTCGCCACCACCGGCTCGGAGGCGAACGACAGCCTGGTCAAGTTCCTCTGGTACGCCAACGTCCATGGCGGCGAGCCGAAGCGCCGGAAGGTGATCTCGCGCCGGGGCAGCTATCACGGCGGCACCATCATGGCGACGGCGCTCGGCGGCGGCTCGCCGCTGCACAAGAGCTTCGCCGTCCCCACCGACGACTGCCTTTATGTCAGCCAGCCGACCGGTGCGGCGCCCGGCGAGAGCGAGGAGGCCTATGCCGACCGCCTCGCCGAGGAAGTCCGCCAGACCATCGAGGCGGCGGGGCCGGAGACGGTCGGAGCCTTCCTTGCCGAACCGGTGTCGACCTCGGCCGGATGGTGCCCGCCGCCCGCGGGATACTTCCAGAAGATCAAGCGGGTGCTGGACAGCTACGGCGTCCGGCTCTTCGTCGACGAGGTGGTCACCGGGTTCGGCCGCACCGGACGGATGTGGGGCAGCGAGACGCTGGGCATCGAGGCGGATTGCATCACCTCGGCCAAGGGCATGTCCGGCGCCTATCAGCCGATCTCCGCTGTGCTGATGTCGGACGACTTCTACCAGCGGCTGGAGAAGGGCAGCGACGAGAACGGCTGGTTCGCCCATAGCGGCACCTATCACGCCCATCCAGTCGCCGCCGCGGTCGCGGTGAAGACGCTGGAGATCTTCGAGCGCCGCCAGATCGTCAAGCACGTGCAGTCGGTGATGCCCGCCTGGAGCAAGGCGCTGGCAGGCCTCAGGGATCATCCGCTGGTCGAGACCACCCGCTGCCTCGGGCTCGGCGGTGCCGTCGAGTTCAAGCGGAAGCCAGAGCCGGGCGAGGGCAACATCGCCAGCCTCAAGTTCGGCGGCGTCGCCAAGAGGGTCTACGAGGCCGGGCTCGAGATCGGCATCATCACCCGCCCGCTCGACCGTTGCATCGTGCTGGCGCCGCCGCTGATCATCACCGAGGCCGAGATCGGCGAGCTCGCCGGCCGGCTGCGGCGCGCCATGGACATGGTGCTGGCCGAGACGAAGAGTGCCGATTAGCTCTCGAACTTCCGCTTGTCGACCAGGCAGCGGATGGCGCCGTGGAGCGTGCGCAGCTCCTGGCTGGTCGGGCGCGCGCGCTGGAACAGGTTGCGCAGGTTCCTCACCATCGTCGGGCGCTGGTCGAGGTTGCGGAGGAAGCCGCAGTCGTCGAGTTCGGCCTCGAAGCGCTCCATGAAGTTCATCAGCTCGGCCTTCGCCGCCGGCTCGTCGCCGCCGCCCCAGTGCTGGTGGTCGGGCGTCGCGTCGGCCGCCTGCAGCCACTCGTATCCGACCAGCAGCACCGCCTGCGCCAGGTTCAGCGAGGAGAAGGCCGGGTTCAGCGGCACCGCGACGATCGTGTCGGCGAGCGGGATGTCGTCGTTGGTGAGGCCCATCCGTTCGGGGCCGAACAGGAGCCCGGGCTTCTTGCCGTCGGCGATCAGGGTACGAAGGCCGATAGCGGCCGCCTTCGGCGTCAGCACCGGCTTCACCATGTCGCGCGGCCTGGCGGTGGTGGCGAAGACATGGGTCAGGTCGGCGAGCGCGTCGGGAAGCGTGGCGAAGACCTTGGCGCCGTCGATGACGAGATGAGCGCCGGAGGCAGCGGCGACCGCCCGCTCGTTGGGCCAGCCGTCGCGCGGCGCCACCAGCCGCATCTCGGAGAGGCCGCAGTTCAACATCGCACGGGCGGCGAGCCCGATATTCTCGCCGAGCTGGGGCTGATGCAGGATCACAGGCGGCCCACCGCCGAGGCCTGCCTGCTTGCGGTTGGTCCCGGCCATCTCAGGCGACGGCGGCCACCGGCACGCCCTCCCGGACCTTCGTCGTCGCGTGGTCGACTGAGTCCGCGATCATCGCCAGGCTCTCGTCGAGGGGGACACCGAGCGCGACCGTCACCCGGAAGTCCCAGGACTTGCCGACCAGGGTCGCGATCGGCGCGCCGGCGCCGAACGTGGCGGTGAGGCGCGCGGTCTTGAAACTCGGCTTGTCCGCGAGGAACCGGTCGTCGGTCGGATTGGCGCCGGGCCAGCCGCCCTCGATGTAGTCGATGCCCAGCCGGTCCAGCGCCTCGGCGATGGCGCGCTTGTCCTCGGCCGAGAAGTCGACGCCCTGGGTCTGGGCGCCGTCTCGGAGCGTGGTGTCGTAGAGGTAGAGGCGTGCGCCGGTCATGTCCGTCACCCGGTTTCGGGTCAGGTGCTTACCACGCCGGCCGGTGCCGCCTCCAGGTCGAAGGCCGCGGCGAGCAGGGCCTGGGTGTAGGGATGCTGGGGCGCGGTCAGGATCTCCTCGGCCGGCCCTTCCTCGATCAGCCTGCCGTTCTTAAGCACCATGATCCGGTGCGACATGGCACGGACGACCTTGAGATCGTGGCTGATGAACAGGTAGGTGAGGCCGTGCCGGCGCTGCAGGTCGCGCAGCAGGTCGACGATCTGCGCCTGGACCGAGCGGTCGAGGGCCGAAGTCGGTTCGTCGAGCACGATCAGCCGTGGCTTCAGCACGAGCGCTCGCGCGATGGCTACGCGCTGGCGCTGGCCGCCCGAGAATTCATGCGGGTAGCGGTCGCGGGTCGCTGGGTCGAGGCCGACCTCGGTCAGCGCCTCGATGATCCGTTTCTCGCGCTCCTCCTCCGAAACGCCGGGCTCGTGCACCTCCAGCCCCTCGCCGACGATACTGTCGATCGACATGCGCGGACTGAGCGAGCCGAACGGGTCCTGGAAAACGATCTGCATCTGCCGCCGGAGCGGCCTCAGCTGCCGTCCGCCGATACCAGCGATCTCCTGTCCGTCGAAACGGATGCCGCCCTCGGACTTCTGCAGGCGGAGCAACGCCAGTCCCAGCGTCGACTTGCCGGAGCCGGATTCACCGACCACGCCCAGGGTCTCGCCGCTGCGGATCTCCATGGTGATCCCGTCGACCGCCTTGATGTGATCGGTGGTGCGGCGGAGGAGGCCGGTCTTGATCGGGAACCAGACCTTGAGGCGATCGGAGGAGAGGAGGATGGGGGCCGCAGGATCTGTCGGGTCGGGGATACCCCGGGGCTCGCTCGCGAGCAGGTGCCGAGTATAGGCGTGCTGCGGGCGGGCAAACACATCGGCCACCGGACCCTGCTCGACGATCTCGCCCCGGCTCATCACCGCGACCCGGTGGGCCACCTTGGCGACGACGCTGAGATCGTGGCTGATCAGCAGAACGGCGAGTCCGAGCCGCTGCTGCAACTCGCGGATCAGTGCCAGGATCTGCGCCTGTATGGTGACGTCGAGCGCGGTCGTGGGCTCGTCGGCGATCAGGATGTCGGGCTCGTTGGCCAGCGCCATGGCGATCATCACGCGCTGGCGCTGGCCGCCGGAGAGCTGGTGGGGGTAGGCGCCGAGCCGGCGCTCGCCGTCGGCGATGCCGACCAGATGCAGCAGCTCGATGATGCGCGCGCGCGCCGAGTCGCCGGTCAGCTGCTTGTGCAGGATCAGTATCTCGCCGATCTGCCGCTCGACCGTGTGCAGCGGGTTGAGCGAGGTCATCGGCTCTTGGAACACCATCGAGATGCGGTCGCCGCGGATCCGCATCAGCGTCTCAGGCGAGGCGCCCATCAGCTCCTGGCCCTCGAAGCGGACCGAGCCCGTAGGGTGCGAGGCGACCGGGTAGGGCAGGAGCTGCAGGACCGAGAGCGCGGTCACCGACTTGCCGGACCCGGATTCGCCGACCAGCGCCAGGGTCTCGCCGCGGTCGAGGGTGAATGAGGCGTGCTTGACCGCCTCCACCGTCGTCTTCGGCATCCTGAAGCTGACCGAAAGGTCCTCGACCTCGAGCAGCGCCGTCATGCCACGGACTTCCTCGGATCGAAGGCGTCGCGGACGGCCTCGCCGACGAAGATGAGCAGGCTCAGCACGGTGGCGAGCACGAAGAACCCGGTGAAGCCGAGCCAGGGGGCCTGCAGGTTGTTCTTGCCCTGGGCCAGGAGCTCGCCCAGCGACGGCGATCCCGGCGGCATGCCGAAGCCTAAGAAGTCGAGCGAGGTCAGCGTGGTGATCGAGCCGTTCAGGATGAACGGCATGAAGGTCAGTGTGGCGACCATGGCGTTAGGCAGCACGTGGCGCCAGATGATCTTGAGCGGCCCGAGGCCGAGCGCGCGGGCGGCGCGCACGTAGTCGAAGTTGCGCGCGCGCAGGAACTCGGCCCTGACCACGCCGACCAGCGACATCCAGGAGAACAGCAGCATCAGCCCGAGCAGCCACCAGAAGGTCGGCTCGACCACCGAAGCCAGGATGATCAGGAGGTAGAGGACCGGTAGGCCAGACCAGATCTCCATGAACCGCTGGAACAGCAGGTCGGTGAGGCCGCCGAGATAGCCCTGCGCCGCACCGGCCGCGACGCCGATGATCGATGAGAAGAGCGTCAGCGTCAGCCCGAATAGAACGGAGATGCGAAGCCCGTAGATGAGCCGCGCCATTACGTCGCGAGCCTGGTCGTCGGTGCCGAGCCAGTTCTGCTTGGACGGCGGCGACGGCGCCGGCCTGCCGAGATCCTTCACCACCGTGTCGTAGCTGTAGGGGATCAGCGGCCATGCCATCCAGCCCTTGGCCTGGATGAGGTCGACCACGGCCGGGTCGTGGTAGTCGGCCTCGGTCGGGAAGTCGCCGCCGAACGTGGTCTCCGGATACGAGACGGCGATCGGGAAATAGAACGCGCCATCGTAGCGGATCAGGACCGGCTTGTCGTTGGCGACGACCTCGGCGAAGAGCGTGAAGCCGAAGATCGCGAGGAAGATCCAGAGCGACCAGAAGCCTCGTCGGTTGGCGCGAAAGTTGTGAAGCCGCCGTCGGGTCAGCGGCGTGATCCTCATTCCGAGGAAGCGATCCTGGATCATGCGCTCAGCCTTCGCGCTTGGCGAAGTCGATGCGGGGATCGATGGCGACATACATGAGGTCGCCGATCAGGCCGAGGACCAGGCCCATCAGAGTGAAGACGTAGAGCGTGCCGAACATGATCGGGTAGTCGCGGTTGATCGCCGCCTCGAAACCCAGGAGTCCGAGGCCGTCGAGCGAGAAGATCACTTCGATCAGCACGGATCCCGTGAAGAGGACGCCGATGAAGGCAGCCGGGAAGCCTGCGACCACCAGCAGCATGGCATTGCGGAAGACGTGACCGTAGAGCACCTGTCGTTCCGACAACCCCTTGGCGCGCGCCGTCGTCACGTATTGCTTGTTGATCTCTTCGAGGAAGGTGTTCTTGGTCAGCATGGTCAGGCTGGCGAAGCCGCCGATCACCATGGCGGTGACCGGCAGCGCCATATGCCAGGCGTAGTCGAGCGCCAGCGCCGGCCAGGAGAGCTCGCGCCAGTTGTCCGAGAGCAGACCTCGAAGCGGGAATACGCTCCAGAAACTGCCCCCGGCAAAGAGCACGATCAGAAGCACGGCGAAGAGGAATCCGGGAATGGCGTAGCCGATGATGATCGCGGCCGAGGTCCAGACGTCGAAGGTCGAGCCGTCGCGGACGGCCTTGCGGATGCCGAGAGGGATCGAGATCAGGTAGACCAGCAGCGTCGTCCAGAGCCCGAGCGAGATCGACACCGGCATCTTGTCGATGATGAGATCGATCACCTTGCGGTCGCGGAAGAAGCTGGAGCCGAAGTCGAAGGTCAGGTAGCTCGTCATCATCTTGACGAAGCGCTCATGCGGCGGCCGGTCGAATCCGAACTGACGTTCGAGCTGCTTGATCAGGTCGGGATCGAGGCCGCGCGCTCCCCGGGTCATCGCGCTCTTTGAATCACCGTCGCGATTTCCGCTCTTGATCGTGTCGCCGCCGCTGCCTTCGATGCGGGCGGTGGCGGACACCTCGTTGCCCTTGATCTGGGCGATGATCTGGTCGATCGGTCCGCCGGGCGCCGCCTGGATGATGGCGAAGTTCGCCAGCATGATGCCGAACAGGGTCGGAATCATCAGCAGCAGGCGACGGACGATGTAAGCCAGCATGGCGGCGGGCCGGAGACGTCTAGTTCTTCAGGGCGGCGCGCTTCTGGTCGAGGGCGGCCGCCTTGGCGGTATCGACCCACCAGGTGTCCATGAAGCCGAGGGCGTATTTCGGCGGCTTCGGCGGCCGTGCGAACTTGTCCCAATAGGCGATCGGGATGTCGGCTTGGTAGAGCTGGGGAATCATGTAGTGGCCCCAGAGCAGCACGCGGTCGAGCGCCCTCACCCGCTGGACCAGCTGCTTGCGATCGGCGGACGCGATCACCAGCTCGACCAGTTCGTCGACGACGGGATCGCGGACTCCGGATTCGTTCAGGCTGCCGACGTCGCCCGCCGCTTTCGATCCCCACATCTCTCGCTGCTCGGTGCCCGGTGAGAGCGACTGCTGATTGCCGCCGATGATCATGTCGTAGTCGAAGGCATCCGTCCGGTTCTGGAACTGGGCGGTGTCGATCAAGCGGGGCTTCGCGGTGATGCCGAACCGCTCCAGGTTCTTGAAGAAGGGCTGGATCCACCGTTCGAGGCCGGCCTGGGCGTAGATCAGCTCGAACTCGAAGGGCTGGCCGGCGGCGTTGACGAGCTTTCCGCCTTTGACCGTCCAGCCGGCCTGCTTCAGCAACTCCAGACCCTGGCGGATGTTGTCGCGCGGGTTGCCGGAGCCGTCGGTGACCGGCGGCTTGAACTCCTTGGTGAATACCTCATCCGGCACCTTGCCGCGATAGCGGTTCAGGATCTCCAGTTCGTCGCCGGTCGGCAGTCCCTTGGCGGCGAACTCCGAGTTCGGGAAATAGCTGTCGAGACGCGTGTAGAGACCGTAGGCGATCGTCTTGTTCAGCCATTCGAAGTCGAAGGCGAAGCCCAGCGCTTCCCGAACCCGCCGATCCTGGAAGATGGGACGGCGCGTGTTGAAGACGAGGCCCTGGGCGCGGGCCGGGTTCTCGTTGCGGATCTGGTCCTTCTTGATCAGGCCGGCACGTACCGGCGGAACGTCGTAGCCCGTCGCCCAATCTCGTGCGGTGTACTCGCGTTTGAAGTCGATCTTGCCGGCCTTGAACGCTTCGAACTCGACGGTCATGTCGCGGTAGTAGTCGTAGCGAATCTCGTCGAAGTTATAGCGCCCGACATTGATCGGCAGCTTCGCGCCCCAGTAGTCCTTGACCCGCTGGTAGGAGATCGATCGACCGGGATCGACATTGGCGATGCGGTACTGACCGCTGCCGAGCGGCGGATCGAGCGAGGCGCGCTCGAAGTCGCGATCCTGCCAGTAGTGCTTCGGCAGGACGACGAGCCCGCCCATGATTACCGGCAGCTCGCGGTTAGTGCCGTCCTTGAAGGTGAACTTGACCCGGCGTTCGCCCAGCTTCTCTACCTTGGTGACGTCGGCATAGCGGGCCTTGTACTGCGGATGGCCCTTCGTGGTCAGCGTCTGGAACGTCCAGACGACGTCCTCGGCGGTGATCGGTTGCCCGTCGTTGAAGCGCGCCTCCGGGCGGAGGTTGAAGACGACCCATGACCGATCGTCGGCGACTTCGATGGTCTCCGCGATCAATCCGTAGGCTCCGTCGGGATCGTCTCCTGCTCCGGTGGTAAGGGTCTCGTAGATCATGCCGAGCCCGGCCGCGGAGATGCCCTTGAGGATGAAGGGATGCAGGGAGTCGAAGGTCCGGGGAGCGCCGAGGACCACTTCGCCGCCCTTCGGCGCGTTCGGATTGACGTAGTCGAGATGGGGGAAGCCGGCCGGGTACTTCGGCTCGCCGTGAATGGAGATGCCGTGGACCGGTTTCGGCTCCGCGAGGGCCGGCGTCGTCGCCAGGACCAGCACCGCCGCAAACACCGCCATCTTCCGCATCCGTACCTCCTCAGCCCAGCTTCCGAACGCGGAGTTTAGGGCAAGGTTCCTCAGGCTGCGAGGCGGTCGAGGGCCTGGCGGTGGGTGCGTTCGTCCCCGGCGGCGATCACGTCTCCTTGAGAAGAGCCGGTCAGGGGCCGTCCCTGCCAGTCGCTCATGGTGCCGCCGGCGCCCTGGACCACCGGCACCAGCGCGGCAAAGTCGTAGAGCTTGAGGCCGTATTCGATCACCAGGTCGATATGGCCGATGGCGAGCAGGCCGTAGGCGTAGCAGTCGCCCCCGAAGAGCGAGAGCTTGGAGGTCGACGCCACCCGCCAGAAGCGCTCGGCCGAGGGCTTCCGGAACTGGTCCGGATGGGTCGAGTTGAGCACCGCGTTGGCGAGATCCGGGCAGGCGCGCGCCCGGGCCGGGCTGCCGTTGAAGGTGCTGGCATGGCCGGTCGCGCCCAGCCAGCGCTCGCGCGTCACCGGCTGGTCGATCATGCCGAGGATGGGGACGCCGTCCCGCAGCAAGGCGACGAGCGTGCCGAACATCGGCTTACCGGTGATGAAGGCCTTGGTGCCGTCGATCGGGTCGATGACCCACTGGTGCGAGGCGCCGGGCCTCGTCGCCCCGTGCTCCTCGCCGATGATGCCGTGGTCGGGGTACTCGCGCTCGATCAGGGCGCGGACAGCCAGCTCGGTCTCGCGGTCGGCGATGGTGACCGGGCTCGAATCAGCCTTGTCCTCGACGCCGATAGGGGTGCGGAAATACTTGCGGATGACCGGCCCGCTCGCCTCCGCCAGGCGACCGGCGAAGGCGACGAGCTCGTCTGGGCAGCGCACGAGCCGGCTTTTAAGGCAGCGGCTTCGGCGAATCGGACTTCGAACGGAGCCAGGCGATGAGGGCGGCGCGCTCGTCCAGCTTCGGGATGCCGGCGAAGGCCATCTTGTTTCCCGGGATCGCGGCCTTCGGATTGTTGAGGTACTTGTTCAGGTGCTCGTAGTTCCACTCCTCGGCGACGGCCGCCATCGGCTTGGAATAGGCGAAGCCGGCGACCTGGGCGGGCTTGCGGCCGACCACGTCGAAGAGGTTCGGACCGACCCGGTTGGGGCCTCCCTTTTCGAAGGTGTGGCAGGCGGCGCACTTCTTGGCCGATGCCTCGCCGACGGCGAGATCGGCCTTGGCCAACAGCGGGGCGACCGGGGGAACCTCCACCGGCGCGGCGGCGACTTGGCCGGCGGCGGGCGTGTCCGGCTTCTCGACGGCGAAGGCCAGCTGCTTCAGCTCGGCCGGATGCACCAGGGCGCGGGCGACGAAGCCGCTCGCCATCGCAATCAGCCCGGCCATCAGAACGGCGCCTGCAATCTTGTTCGCTTCCTGGCTCGCCATCTCGAAATCCTCGTGCGTGGGCGTGCTGACGTCGGGAAAATGCCTCTTCGCGGCCGGAAGCGCCATCGCTATAACGCCCCTGGCCGAGCGCCCCGAACAATGCCGGGACGAGGTCTTGCCCGCCAGCGGCATATTGCCGCATTTTGCGGAAAACAAAGAGGGATTTGGCATGGCCCTGCCCCAGGCGCCGATCGTCTTGATCCCGGCCCGGATGGCCTCGACCCGGCTGCCGAACAAGCCTCTGGCCGACATCCATGGCGAGCCGATGATCGTCCATGTCTGGCGGCGCGCGGTCGAGGCGGAGATCGGGCCGGTGCACGTCGCCTGCGGCGAGCCCGAGATCGTCCGCGCGATCGAGCGGGTGGGCGGCAAGGCCATCCTGACCCGGACCGACCACCCCACCGGCTCCGACCGCATCTTCGAGGCCCTCGAGCGGCTTGACCCGGGCGGCAAGCACGACGCCGTCGTCAATGTTCAGGGCGACCTCCCGACCGTCGATCCCCGGACCGTGCGTGCCGCCTTCGAGGCGCTCGCCGACCCCGCGGTCGACATCGGCACGGTATGCGCCAAGGTGGGCTCCGACCACGAGCGGACCGACCCCGCCGTGGTCAAGCCGGTGGTCGCCTTTGCCCCGGGCCAGACCGTCGCCCGCGCCTATTATTTCAGCCGCTCGACCGTCCCCTCGGGCGAGGGGCCGATCTACCATCACATCGGCCTCTATGCGTACCGGCGCGACGCCCTCAAGCGCTTCATCTCGCTGCCCCAGGGGCTGCTCGAGAAGCGCGAACGGCTGGAGCAGCTGCGGGCGCTGGAAAACGGCATGCGCATCGACGTGGCGCTCGTTGACACCGTTCCGCTCGGTGTCGATACTCCCGGTGACCTTGAGCGCGCGCGGCTTCTCCTGATGTCGCGGCAATAACCTCCCAAAATCCTGCCATGACCCGCATCGCCTATCTGGGCCTGCCCGGCTCGTATTCCGACCTCGCCTGCCGCACGGCCTTCCCCGGCGAGGAGACGATCGGCTGCGTCAGCTTTCCCGAGGTCTTCGCCGCGACCTCCGACGGACGCGCGGGCCTCGCGATGATCCCGGTCGACAACTCGCTGGCCGGCCGGATCGCCGACGTCCATCACCTGCTGCCAGAGTCCGACCTGCATATCGTCGGCGAGCATTTCCAGCGGATCGAGCATCACCTGCTGGCGCCGAAAGGCGCGACGCTCGAGACAATCAAGACGGTCAAGAGCCACGTCCAGCCGATCGGCCAGTGCCGGCGCTACCTGCAGAAGATGGGCTATACGCCGGTCGTCGCCGGCGACTCCGCGACTGCCGCCAAGGAAGTGGCGGAGGCGGGCGATCCCACCGTCGCCGCCATCTCGTCCTCGCTCTCGGGCGAGATCTACGGTCTCGTCTCGCTGGCGCAGAACATCGAGGACGAGGAGCACAACACCACCCGCTTCCTGATGATGGCGCGCGAGGCCGCCTGGCCCAAGGACGACGGCCGGAAGTTCATCACCTCGTTCCTCTACCGCGTCCGCAGCGTGCCGGCGTCGCTCTACAAGTCGCTGGGCGGCTTCGCCACCAACGGCATCAACCTGACCAAGCTCGAGAGCTACATGGTGGGCGGCTTCTTCGAGGCGGCGCAGTTCTACGTCGAGGCCGAAGGCCATCCCGACCAGCGGCCGATGAAGCTGGCGCTGGAGGAACTCGCCTTCTTCAGCCGCAAGGGCACCTTCAAGATCCTCGGGGTCTATCCGGCGCACCCCTTCCGCCAGGAACCCGGCGAGCCCGCCGACGACTGAGCCGTTTCGGCCTCCCGGGCCTCGGCTTGACTTGGGCGCGGGGCGGGTGTTCTGCTTTTCTCAACGAAAATTCAATCGCAACGGGAGCCTGGGGATTGAGCTCCGGGCGCGAACGGAGGCTGTGCGCGAAGCGTGATCTAGAAACCGTGGGGAGACCGATCATGAACGTCATGCGTCGAAGCGTGCTTGCTGCTCTCGCCTTGTTCGCCGGAACCTTCACCCTTGCTTCGCTGGCCGAGGCCCAACAACAGCCGCAAGGCGGCATCCTCGCCGACGTGCTCAAGCGCGGCGTGCTGCGCGTCGCCACCATCGGCGGCAACCCGCCCTACAGCTCTCTCGGAACCGACGGCAAGCCGGTCGGCTACGACATCGACATCGCCAACCTGCTCGCCGAGCAGCTGAAGCTGAAGATCGAGTTCACCATCGTCGACGCCCCCGGCCGCATCACCGCGCTGCAGACGAGACGCGCCGACGTGACCTTCGCCAACTTCACCGCGAACGTCGAGCGCTCGAAGGTGATCGCCTTCACCGATCCCTACCTCGTCGTCGGCAGCATCTACATGGTCAAGGCGGACTCGCCGATCCAGTCGGTCGAGCAGCTCAACGACGCGAAGTACAAGGTCAGCATGCCGCGCGGCGGCACCGCCGAGGGCATCATCACGGCCTCGGCGCCGAAGGCGCAGAAGGTCCGCTTCGACACGGTCAACGACGCCTTCCTCGCGATGCAGT
>CAMDFP010000074.1 GCA_945897335.1 Asaia bogorensis | reverse complement strand
GGCTTCAGCCCGGCGGCCGTGAGGTCGCGGGCCGCAGCGGCGCCCGAGGAGGCTCCGAAGGCGAGCCCGATCAGGCCTGGACCATGAGTCAGGTGGACGTCGAGGTTGGAGGTCGGCAGTGCCGGATCGACGACGCCGATCAGCTCGATATACCCCTCCCGCAGCATCAGGCAGTAGTTGCCGCTCCCGCGGTTGAGGTGGCGTCCCCGCGGCGTCGGGGTGAACCCCAGACGCGCCCAGGTGCGCTTGGCCATCTCCAGGTCCCGGACGACGACCTGGACGTGATCGACCCCGAAAAGGGCGCTCACCGCCGCAGCACCCGGCCTGCCACCGCGTCGAGCTTCTCCATCAGTTCCGGATCTCGCGCGCTCGGATGAGTGATCAGCGCGTGGTCGAGTGCGGTCTGGCAGCCGTGCCGGCACGGCCCGACGTGGTCTTTCAGCTTGGGGGCCGCGGCACGGACCAGGGCACGGGCGTGATCGCCATTGGCCACCAGCACCTTCACCACCTGCTCGACGGTGACGTGGTCGTGGTCGGGATGCCAGCAGTCGTAGTCGGTGACCATCGCCACGGTGGCGAAGCACATCTCCGCCTCACGGGCGAGCTTGGCTTCCGGCATGTTGGTCATGCCGATCACGCTGCAGCCCCAGCTCCGGTACAGGTTCGATTCGGCCACGGTCGAGAACTGCGGGCCTTCCATGACGAGATAGGTACCGCCCCGAACGATGTTGAGGCCGAGATCCTGGCCGGCGGCGAGCAGATTGTCGCCGAGGCGCGCGCACACAGGATGACCCAGTGCCACATGGGCCACGCATCCGGACGAGAAGAAGCTCTTCGGTCTGGCGAAGGTGCGGTCGATGAACTGATCGACGACGACGAAGGTGCCCGGCGGCAGCTCCTGCTTCAGCGAGCCGACCGCCGAGACCGAAATGACGTCGGTGCAGCCGACCCGCTTCAGCGCGTCGAGGTTGGCCCGGTAGTTGATGTCGGACGGGCTGTGGCGATGGCCGCGATCGTGACGGGGCAGGAACACGAGAGGCTGCCCGTTCAGCTTGCCGAACATCAGCTCGCCCGAGGGGCGCCCCCAGGGCGTATCCACCGTCCGCCACTCGACGTCGGTCAATCCCGGGATGTCGTAGACGCCGCTGCCGCCGATAATGCCGACCAGGGTCATTGGTGTCTCTCCCCTGAAAACGATGGGCCTCAAAACGATGGGGGCCGCTTCGAGGCGGCCCCCACTCTCAATCCCGGTTAAGGGCGCCAGGGATCAGTGGACCGCCGCCCAGACCTTGCGCTTGGCGGCGTAGAGGATGCCGGTCAACACGATCAGGAACAGCAGAACCTTGATCCCCATCTGCTTGCGGGCCTCGAGCTCCGGCTCGGCCGCCCAGGCTAGGAAGGTGGTGACGTCGCGCGCCTGCTGCTCGATCGTCGCCTTCAGGCCGTCCTGATAGGTGACGCCGTCGACATTGAGCGGCGGCGGCATGGCGATCTGGTGGCCCGGGAAATAGGCGTTGTAGCTCATCCCGTCCGCGACTTTCACCGTCGCGGGCGCCGAACCGTAGCCGGTGAGGAGCGCGTAGACGTAGTTGGCACCGCCGACCCGCGCCTTGGTCACCAGCGAGAGGTCCACCGGATAGGCCCCGTTGTTGGCGGAGCGCGCGGCGTTCTCGTTGGGGAAGGGCTTCACGAACTTGTCGGACGGGCGCCCGGCCCGCTCGAACATCTCGCCGGCGTCGTTCGGGCCGTCCATCACCTTGGCCTGGGCGGCGATCGCCTTGACGTCGTCCTCCTGGTAGCCGATCCCCCGAAGATGACGATAGGAGAGCAGGCTGACCGAGTGACAGGCGGCGCAGACTTCCTTGTAGACCTGGAAGCCGCGCTGCTGCGCCGCCCGGTCGAAGGTGCCGAACATGCCGGAGAAGCTCCAGTGCTGCGCCGGCGGCTTGGTGCCTTCGGCTGCCTCGGCGGCGGTGCCGAAGGCGAGCAGCAGCAGGGCGGCGGAAATCAGTCGGCGCATCTCAGGCTTTCCCTTCCGCAGGCTTGAGCACGGGTGCGGAGATCGACTGCGGCAGCGGCAGCGGCCGTTCGATCAGCCCCAGCACCGGCAGCAGGATGAGGAAGTGGAAGAAGTAGTAGAAGGTGGCGATCTGGCCGGTGATGACGAACCAGCCTTCCGGCGGATTGGCGCCGACATAGCCCAGCACGAAGCAGTCGATCACCAGCAGCCAGAAGAACTTCCGGAAAGTCGGCCGGAACTTGGCACTGCGGACCCGGGCGGTATCCAGCCAGGGAACGATGAACAGCACCAGGATCGAGCCGAACATCGCCAGCACGCCGAGCAGCTTGTTCGGGATCGCGCGGAGGATGGCGTAGTAGGGCAGGAAGTACCATTCCGGCACGATGTGCGGCGGCGTCACCAGCGGGTTCGCCGGGATGTAGTTGTCCGGCTCGCCGAACAGGTTCGGCGCGAAGAAAACGACGCCAGCGAAGAGAATCAGGAAGATGCCGAGGCCGAAGCTGTCCTTCGCCGTGTAGTACGGGTGGAACGGAATCGAGTCCTGCGGGCCCTTGACGTCGATGCCGAGCGGGTTGCTCGAGCCGAAGCGGTGCAGCGCGACCAGGTGCAGCACGACCACGCCGACGATGGCGAACGGCAGGAGGTAGTGCAGCGAGAAGAATCGGTTGAGGGTCGGGTTGTCGACCGAGAAGCCGCCCCAGAGCCAGGTGACGATATGGTCGCCGATCACCGGGAAGGCCGAGAACAGGTTGGTGATGACCGTCGCACCCCAGAAGCTCATCTGCCCCCAGGGCAGCACGTAGCCCATGAAGGCGGTCGCCATCATCAGGAGCAGGATGACGACGCCCAGCATCCACAGCAATTCGCGAGGCGCCTTGTAGGAGCCGTAGTAGAGGCCGCGGAAGATGTGGATGTAGACGACGATGAAGAAGAACGACGCGCCGTTCATGTGCATGTAGCGCATGAGCCAGCCGTAGTTCACGTCGCGCATGATCCGTTCGACGGATTCGAAGGCGAACGCCGTATGCGGCGTGTAGTGCATGGCCAGGAAGATGCCGGTCAGGATCATCAGGACCAGCACGATCCCGGCGAGCGACCCGAAGTTCCACCAATAGGAAAGGTTCTTCGGCGTCGGGTATTCATGCAGCTCGTGGTGCAGGAAGGAGAACACCGGCAGGCGGTGGTCGATCCAGCGCACGAGCGCGTTGTTGAAGGCAGGCGCTGCCATGGCTTCTGGTCCTAGCCGATGCGGATGGTCGTGTCGTCGAGGAAGGCGTAGGGCGGCACGGCGAGGTTATTCGGCGCCGGTCCCTTCCGGATGCGTCCGGAGGTGTCGTAGTGCGAGCCGTGGCAGGGGCAGAACCATCCGCCGTAGTCGCCGCGCGGATCGGCCGTCTTCTGGCCCAGCGGCACGCAGCCGAGATGGGTGCAGACGCCGACCAGGATCAGCCATTCAGGCTTCTTAACGCGCGCGGCGTCGGTCTGCGGGTCCGGCAGGTCGGTCAGCTTCACCGCGGCGGCGGTGTCGACCTCGGCCTTGGTACGGCGGCGGACGAAGACCGGCTTGCCGCGCCAGGTGACGGTGATCGCCATGCCTTCCTGCACCGGCTTCAGGTCGACCTCGGTGGTCGAAAGCGCCAGCACGTCGGCGGAGGGGTTCATGAACGAGATGAACGGCCAGGCGACCGCACCAGCGCCGACCGCGCTCATGCCCATGGCCGCCAAGTAAATGAAATCGCGGCGGGTCTCGCCATCGGCATGACCCTTCGCCGCCGTCGCTGCCTCTGCCATTCACACCCCCGGAAGGCGATCCGAAATCTTGCTTTGGTTCTCGGATGTTGAACCTACCCCGAGCGCCGGGACGCGCGCTTGCGACACTATGACGCAAGATCGTTACCCCGGCATTCCCGAGGCGCGTATAGAGCATTTTGAAGGGCTTGCAAAGACGAGCGGCGGCGCGTTTTTGTCGCAGCATGCGTCTTGCCCTCTATCAGCCCGACATTCCCCAGAACGCCGGCGCGCTTCTCCGGCTCGGGGCCTGCCTCGGGGTCGCCCTCGACCTGGTCGAACCGGCCGGCTTCCTCATCGACGACCGCAAGCTTGGCCGCGCCGCGCTCGACTACGCCGCCGCCGCCGACCTGACCCGCCATGCCTCCTGGGAGCGTTACCTCACCGGCCGCACGCCCGGCCGGCTGGTCCTGCTGACCACCCGGGCCACGACCTCCCATCTCGACTTCCGCTTCCGGCCGGACGACGCGCTGCTGCTCGGCCGAGAATCGGCGGGCGTCCCGGACGAGGTGCGGCGGGTCTGCGACGAGGAGATTCGCGTGCCGATGCGCCCGGGGCTGCGCTCCCTCAACGTCGCCCTTGCGGCGGCGCTGGTTCTGGGCGAGGCCTTGCGCCAGACCAATGGCTTCCCGGAGGCAGCGTGAGCGAGGAAAGAAAAGCCAGGGCGAAAGCCTGGTTCGAGGAGCTGCGGGACCGCCTCTGCGCCGCCTTCGAGGCGATCGAGGACGAGCATGACGGCCCGGGGCGCGATCTTGCCCCCGGTCGCTTCGAGCGCAAGGCCTGGCAGCGGCCGGGCGGCGGCGGCGGGGTCATGTCGATGATGAAGGGCCGGGTCTTCGAGAAGGTCGGGGTCAACGTCTCGACGGTCGAGGGCGAGTTCCAGCCCGAATTCGCCAAGTCGATCCCCGGCGCCGCCGAGGATCCGCGGTTCTGGGCCTCGGGCGTGTCGCTGGTCGCCCATATGCGCTCGCCCCTGGTGCCGGCGGCGCACATGAACACCCGCCACATCGTCACCACCAAGGCCTGGTTCGGCGGCGGTGCCGACATGACGCCGACATTCCCCGACGAGGCCGATACTGCCGCCTTCCACGGAGCCCTCAAGGCCGCCTGCGACCGGCACGATCCCGGCCATTATCCGCGCTTCAAGGAGTGGTGCGACCGCTACTTCCATCTGCCCCACCGGGGCGAGGCGCGCGGCGTCGGCGGCATCTTCTTCGACAATCTGGAGGCCGACTTCGAGCGCGACTTCGCGTTCACCCGCGACGCCGGCCTGGCCTTCCTCGAAGTGTTTCCGATGCTTGTGCGCCGGCACATGAACCGGCCGTGGACGGACGACCAGCGCCGCCAGCTGCTGATCAAGCGCGGGCGCTATGTCGAGTTCAACCTGCTCTACGACCGGGGAACTTTGTTCGGCTTGAAGACCGGGGGCAACACCGAGGCGATCTTGATGTCGCTGCCGCCGGAGGTCGCCTGGCCCTAGAAAAGCGACGCCCCCGCTTTCGAGCAGAAAGCGAGGGCGAACGCCGGCTTCGCGAGGAAGCCGGTGTAGCTACGCCGACGTGTCGACGATCTGGCCTCGGCCACCGCTTGGGGCGGCAGCCGACGAAGCGATCTGCTTGGCATTTTCAGCGGCCTGAAGGACGACTTGCGCCTGGGTCGCCTGGGACTTCTGTGCGGCTTTGAGGCCGACAATTCCAAGAGACGTGAGCTCGCCCGACGAACCGATTGCGGAGGGCATGGGTTCTCCTTCCCAGTGGCTGCGGTTCTGCAACCGCTCTCGGTCTACCATAGGCCCGAGAGATAAAAAAACTCTTATCAGCGTTAACGACGGCGCGCTGTGATCCAGATCACTTGAATTTGAGCTAAAATGCTCAGGCGAGCCTGTCGGCGATGAACCGAGGGGGGTGGAAGGCGCCGGCGTGCACGTCCGGCGTGTAGTACTTCGTCGCTATGTTCAGCTTCCCGAAGCGCTCGCGCAGGACCTCGACCTTGGTCTGGCGCAGCGACTTGTCGTCGGTCGCCCAGCCCAGCGCCATCAACCCGCCGTAGTAGGTCGGGATCGCCGCCACGTAGGCGTAGGCATCGGCGAAGATCTTCTTCAACCTGCCATTGACCATCACCAATTCCTCCGGCTGCAGGAATGGCACACCATCCTGGACGCAGAGGACGCCGCCCGGCGCCAACGCCTGCTTGCAGTCGCGATAGAAGCTGTCGGTGAACAGCACCTCGCCCGGCCCCTGGGGGTCGGTCGAATCGACGACGATGACGTCGAAGCGCTCCTTGGTCTCGGCCATGTACTTGCAGCCGTCGGCGATCACCAGGTCGAGGCGCTTGTCGTCGAAGGCCCCGCCGGAGACGCCCGGCATGTACTTGGTGCAGAGATCGACCACGGCGCGGTCGATCTCGACCATGACCACGCGCTCGAGCGGATGCTTCAGCATCTCGCGGGCGATGCCGCCGTCGCCGCCGCCGACCACCAGCGCGCGCTTGGCGCGGCCATGGGCCGTCAGCGGCACGTGGGTCAGCATCTCGTGATAGACGTATTCGTCGCCCTCGGTCACCTGGATGACGCCGTCGAGCGCCAGCACGCGGCCGAGCACCGGGGTCTCGAAGATGATGAGATCCTGGTGCTCGGTCTTGTCGCGGAAGATGACTTTGGTGACCTGGAAACGTTGCCCGATGTTCGGATAGAGGGTTTCCTCGAACCACTCCATCAGACCATGCCTCGCTTCTGGTCTCCGAGCGTCACATGGGTCGGCTTGAAGGCGTCCTTCAGGACCGGGATCGCCTTGTGCGGCTTTGCGTCGCCGCACATGAACAGGTCGAGCGCGGCATAGCCCCGCTCGGGCCAAGTGTGGATCGAGATGTGCGACTCGGCCAGCACCGCCACCCCGGAGATTCCGCCCGACGGCAGGAACCGGTGGAGATGGATGTGCAGCAGAGTTGCCCCGGAGACCTCGATGGCCTTCCGGAACGCACGCTCGATCAGCTCCTCGTCATCGAGGCCTGTGCAGCCCCAAAGATCGAGAATGAGATGGGTACCGGCGAAGGTCAGCCCATCCTGGGTAACGAAGTGGTCGAGTTGTTCGGCAGTCTGCGAACTTGCGACCGAAAGGCGGTTCTTGGTCTCGGTCGCCCGGCTGTTCGGCAGTGCCTCGCTGGCCTGGGTCCCCGAGTCCATCCCCACTTTGGCAAGAGCGATGGATTTGGCCATCGGACCCTCCAAAAAAGAGTGGACCCTAGGAAAACGAGGGCGGTATTTGGGGCAAGTACCCCCCCATTGCAAGAGGAAATTCCCCCCGGGCGAAAAAAACTGTCGCAATGACTTAGAGGGCGTCCGCCATAGCGCCGATCGTTGCCGCGTCGACGCGCCGCACTTGTTCTGCCATGCGGTCAGTCACCGCCCGGACGCCGCCGCTCCGCGACGCGGTCGAGGACCTGGCGCCGGCCGTCGTCGTCGAGACCGATCCAGGCGCCGATCTCCTCGATGCTGCGAAAGCAGCCCTTGCAGAACCCGGTCTCGGGATCGAGGACGCAGAGCCCGATGCAGGGCGACGGGACGGAAGCAGGCATGAGGAAAGGGTTACGGCAATGCCGCGTCCGATGCCAGGGTCGGAGGAAAATCCTGCGGGTTGCACGGGACCGGTCGGAGGGCTTACTACCGCAAGCAACATCTCACAGCACGGACACGTTCCATGCCCCTCACCCTGGTCATCGGCAACAAGAACTATTCCTCCTGGTCGATGCGACCGTGGCTCGCCCTGAAGAAGTCAGGCGTCGCCTTCGAGGAGGTCGTCATCGCGCTCGACCGGCCGGAGACGCGGGCCGAAATCTTCAGGCACTCGCCGAGCGGTTTCGTGCCGACGCTGAAGGACGAGGACCTGACGATCTGGGAGTCGCTGGCGATCTGCGAGTATCTGGCAGAGCGCTTTCCCAATGCCGGGCTCTGGCCGCAGGATCCGTCGGCGCGCGCCATCGCCCGCTCGGTCTCCTCCGAAATGCATGCGGGGTTCTCGGCGCTTCGCACCAACATGCCAATGAACTGCCGGGGCAACCTGCCGGGCAAGGGCCGCGCGCCCGGCGTGCAGGAGGACATCAACCGCATCTCGGCGATATGGCGCGATTGCCGCGCCCGGTTCGGAGCGGGCGGCCCCTACCTCTTCGGCGCCTTCAGCATCGCAGACGCGATGTACGGGCCGGTGGTGTCGCGCTTCGTCACATACCAGGTCGATCTCGATGCCGACGCCAAGGCCTATGTGAACACGATGTGGGCCGATCCGGCGGTGGCCGCCTGGGTCGAGGGCGCCAGGCGCGAGCCCTGGGTGATCGAGAAGTCGGAGCTCTAGGCTTCGGCCGTCAGGCGTTGCCGACGCGGCGACCTTCGCTGCGCAGCGTGCCCTGATACTCGGGCACCATGCGGAGAAGGGCGGCCAGCGTGTCGTCGGTCCGCCGGTTGCGCGCCGCCTCCTCGATCTCGTCGAGGGCGCGAGCGAGAATGGCAAGATCGGCGATCCGGGGGCGCGCGAGCAGGATGCCGGGCCGCCCGGTCGCCACCAGGTTCTCCTGGTCGTGGAACAGCTCCTCGTAGAGCTTCTCGCCGGGCCTTAGCCCGGTGAAGGTGATCTTGATGTCGTCGCCGGGCCTTAGCCCCGCGAGCCGGATCATCTGGCGGGCAAGATCGAGGATCTTCACCGGCTGCCCCATCTCCAGCACGTGGATGGCGCCGGACTCGTCCTTAGGCCCTGAGAGCGCGAGGTCGCAGGCCTGAAGCACCAGCTCGACCGCCTCGCGCACCGTCATGAAATAGCGCGTCATCTCCGGATCGGTGACGGTAATCGGACCGCCGGCGGCGATCTGGCGCTGGAACAGCGGCACCACCGAGCCGGTCGAGCCCAGCACGTTGCCGAAGCGCACGGTGACGAAGCGGGTCCCGCCGCGAGCCAGCGCCGCGACGTCGAGGGCCTGGCAGTAGCTTTCGGCCACCCGCTTGCTCACGCCCATCAGGCTGGTCGGATTGACCGCCTTGTCGGTCGAGATCAGCACCATGGCGGCTACGCCGGCCGCCGCCGCCGCATCGGCGACCACCCGGGTGCCGGCGACGTTGGTGAGCACGCCCTCATTGGGGTTCGCCTCGACCAGCGGCACGTGCTTGAAGGCGGCGGCGTGGAAGACCAGGTCGGGACGCTCGCGGGCCAGCACCTGGTCGATGCGCACGCGGTCGCGGACGTCGCCCAGGATCGCGACGCGCGGCAGGTCGGGCCAGCGCTCCGCCATCTCATGGTCGATCAGGTAGAGCTGGTACTCGGCATTGTCGAGAAGCGCCAGGTAGCTCGGCCCCAGCGCGGCGAGCTGGCGGACGAGCTCGCCGCCGATGGTGCCGCCGGCGCCGGTGACCAGAACGCGGCGGCCGGCGACCATGCGTTCGAGGCCGGAGCGATCCAGCACCCGCTGCGGCCGGCCCAGCAGGTCCTCGACCTCGATCGGCCGGATCTCGGACTTGGCGGTGCCGGCACGTTCGAGGCGACGCGGATCGGGAAGCCGGCTCAAAGGGAGGGCCAGGCGGCCGGCGGCCTCCAGGAGGTCCCGCACATGCGCACCGTCGTCCTCGGCCCGCCCCAGCACCAGGCGTTCGGGCCGCTGGTCGCGGACGGCGAGCCGCTCCACCACCTCTTCGAGCGCCGCTTCCGTGCCAAGGACTTCGACGCCCAGCACTTGGCGGCCCTGCCAGTCGGGGCGGTCATCGACTACGCCGACGACGCGATAGGGCGCGCCGTCGCCGCGCGCGAGGTTGCGGACGAAGGTCTCGGCCGCGTCGCCCCAGCCGACCAGCAGCACCGGCACGCGGCGGCCGTCGCGCTCGAGCACGCCGCCGAAGCGGCGCTCGCGGAAGATGCGGGTGAGGAGACGAGGTGCGGCCAGGAACGCGGTCATGACGAAGACGTCGATCACCAGCACCGAGCGCGGGAAGTCCTCGAGCCGTGTCACCAGGAAGAGCACGGGCAGGAAGACCAGATGGGTCAGCAGCACCGCCTTGCCGATGGTGGCGACGTCGTCGAGCCCGGCATAGCGCCAGACCCTCCGGGGCAGCCCGAAGGCCTGGCAGACGAGGGCCGCGACGGCGACGAACAGCGCCAGCCCGCCCCACAACGCCAGCGGCGGCCAGGTCAGGATGTCGTCGCCGACCCGGAGATAGAACGAGACGAGGTAGGCGAGCCCGCAAAGCGTCGCGTCGAAGAGCGCGACCACGAGCGCGCGGCGGACCGGCCAGCGGCGGGAGGTCATGGGGCGCGCCTATAGCACATCGACGTCACGCGCGGGCGAAGCGCAGCATGGCCAGGGCGACCAGGGCGCCGGCACCCGCCAGCGCCGGCCAGGGATGGCTGAGCGCCGCCAGCGCCAGCAGGACGAGCCCGACATTGACCAGGCCGACAGCGAGCGCGACCCGGCCGTGACTCCAGCCCCGCTGTACGGCCTGCTGGTAGAAATGCTCGCGATGGGCTTCCCAGACCCGCTGGCCCTTCAGCAGACGGCGGCCCAGGGTCCAGGTCGCATCCGCAAGATAGTAGCCGGGAAGGATCAGCGCCGGGGCCCAGTACCCGTCCTTGGCCATGAGAAGCAGCAGGGCGCCTAGCAGGTAGCCGAGAGGCACGCTGCCGACGTCGCCCATGAAGAGCCGCGCCGGATGCCAGTTCCAGCGGAGGAATCCCAGAGCCGCCGCCGCCACGATCAGCGCCGGAGCCGCCGGCGCACCGACCAGCGCGAGGCCGATGCCGATCGAGGCCGCCTCGACGCCGGTGATGCCGTCGATGCCGTCCATGAAGTTGGTGAGGTTCACGAACCACACCCAGGCGAGCCCCGCCGCCAGCAGGTCGAGCCAGCCGGGGAGCAGCCCCTGAAACACCGGACCACCATCGAGGGCGGCGAGACCGGCGGCGACCGCAGCCGCCTGAGCGAGGAGCCGCCAGCGGGCAGGCACATGGCCGAGGTCGTCACGCCATGAGACGACTGCCAGTGCGGTCGCGGCGGCGATCAGCACGAGCCACGGCATCGGCGTAGCGGTCTCGAGCGCAAAGGCGAGCAGCCCGGACAACGCCGCCGTGAGAAGCCCGATGCCGCCGCCGCGCGGCGTCGCCTGCGTATGCGAGGACCGGTGGTTCGGCGTGTCGACGATCTGGCGCTGGCGAAGCCAGGCCAGCGTCCGCCCGGTAGCGATCCAGCTCAGCGTCAACGTCGCGGCGAACAGGAAAGCGGCAAGCCAGGCCTCGCTCATGGCTCGCTCCGGTTCGCCCGCTCATGCCGGGCCAGTGCTTCTTCCGGCCAGCGGTTCTTGAGATAGGCCACCAGCGCCCAGACCTGGGCGTCGGTCAGGTTGAACTCGAAGGCGGGCATCTGGCTGCGGACCGTCGCCGGCAGGAACGGCTGGCCGCCGAACTTCACCCGCTCGAAGATCTCGCGGTCGGAACGCTCGACCGAGGGCGAGCGCTCGTCCAGCGACGGGGCGAGGCCCGAAGCGGCAGTCATCCCCGGCCGCCAGTCCTCATGCCCTTCGCGGTCGATGCCGTGGCAGTAAGAGCAATGCTGGCGGTAGAGGACGCGGCCCAGCGCGACCTGGGCCGGCCGTTCGGGATCGGCATCGGTCGCGGTCGAAGCGAGGCGCTTCTCGACCAGCATGACGGCGCCGGTCACCAGGATGGCGACGATCGCGGCGATCAGCGTGAAGCGGCTCTTGGCGTCGGAGAGGAATCCCCGGTGAGGCGGGGGCGATTCGTCGTCCTCGTCGTCGGTCACCAGCACACGACGGCGACGCGGCGCGTATTTCGGCTTGCCCGGATCCTTCGGGGGATCCTTCCGCAAGAAGCGGTCGAGGAACGGCAGACGCATGGCCGCAGTATAGGCGGGAGCCGTGATAGGGTCGCGCCCGCTACGAGGTGGGACCGGAGGAGACGAAGGCAATGCGGGACGGCTGGACCCGGGGCACACCCGTCCTGGCGCTCGATGCGGCCGCCGCCGAGGCCCTGATCACGCCCGCTTTCCCCGGTGCCCGCGTGACCGAGGTCCTCCCGATCGAAGGTGGGCTCGCCAACACCAATCTCAAGCTGACCCTGGCCGGCCGCGACTCGCCGCTGCTGCTCCGCCTCTACCAGCGCGATCCCGCCCAGGCGCGGAAGGAAGCGGCACTGCATCGCCGCCTCGCAGGGTCGGTGCCGGCGCCGACAATCCTGCACGCCGCCGACGACAATGCCGTCACCTGGGGGCCCTATGCGGTGATCGAATGGATCGACGGCGTCCATCTCGACCGAATCGTCCCCACCCTCACGTCAGACTCCCGGCAAGACCTCGGCCGCGACATCGGCCGCGTGCTGGCGGCGATTCACGACATGACCTTTCCGACCGCCGGGTTCCTGGATGCCGACCTTCAGGTCGCCCAGCCGCTCGATGCCGGCAAGGGCGGGCTCGTGGGATTTCTCCGGCTCTGCCTGGTCGACGGACGGGGCGGCGAACGGCTCGGGCCGGAGCTCACCCAGGCGACGCTGGCCTTCGCCGAGCGCGATGGCCCACGACTTGAAGCGTGGACCAAGCCGCCCCGCCTCACCCATGCCGACTTCAACGGCTCGAACGTGCTGGTGCGCGAGACCGGGGACGGCTGGCGGGTCGCCGCCGTGCTCGACTGGGAGTTCGCCTTCGCCGGTGCTCCCTTCTTCGACTTCGGCAACCTGCTGAGACCGCCGCTCGGCGATCTGGATGGCTTCGCGGATGCGGTCGCCGAAGGCTATCGCAGGGCGGGAGCGCCCATGCCGCCGGACTGGCGGGATCTCGCGCGGATCGGCGATCTTACCGCGTGGGCGGACTTCCTGAACCGTGCCGACGCGACGCCGGCGTTGATCGCGGACGCCAGGCGGATGATCGCCGCGACCGTCTCGCCCTGAAACGAAAAGGGCCCCGTCCGCGGACGAGGCCCTTCGTGTCGTTCGATTGCAGATCCTTACGCGCTGAGCCGGCGCGGCAGCTCCTTGATCGAGGAATCGACCAGGCCGGAGGCGACGGCGCCATCGACCTTCTCCATCAGCACGCGCCGGGTCGCGGCCAGCGCCAGCTCGACTGCGGCGTCGCGGACCTGGGCCACCGCCTGCGCCTCGGCCTGCGCGATCTTCTCGACCGCCTGGGCCTCGCGGCGCTTCAGGCGCTGCTCCAGCTGGGTCTTCTGCTCGGCTTCGAGCGCCTGCGCCTCGGACCGCGCCAGCGCCAGGATGCCTTCGGCCTCCTTGATCGCGTCCGCGTGCTTGCGCTTGTACTCGGCCAGGGCCGCCTCGGCGTCCTTCCGGAGCCGCTCGGCCTCGTCGAGCTGCGCCTTGATCTGCGCCGCCCGCCCGTCGAGCGCGCCGCCGATCAGCACCACAAGCTTCTTGCCCAGCAGTACGAAGAAGGCGACGAACGCCGCCAGCACCCAGAATTCGGGCGTCGAGAACATCAGGCGCGCTCCTTCGCCGCGGCCGTGACCGCCGCCGTCGCCGCCGCGTCGTTGACCGGTTGCCCGATCAGCTTCTCGGCCGCGGCCTTGGTGATCTCGACCGCCATCTGCGTCAGGCTCGCCATCGCCGAGTCGCGGGCCTGACGGATCCGGCCCTCGGCCGCCTCGGTATCGCCGGCGAGCTTCTTGGCCAGCACGCCTTCGCGCGCCTCGGCCTCCTTCGCCATCCGGTCGGACGCGGCCTTGATCGTGGCCTGGGCGTTCGAACGCGCCTCGGCCAGCGCCTTCTCGTAGGCGGCGAGCATGCCGGCGGCCTCGTCCTTGAGCTTGGTCGCCCGGTCGAGGTCGGCGGTGATGCGGGCCTGGCGCGCGTCGATCACCTGGCCGATCTTCGGCAGCGCCAGCTTCGCCATCAGCAGGTAGAGGATGACGAAGGTGATCGCCAGCCAGACGAGCTGCGGAGCGAAGTCGGCGACGTGGAGCTGGGGCATGGTCTGCCCGCCTTCCGCTTAAGCGTCGATCAGGTGAAGAGGATGAGGAAGGAGATCAGCAGCGCGAACAGCGCCACCGCTTCCGTGAGCGCGAAGCCCAGCATGCCGAGCGGGAAGACTTCGGCGCGGGAAGCCGGGTTGCGGCTGATCGAGGCGACCAGCGAGGCGAAAATGTTGCCGATGCCGGCGCCGACGCCGGCGAGCGCGATGACGGCCAGACCGGCGCCGATCATCTTTGCGGAAGCGAGATCCATGGGAGACTACCTTTCCAGTTGGGAGATCAGTGGAGGTGGATCGCGTCGTTGAGATAGATGCAGGTCAGTACGGTGAAGACGTAGGCCTGCAGGAACGCGACCAGGAACTCGAAGCCGGTCAGCGCCACGTTGATGGCGAGCGGCGCGACACCGAAGATGCCGAGCATGATGGTGAAGGAGGCGAACACCTTCAGCATGGTGTGGCCGGCCATCATGTTGGCGAAGAGACGGATGGAGAGGCTGAGCGGCCGGGTGAGGTAGCTCAGCACCTCGATCGGAACCATCAGCAGCAGCATGATCTTGGGCACGCCCTTCGGCACGAAGAACGACAGGAAATGCGCGCCGTGCATGACGAAGCCCACAATCGTCACGCCGATGAAGACCACGAAGGCCATGGCGAAGGTGACGATGATGTGGCTGGTGAAGGTGAAGCTGTAGGGAACCATGCCCATCATGTTGCCGAACAGGATGAACATGAAGAGCGTGAAGACGAACGGGAAGAACTCGCGGCCCTTGGATCCGACGTTGTCCTGGATCATCCCGGCGATGAATTCGTAGGAGATCTCGGCCATCGACTGCCAGCGGCCGGGCACCAGCGCCTGGCGGCGCATGCCGCCGACCAGAAAGATGGTGACGGCGGCGATGGCGAGGACCATCCACAGTGATGCATTGGTGAAGGAGACGTCGAGGCTGCCGATCTTCGCCGGAATCAGCCTGACGATCTCGAACTGGTGGAGCGGATCGATCGCCTTCTCAGCCACGTGTCCCTCAGCTCTCTTCCTTACGACCCGTCCGGATCCGCCGGCCGTATCGGCCGACCACCCAGACCCAACCCTTGCACCGACCGGTACACGTTCAGCATCCCGGCGGCGGCGCCGAAGAAGAACATGACCACCATCCCCCAGGGGCCGGTACCCAGCCAGCGATCGATGGCCCAGCCGAGGCCGACACCGACCGCAAGCGCCGAGACCAGCTCGACCGACACGCGAAAGGCCAAGCCCATCGCCCGCGGCCGATCGGCAGCGTCCGCCCCGCTCTCCACCACCTCCGGCCGCGCCTTCTTCAGACGTTGCTCAAGGTCGTCGAGATTCGGAGGGGGCGGCTCAGTCGCCATCGCCGATCACGGAATACCCCCGTCGTCCCGGCGGAAAGCCGCCGAAAACGGCGCGACCATATAAGCCGACCCCACCCCTGTCAAGCTTCGCCAATCTCAACAAATCGCAATATTTCCAAAGACTTCGGCCAGGTGCGCTCACCGGCCGCGGCGGCGGATCGGGCCGTCCCCGGTGAGCTGGATGGCGCTCAGCGTGCGTTCGGCGTGGACCAGGCGATGGGAAAGCAGCCCCTGGGCGGCTTCCAGCATGGCGCCCTGGTAGGCCGGGTCGCCGGCGAGATTGCGGAGCTCATGCGGGTCCGCCTGCAGGTCGAAGAGCAGGGGAGGCAACCCGGCGAAGTGCACGTATTTGAAGCGCTCGCCCCGCCAGACGGCGAGGCAGCATTCATCCAGGCGAAGGCCGAGCGCCGTCTCCGGGACGCCGTCGACCACGTCGCGGAAGTCGTATTCGAAGTGCACCGCCCGCCGCCAGGAGGCCGGCAGCTTGCCCTCCAGGAACGGGCGGAGCGAAACGCCGTCGGCCTGGTCCGGCGCTTCGAGCCCGACGAAGTCGCAGAGCGTCGGCAGCACGTCGACATGCTCGGTGAAGGCGTCCACCACCGCGCCGGTGGCGCCGCCCTTAGGCGGCTTCACGATCATCGGCACGCGGAAGGCCGGATCGAAGAACCCGTCCTTGCCGGTGAACCAGTGATCGCCCAGCATTTCGCCGTGGTCGGCGGTGAAGACGATGAGCGTGCGATCGTATTGCCCGCTCCGCTTCAGGTAGCCGACCAGCCGGCCGAGATGATGGTCCATCTCGGCGATCAGTCCGAAATACGTGGCCTTGGCCTGAGCCTGGTGGTGCTCGGACATCGATCCGAGGCCGAGCTTTCCCTTGAGATGCAAAGCGAGCCAGGGATGGGTCCCGGCCTCCGCTGCGGCGTTCGCCTGACGCTTCGAGCCCGGCATCCGGTCGGGCTTGTAGAGGTCGTGCCAGGGATCGGGCGCCACCAGCGGCGGATGCGGGCGGAGATGCGAGAGATGCAGGCACCAGGCGCCGTCGGACCGCATGGCGATGTAGTCGAGCGCCGCGTCGGTGGTGAAGGCGGTGTCGCTGTCCTCGGCCTTGAAGGTGCCGGGAGGAAAGGTCGGCCCCCGTGACTCGGCCATCGCCGGGTCATTGACCTGTGGCGTGAAGAGCTGCTCGGGCGCCACCCGAGGCACGTCGTAGCCCTTGCGCCGGAGGTAGGCCAGCCACCTCTTCCGGTCGCTTGCCATCACCAGATGCGGCGTGAGTCCGGGCAGCACGCCCTCGTAGCTCTTGAGGACCGGATCGCCTTCCGCATGCGCGCGCGGATCGGGCGAGATGTCGGTGTAGCCGATCAGGCCCGGATCGTATCCCGCCTTCCGCAGTTCCTTCGCCCAGTTGGTGAAGCGCGCATCCAGCGGCGTGCCGTTCCGGCCCGAGCGATGCGTCATCAGGTAGAGGCCGGTGTGCAACGACGAGCGGCTGGGGCCGCAGGGGCTGGCATTGGTGAAGTGGCGCTTGAACAGCACGCCGTCGGCGGCCAGCGCGTCCAGGTTCGGCGTCTCGACCACCGGATGACCCAGCGCCGAGAGCGCGTCGTGGCGCCACTGGTCGCCGGTGATGAACAGGATATTGAGATCGGGCACTGCGAGTTTCGAGTCTCAGGCGTCCGGCGTCTTCATGGTCATGTTGAAGACCGACTGGATCTTCTTCATGAGCTGGTCGGGCGAGAACGGCTTGATGACGTAGCCGTTGACTCCGTGGTCCTTGGCCGCGACCACGAAGTCCTCGGTCGCCCGCCCGGTCAGCATGATGAACGGCATGTTCGCCCAGGTCTTCCGGACATGGCGAAGCAGGTCGAGGCCGGTCACGTTCGGCATGTTCCAGTCGGAGATGATCAGGTCGGCCTTGGTCGCCTTCGAATCCAGGACCTTGATCGCCTCGGCGCCGTCACGCGCGAGGATGACGTGGCCGACGCCGAGATTCTTCAGCACGCTCTGTGCGAGCTTGAGGGCGAAGCCGTCGTCCTCGACCAGGAGGACGGTAAGCTTGGCGAAGCGGGGATCGATGGCGCCGAGCATGGCTCCTCCTTATCACGTGCCGGCAGCCGCCGAATAGCGCGCATCCAGACGGGCAAGCCCGTCGGTAACCATGCCGCCGATGTCGCCGGCCTCCGCCGCCGCGTCGGCGCGCCCTTCGCGGGCCGACTCCTCGACCGCGAAGGCCTGGCGGTAGAGCCGCTTCAGGCCGAGGCTGCCCGACGAGCTCTTCAGCGTATGCGCGGCGTCGCCGAGCTCGTCCAGGTTCCCGGTTGCCAAAGCGGCGTCGATGCGGCGCGCGAGATCGATCGCGCTGGTCCGGTACTCCTCGACCAGCTCCACCACCATGTCGCGGCCGAGCTGCTCTTCCAGCGTCGCCAGCACCGCCTCGTCCAGCGTCTCGTCGCCCTTGGCCAGCCGGGCGCCGACGTCGGTCGCCGGCTCCGGTGCCGGCGCGTCGTCGTCGAC
>CAMDFP010000073.1 GCA_945897335.1 Asaia bogorensis | reverse complement strand
CGAAGCGACACTCTCGTTCCTCGGCATCGGGCTCCCGATCACCGAACCGTCGCTCGGGCTCCTGATCGCCAACGGCTTCGAGTATCTGCTCTCGGGCAAATACTGGATCAGCTTCTTCCCCGGCATCGCGCTCTTGGTCACCATCATCTCGATCAATCTCGTCGGCGACCACCTGCGCGATATCCTCAATCCCCGGCTCCGCAAATGACGGCGACGCTCGAGGTCAAGGATCTCAGGACCCATTTCTTCACCCGCGCCGGCGTGGTGAAGGCGGTCGACGGCGTCTCCTTCAAGATCGGCAAGGGACAGATCCTGGGCCTGGTCGGCGAATCCGGCTCCGGCAAGTCGATCACCGGCTTCTCGATCTTAGGCCTGGTCGATCCGCCAGGGCGCATCGTCGGGGGCGAGATCCGCTTCAAGGGCGAGAACCTGGTAGGCCTTCCGGAGGAGCGGCTGCGCTCGGTCCGCGGCAACCAGATCGCCATGATCTTCCAGGACCCGATGATGACTCTGAATCCGGTACTCCGGATCGACACGCAGATGATCGAGGCGGTGCAGGCCCACCACGGGGTGAGCCAGGACGAGGCGCGGGCGAGGGCTCGCGATGCGCTGGGGCGGGTCGGCATCCCGTCGCCGGACGAGCGGCTTTCCGCCTATCCGCACCAGTTCTCCGGTGGCATGCGCCAGCGGGTCGCCATCGCGATCGCGCTGCTGAACAGTCCCGAGCTGATCATCGCCGATGAGCCGACGACGGCGCTCGACGTCACCATCCAGGGCCAGATCCTCTACGAGGTGCAGAAGCTCTGCCGCGAGACCGGCACCTCGCTGATCTGGATCACCCACGACCTCTCCGTGGTTGCCGGCCTCGCCGACCATGTCTGCGTCATGTACGCGGGCAAGCTGGTCGAATCCGGCACGGTCGACGAGGTGCTCGACCTGCCTCTGCATCCCTACACCAAAGGCTTGATCGGCAGCGTGCCCAGCCGCAACAAGCGCGGCAGCCCGCTGGCCCAGATCCCCGGGATGACGCCGTCGCTGCTCAACCTGCCGGACGGCTGCCCGTTCGCCGACCGCTGCCCCCGCGTCCAGGACGACTGCCGGGCCGCGCTGCCGCCGATGGTCGAGTATCTCCCCGGCCGCTTCGCCCGCTGCATCCACCCGCATCTGGAGTCAGCAGCGTGACCGGGGCCTTGATCGAGCTGAAGGGGATCGTAAAGCGCTTTACCAAGCCGCTGGACGTGGCGGCCAAGCTCGCCAATGCGCTGGGCGCACGCATGGAGGAGGAGGTCGTCCACGCCGTCGACCATGTCGACCTCGCCATACGGCCGGGCGAGGTGGTGGGCCTGGTCGGCGAATCCGGTTGCGGCAAGTCCACGCTCGGGCGCATCGCCGCGGGCATTCTGCCGCCGAGCGAGGGCCGGGTGGTCTATCGCGGCAAGGACGTCACCGGCGACAAGATCCGCGGCGGCAAGGCCCAGCTCGGCGCCCAGATGATCTTCCAGGATCCCTTCGCCTCGCTGAATCCGAGAAAGCGCGTCGAGGAGATCATCGGCGAGGCGCCGCTGGTGCATGGCATGGTCTCGCGCCGCGAGCTCGGCGGCTATATCGATGCGACGATGAGCCGGGTCGGCCTCGATCCGACCCTGAAGCGCCGGTACCCGCACCAGTTCTCCGGCGGCCAGCGCCAGCGCATCGGCATCGCGCGCGCGCTCGCGGTGAAGCCCGAGTTCCTGATCTGCGACGAGGCGGTCGCTGCCCTCGACGTGTCGATCCAGGCGCAGGTGCTGAACCTGTTCATGGACCTCCGCCGCGACCTCAACCTCACCTATCTCTTCATCAGCCACGATCTCGGCGTCGTCGAGCACCTGAGCGACCGGGTCGTCATCATGTATCTCGGCCGCGTGGTCGAGAGCGGTCCCGCCGAGGACATGTTCGAGGCGCCGAACCATCCCTATACCCAGGCGCTCCTGGCCGAGGTGCCGCGCCTCGAGTCCCGCCATCGCAGCTTCGTGCCGGTGAAGGGCGAGATCCCGTCGCCGATCCACCCGCCGCCCGGATGCCATTTCCACCCGCGCTGCCCGCATGCCTTCGAGCGTTGCAAGACCGAGGTGCCGGCGCTGAAGGAGATCGCGCCCGGCCGGCTGTCGGCCTGTCATCTCAACGACGGTTGATCCCATGCACATCCCGGGCGTTCTGACGCGTCACGATTCGGCCGGCACGCCGGTCCCGGTTCTGCTCGACTCTCCGCACAGCGGCGTCCTCTACCCGGACGACTTCCAGCCGGTCGCACCGATGGAGACGCTGAGGACCGGCGAGGACGCCTTCGTCCACGAGCTGTTCGGCGGGGCGCCGGAGCGGGGTGCGGTGCTGATCGAGGCGCATTTCCCCCGGGTCTACATCGATCCCAACCGCGCCAGCACCGACATCGACCCCGATCTCCTGTCGGACACGTGGCCCGAGCCACTGAAGCCGACCGAGAAGAGCCGGCTCGGCCTGGGATTGATCCGCCGGCTCGCCGTTCCGGGCGTGCCCGTGCATGGCCGGCGCCTTACGGCGGCGGAGGTCCGCTCGCGCATCGACCGCTTCTATCGCCCCTATCACGACGCTGTCGGCGCGGCTTATGACGAGCTGCACGGCCGCTTCGGCAAGGTGTGGCACATCAACTGCCATTCGATGAAGTCGGTCGGCAACGCGATGAGCACCGACGAAGGCGCGCGGCGGCCGGACTTCGTGCTGGGCGACCGCGACGGCAAGACCTGCGATCCGGCATTCCTGAAGCTCGTCCGCGACGTCCTCGTCGGCCAGGGCTACACGGTCGCGATCAACGATCCGTACAAGGGCCTGGAGCTGATCATGCGCTACTCCGATCCCGCGGCCGGGCGCCATGCGCTGCAGATCGAGATCAACCGCGGCCTCTACATGCATGAAGGCCGGATCACGAAGAATGCCGGGTTCGACGAGCTGAAGGAGGATCTCGACCAGCTCCTCGACGCCGTCGTCGACTTCGCGCGCCGCGCATGAGCCGCCGTTCCTGGGATCATCCGAAGGGCGAGGTCAGGCGACTGACCGTCGACTCGAAGGCGCTCCGCGGCAATTCGCTGGGCGACCCGCATGAGCGTTCGGTCGATGTCTACCTGCCGCCGGGATACAAGCCCTGGACCAAGGTGCCGCTGCTGGTCGACCTCGCGGGATTCACCGGCTCCGGCCTCGGCCACACCAACTGGAAGGCCTTCACCGAGAACGTGCCCGAGCGTCTCGACCGGCTGATCGCGTCCGGCGCGATGGGTTCGGTCGCCGTGGCCTTTCCCGATTGCTACACCCGCCTCGGCGGCAACCAGTACATCAACTCTGCCGGCATTGGCGCCTATGCCGATTTCCTGATCCAGGAGGTCGTGCCCCAGGTCGAGACCACCTTCGGCTGCGGCGGCGCCGGCCGGCGCGGGCTGTTCGGCAAGTCGTCGGGTGGCTACGGCGCCATCGTCCATGGCCTGCTGCATGCCGAGTTCTGGAGTGCCGTCGCCTGCCATTCCGGCGACATGGCCTTCGAGCTGATCTATCTCCAGGACATGGCGTCGACGCTGAACGTGCTGGCCCGCCACGGCCGCTCGATCGAGGCCTTCATCCGCCACTTCGAGGCGCAGCGGAAGCCCTCCGACAAGGAAACCCACGCGCTGATGATCCTGGCGATGGCGGCGACATACGACCCCGACCCGCGTCAGTTCCTGTCGATCCGGCTCCCCGTCGATCTCGAGACCTGCGAGCTGATCCCCGAGCGCTGGGCGCTGTGGACCCGCTGGGACCCGCTTGTGCTGGCCGAGACGCGGACGGCCGAGCTGAAGAAGCTGAAGGGGCTGTTCATCGACTGCGGCAGCGAGGACCAGTACCACCTGCACTATGGCGCCCGGCGGCTTCACCGCCTGCTTGGGACGCGCGACGTTCCGCACGCCTATGAGGAGTTTCCCGACAACCACTCCTCGATCGACTACCGCATGGATGTCAGCCTGCCCTTCCTGGAGAAGGCGCTCAGGAGTTAGCGCCGTTCGACCCTCGCCCACCGGGAGAGGGTGCGAGCGTCAGCGAGCGGGTGAGGGCCCCCTATCCGCCTCCCGCCCGCTCCTGGTGGGAGGGGGGCCTCGACCCTGCTCACCTTCCCACCTTCGGCCAATAGGTGCCGAAGCTCCAGAAGTGACCCTCGATGTCGAGCGCGCAGTATTCGCGGGAGCCGTAGTCGGTATCGTTGAGGGCGCGGACGATCCTGGCACCGGCGGCCTTGGCGCGGGCGCAATGGGCGTCGACGTCGGCGATCGCGAGATAAATGCATTGCACGCCAACGCCGGCCTTGGCGATGAAGTCGTCCTTCTTCGAGCCCAGCATGATCATGCCGGCGCCGTGGCTCATATCGGCATGGGCGACGCTGCCGTTGGGCGCGTCGTAGACGACGTGCGTCTTGAATCCGAACGCCCTTTCCAGCCAGGCGATGGCGGCAGGCGCGTCCTCGTAGCGAAGGCAGGGATAGATGTTCGGCGCAGTCATCGTCGTCTCCGTTGAGGTCGATGCCCGGACGATAGGGACGGGGCCGGCGGGCGTATTGGACGGAATTCCTGCCGGCGTCAGTCGCCGGAGAGGCCGCCGCCTTCGGGCAGGCTGGCGCGGATGAATTCGGTCGGAGACAATCCTGCGAAGGCGCGGAAGTCGCGGTTGAAATGCGCCTGGTCGTAGTAGCCGCTGTCCTGGGCGACCTCCGCCAGCGCCGCGCCCGGCGCCTGCAGGCGCTGCACCGCCCGATCGAAGCGGATCAGTCGTGCCAGCACTTTCGGCGGCAGTCCGACCTGCTCGTGGAACAGTCCGATCAGCTGCTTCCGCTCTAGGTCTACTTCCTCGGCGATGCGGCCGATGCCAAGGCGCCCGCCGCTCCGTTCGAGGCGGCGAAGCGCATGGACGGCGCGGGGATCGGCGGCCGGCATGCGGGCGATACGCGAGAGGAGGAAGCGGTCGAGCAGGTTGAAGCGCCGAGCCCAGTCATCGGCCTCGTACAGGCGCTCGGTCAGGCGGCGGAAACTCGGCCCGAAGATCGCGTCGAGCTCGACCACGCGGTTGGCGAGGTGATGCAGCGGCAGCCCCAGCAGCCGATGGGCACCCAAGGGCGTGAAATTCACTTGCAGGCAATGCGAAGTGAGCTCGGCCTCGGTGAGGACGGGGCCGTCGTAGAGCCCGGCGACGAAGCTGTCGAAGCGTTCCAGCGGCCCGGGTTCGGAAAGCACGCCGAAGCGGGAGCCGAAATTGATGATCACCGGGATGATGATCTTCGCCACTTCGCGGCGGCGTCGGATGGTCCGGGTACGTTCGGTCCAGCCGTTGTAGGTGCCGTCGACGATGCCGGCGAGGCGGGGATCGGGTGTGCCCATGACCGCTTCCCACGACGCCTCGTCGGAGTCGTGCCTCAGGATCGAGAGGCGCGGCGGGAGCGTATCCATCGGCAATATTGTCGCCGCTTCCGCCGGGTCTCGCCAGGGGGCGTCGAGGGGACTAGACTCGCCCCATGCGCGTCCATCTCGCCCTTGCCGGCCTGATCGCCGCCGCCCCGGCCTTCGCCCAGGCGCCGTCGGTCACCATCGCCGAGTCCGAGTGCCGGAACCTGACGATCCATCAGCCGTCGCCCGACGTGAAGTACAAGCCGGGCGTCGACGCCCAGGGCCGCCAGGTGGCGCCGGCCGATCTCGGCAACCGCCAGCGCTTCCAGCCGCCGAAGGAATTCACCATCGACGTGACGCGGCGGCTCGCCAGCCAGAACTCGTCCGTCAGCTCGTTCAAGGCCGAGGCGAACATCCTTCAGCTCAAGGTCAAGGACGGGCGGGTCTATTACGGCGACCAGCAGCTCGGCGACCGCGACCAGCGCGCCATCGCCCAGGCCTGTGCCGAGATGATGAAGCAGAAGCCGTAGCGCGCGAGTTTTAGGGCGCGCTGGTCATTGCGAAGGTCGCCCACAGCGAGGCGCCGCCGACCGCGAGACATCCCAACGACATGACCGCGAGCCAGACCGCAAAGGCGCCGCGGCCGATGGCGGCGCCCATGGCGAGCTTGCTCATCACGTTGCTGGCGACCGCGATCAGGATCGCGAGGACGGCGCCGCCTTCGCTCAAGGTTTTCTCGCCGAGATGGGTGATCGAGACGGTGACGGCGTCGACGTCGGCGAGGCCGAGAAGGGCGGCACCGAGGGCGGCACCGGTGGCCCCGAACATCTCGCTGGCGGCCTTCGCTGCCACCATCGTGACCGCGAGGAGGGCGGCGAAGCCCACCACCGACCAGAAGTCGAAGGGGTTGCGGAACGTGGTCGTCGCCTCGCCCTTGGTCTTGCGCTTGCTGCCGTAGACCGCGACCACGGCGAAGCCGCCGGCGACCACGACCGCGCTCAGCAGCGCCGGCGCCAGGAGCGGCAGCAGGCCCGGCTTGAAAGTGGCGACGATCGCCAGAACGCGAAGAAAGGAGATCGCCGTCGCCAGGGCCGCGCCGCCCGCCAGCAGACGAGGCAGGCTCTCGCCGGCGCGGGCTCGCTGGGCGTTGGCGAGGGTGACCGCCGTGGACGAGGCGAGGCCGCCGGCCGCGGCGGCGAGCAGCACGCCGTGGCGGGCACCGAGGACCTTGACCGCGGCGTAGCCGAAGAAGGAGACGCCGGCGAGCACGATGGCGATGAGCCAGACCTTCCGCGGATTGACCCCGCCATAGGGGCCGATCGGATCGTCGGGAAGGATCGGCAGCGCGATGAAGGTCATCGCCAGCAGCACCAGTCCGGAGCGCAGCTCGATCCAGGAGACGGCCTCGACCCAGTCATGGAGCGTTTCGCGGATGGCGAGCAGGAGGGCGGTCGCGACGGCCGCGGCGGCGGCGATCCGGACGTCGCCGAGGAGCGCGTAGGCGCCGAGCGCGAAGGTCAGCATGCCGGCGATCGTGGTCGTGGCCGAGACCGTCTTCGCCGCCCGGTTCTCGTCCCGGCTGAAGGTTGCGATCACGGCCGCGTAGGCGGCGAAGGCGATCCCGAAGGCGATGCCGCCGCCGGGGCTTTCGGCGCCCCCCAGGCTGTCGGCGATGGCGCCGGCGATGCCGCCCATGAGGCCGGAGAGGGCGAAGGTGCGGATGCCGGCGGCACGGCTGCCGTCATCGGCCTCGCGGGCGCGCCAGCCCCGCTCCAGGCCGATCAGGAGTCCGATGCCGAGCGCGAGCGCGATCCGCGAAAGCTGGTCGAGGTCCATAGCGGGGGCGGAGGTCCCTGAGACAGACCCGCCGCCGTCAGGCGCCGGTGAAGGCCTGGATGCCGGTCTGGGCGCGGCCGAGGATCAGGGCGTGGATGTCGTGGGTGCCCTCGTAGGTGTTCACCGCCTCCAGATTCATCATGTGGCGGATCACGTGGAACTCGTCGGAGACGCCGTTGCCGCCATGCATGTCGCGGGCGAGGCGGGCGATGTCGAGCGCCTTGCCGCAGGAGTTGCGCTTGATCAGCGAGATCAGCTCCGGCGCCGCCTTGCCCTCGTCCTTGAGATGGCCGGCGCGGAGGCAGGCCTGCAGACCAATGCTTATCTCGGTCTGCATGTCGGCGAGCTTCTTCTGGATCAGCTGGTTGGCGGCAAGCGGCCGGCCGAACTGCTTCCTGTCGAGGGTGTACTGGCGAGCCGCCTGCCAGCAGAACTCGGCGGCGCCGAGCGCGCCCCAGGCGATGCCGTAGCGGGCGTTGTTGAGGCAGCCGAAGGGGCCCTTCAGCCCGGAGACGTTGGGCAGCAGGTTCTCCTCGGGCACCGACACGTTGTCCATGACGATCTCGCCGGTGATCGAGGCGCGGAGCGCGAACTTGCCCTCGATCTTCGGCGTCGACAGGCCCTTCATGCCGCGCACCAGGATGAAGCCCCGGATGATGCCGTCCTCTGTCTTCCCCCACACCACCATGACATCGGCGATGGGGGAGTTGGAGATCCACATCTTATTGCCGGTGAGCAGGTAGCCGTCCGCGGTCTTCTTCGCCCGGGTCTTCATCGCGCCGGCATCGGAGCCGTGGTCGGGCTCGGTCAGGCCGAAACAGCCGACCCATTCGCCGGTCGCGAGCTTCGGGAGGTATTTCTGACGCTGCGCCTCGGTGCCGTAGGCATGGATCGGATGCATGCAGAGGCTCGATTGCACGCTCATGGTCGAGCGATAGCCGGAATCGACGCGCTCGACCTCGCGCGCGATCAGGCCGTAGGAGACGTAGTTGACCCCCGCACAGCCATAGCCCTCGATGGTCGGGCCCAGGAACCCGAGCGCGCCCATCTCGTTCAGGATCTCGCGGTCGAACGTCTCGTGGCGGTTGGCCTCGACCACGCGCGACATCAGCTTGTCCTGGCAATAGTCGCGGGCGGAGTCGCGCACCATGCGCTCGGACTCGCTCAGCTGGTCTTCCAGGAAGAAGGGATCGGCCCAGTCGAAGCCGGTCTTGCTCGCGGTGGTCTCGGCGCGGAGCGCAGTCATGGGAGGATCCTTGTTTTCCGATCGTCACCCTTTATAGGCTGGGTGGGGCGCGGCTCAAAGGTCCAGGGGACAGGCGGCATGGGCGACCGGGAGGTCTTCTTCGAGATGACACGGGTCGGCAGCTACATGAAGGTGGTGGCCGTCGACGCCCAGACCGGGACCGAGGTGTCGATCTCCGGCCCGGCCTCGGCGCCGGTGGAGGCGCTGAAGCGCCAGGCTCTCAACCGGCTGATCTTCGTCCTGAGGCGCAAAGCCGGCGGCAAGCCCGCCTGACCGTCGTTTAGCCGATGCGAAATATTCTAGACGTATGAGAAACAACGGAAAAGCCGCCTTGGGCTCACTTGGCTCTTGCCTCGTCCGTTTGTTCGGCGATAGGGTCCGCGCGCGGAACCACCGGGCCCATAACCGGTGCCGCGGGGCGAGGCAGAGGGCCGTGTAAGGCACCGGTCCTGGGGGGCGGAAGAGCGTTGGAGTACTTTCTCCAGCAGCTGATCAACGGTGTGACGCTGGGAGCGATCTACGGTCTGATCGCGATCGGCTACACCATGGTCTACGGCATCGTCGGCATGATCAACTTCGCCCATGGCGAGGTCTACATGATCGGCGCCTTCATCTCGATCATCACCTTCATCGTACTCGGCATCCTCGGGCTCACCTTCATCCCGCTGGCGCTGATGGTGGTTCTGCTCTCGACCATGGTCTTCACCGCCGCCTATGGCTGGACGGTCGAACGCATCGCCTACCGGCCGCTCCGCGGCTCCTTCCGCATGGCGCCGCTGATCTCGGCGATCGGCATGTCGCTGTTCCTGCAGAACTACGTGCAGCTGGTCCAGGGCGCCCGGGTCAAGCCGATGCAGCCGGTGGTCACCGGCGGCTTCGAGTTCTTCCAGGGCGGCGTCTTCACCGTCCGCCTCAGCTACATCCAGATCGTCATCGTGGTGCTGACCGTCGTGCTGATGGCGGGCTTCACCCTGCTGATCCAGCGCACCGCGCTCGGCCGGGCGCAGCGCGCCTGCGAGCAGGACATGGGCATGGCGGCGCTGCTCGGCGTCGACGTCGACAAGACGATCTCGCTCACCTTCGTCATGGGCGCGATGCTGGCGGCGGTCGCGGGCCTGATGGTCACGCTCTACTATGGCGTCATCGACTTCTTCATCGGCTTCCTCGCCGGCGTGAAGGCATTCACCGCTGCGGTCCTGGGCGGCATCGGATCGCTTCCCGGCGCCATGCTGGGCGGCATCCTGATCGGCCTGATCGAGGCCATGTGGTCGGCCTACTTCACCGTCGAGTACAAGGACGTCGCCGTCTTCGTCATCCTGGTGCTGACCCTGATCTTCAAGCCGACGGGGCTGCTCGGCAAGCCGGACATCGAGAAGGTCTGATGGCCGCCCCGGCGCGCATGGCGGCCCTTCTCAAGGATGCGGCCCTCGCGGCCTTCGTCGCTTTCGCCCTCGCCTTCCCGATGGTGGGATTCCAGACCGTCGACGTCTCCGGCGGCTTCGGCATCACCGTCGTCACGCGCTTCGGCGACGTCGCGATCTCGGTCGCGCTGGTGTTCATCGGCCGGCTCGCGCTCAGCCTCCTCGACGACCGCGCGAAGCGCCTGCCGATCCTCCTCGTCGCCGGCGTCCTGGCACTCGGCCTGCCGTTCGTGAGCACCGGCTCTCCGGTCATCTCCTGGCTGACGGTGATCGCCGCCGGCGTGATCGCGGTCCGCGCCGCCTGGCTGGTCTTCGACCTCTCGGGCGTGATCGACCGCGACGACGGCAACCACCTCGGCGATGCCGCGGCCGTCATCGGACGCTGGTTCGGCCCGGTCTTCGTCCTCTTCGCCGTCGTCTTCCCGTTCCTGCCGACGACGTCGCGCTATCTGCTCGACCTCGGCATCCTGGTCCTCACCTACGTCATGCTCGGCTGGGGGCTGAACATCGTGGTCGGCCTCGCCGGGCTGCTCGATCTCGGCTATGTCGCCTTCTACGCCGTCGGCGCCTATTCCTACGCCATCATCGCTCAGGAGTTCGGCTGGTCCTTCTGGGCCTGCCTGCCGCTGGCCGGGCTCTTCGCCGCCTTCTTCGGCGTCATACTGGGCTTCCCGGTTCTTCGCCTGCGCGGCGACTACCTCGCCATCGTCACCCTCGGCTTCGGCGAGATCATCCGCATCATCCTCTTGAACTGGTCCTCCTTCTCGGGCGGCCCGAACGGCATCAGCGGCGTGCCGCGACCGTCCCTCTTCGGCATGCCCTTCACCGCCAACCCACCCGAAGGGACGACGTCGTTCCACCAGTTCTTCGGCCTCGATTTCTCGCCCGAGCACCGCATCGTCTTCCTCTACTACCTGATTCTGGCGCTGGCGCTGGTCACCAACTCCTTCACCTTGCGCATCCGGAAGCTGCCGATCGGCCGCGCCTGGGAGGCGCTCCGCGAGGACGAGATCGCCTGCCGCGCGCTCGGCATCAACCCGACCAACACCAAGCTGACCGCCTTCGCCATCGGCGCGATGTTCGCCGGCTTCGCCGGCGCCTTTTTCGCCACCCGCCAGGGCTTCATCAGCCCGGAGAGCTTCAGCTTCATCGAGTCGGCCGTCATCCTTGCCATCGTCGTGCTGGGCGGCATGGGCAGCCAGATCGGCGTAGTGCTGGCGGCGTTCCTGCTGATCGGCATTCCCGAGTTCTTCCGCGAGCTCGCCCAGTTCCGCATGCTGGCCTTCGGCGCGGCGATGGTCGGCATCATGATCTGGCGCCCGCGCGGCCTCCTGGCCCATCGCGATCCGTCGATCCACCTTCCGAAGCCGGCGAAGGCGGGGGGAGGGGAGGCGTGAGCCGGAAGCCGCTGCTCACCGTCGAGCACCTGACCATGCGCTTCGGCGGCCTGGTCGCGGTCGACGACCTCTCCTTCACCGCCTATGACCGCGAGATCACCGCGATCATCGGGCCGAACGGCGCCGGCAAGACCACCGTGTTCAACTGCCTGACCGGCTTCTACAACGCGCCCGTCGGCCGGCTCACGCTCAGCGGCACCAGGGGCGAGTTCCTGCTGGAGCGCATGGACGGCTTCCGCATCGCCCAGAAGGCGGGCGTGGCCAGGACCTTCCAGAACATCCGCCTGTTCCCGCGCATGACCGTGCTCGAGAACCTGATCGTCGCCCAGCACAACGTTCTGATGCGGGCCTCGGGCTATACGGCGGGCGGGCTCTTCGGTCTCAAGAGCTACCGCGATGCCGAGCGGGACGCGCTCGATCTCGCCAGGTCCTGGCTCGATCGCCTCGACCTCACCCATCAGGCGGATTGGGAAGCGGGCAACCTTCCCTATGGTTCGCAGCGCCGCCTCGAGATCGCCCGCGCCATGTGCACGCGACCGGTGCTGCTTTGCTTGGATGAGCCGGCCGCCGGCCTCAATCCGCGCGAGTCGGCCGAACTCCGCGAGCTCCTGACCGAGATCCGCGACCGGCACGGGATCGGCATCCTGCTGATCGAGCACGACATGAGCGTGGTCATGGGCATCTCCGACCACATCGTCGTGCTGGACTATGGCCGCATGATCGCCGACGGCACGCCGACCGAGGTCAGGAACGATCCGGCGGTGATCCGCGCGTATCTCGGCGAGGACGACGCCGACGAAATCCCGCCGGAAGTCGCCGGAGACCTCCGGCAGGAGGGCCGCATCTGATGCTGGCGGTCCAGGGCGTCTCCACTTCCTACGGCCACATCCAGGCGCTGCACGGCGTCGACGTCGAGATCCGCAAGGGCGAGATCGTGACGCTGATCGGCGCCAACGGCGCCGGCAAGACCACGCTGCTGATGACCATCTGCGGCAAGCCCCGGGCGACCGCCGGACGCATCGTTTTCGAGGACCGAGATATCTCTGGCCTCGCCACCTTCGAGATCGTCAGGCTGGGCATCGCCCAGGCGCCCGAAGGCCGGCGCATCTTCCCGCGCATGAGCGTGCTCGAGAACCTGCAGATGGGCGCCATCGTCGCCGATCCTGCGCATTTCGAGGAAGACTGCCAGCGCATCTTCAAGCTGTTCCCGATCCTCGATCAGCGGAAGCTGCAGCGGGCCGGTACGCTCTCGGGCGGCGAGCAGCAGATGCTGTCGATCGGGCGCGCGCTGATGAGCCGGCCGAAGATGCTGCTTCTCGACGAGCCGTCGCTGGGCTTGGCGCCGATGATCGTGAAGCAGATATTCAAGGTCATCCGCGACATCAACGAGCAGGAGGGCATGACCATCTTCCTGGTCGAGCAGAACGCCTTCCATGCGCTGAGGCTCGCGCATCGGGGCTATGTGCTGGCCAATGGCCGCGTCGTCCTCCAGGGCTCGGGCCAGGAACTGCTCGCCAACCGCGAGGTTCGTGCCGCCTATCTGGAAGGCGGGCACTGAGATGAACGCAATCCTCGGCACCACGCCCGGCCTGTTCTTCGTCGTCACCATCGTCATGTTCGGCTGGGCCGCCTGGCACACGGGGCAGGTGGTGGCGCAGACATGGCGTCCTTACGGCTACGCCATCCTGTACGGGGCGATGCTGGCGGCTGCGGATCGGCTGATGCTGGTGCTGCTGTTCGAAGGCCGGCTGTTCGCGCCCGTACCGTACCTCCTCACCCTCGTCATCCTGGTCGGGGTCGCCGGCCTCGCCTTCCGGCTGACACAGGTGCGGAAGATGGTCGGTCAGTACCCCTGGATCTACGAGCGCGACGGGCTGTTCGGCTGGCGCGAGCGCTCGTGAACCGGGGGTGTTAAGTCGCCCCGGCTAGCCTCGTCCGGGGGCTTGGATTAGCATTCTACCATCGCCGTCCGCATTCCGCGGCCGGGGGCTTGGTTGGCCTGCGAAAGCAGGCGTTTTTCAACGACAGGGAGCCAAAGCAAGATGCGTAAACTGACGTCTTCCCTCCTCGCGGCCGTTGCCGTCGCGGCGTTCGCCGCGGTGCCGGCCATGGCGCAGGACCTCGTGGTTGCGACCGCTGGTCCGATCACCGGCCAGTACGCGGCCTTCGGCGAGCAGATGAAGCGCGGCGCCGAGATGGCGGTCGCCGACATCAACGCCAAGGGTGGCGTGCTCGGCAAGAAGCTGAAGCTCGAAGTCGGCGACGACGCCTGCGATCCGAAGCAGGCCGTTGCCGTCGCCAACCAGATGGCCGGCAAGAAGATCGTGTTCATGGCCGGGCATTTCTGCTCGTCCTCCTCGATCCCGGCCTCGGCCATCTACAACGAGAGCGGCATCCTGCAGATGACGCCGGCCTCGACCAACCCGGCGCTGACCGAGGACGCTGCTTCGAAGAAGTGGGCGAACGTCTTCCGCACCTGCGGCCGTGACGACGCCCAGGGCCTGGTCGCCGGTAGGTTCCTGGCGAACCAGTACAAGGGCAAGAAGGTCGCGATCATCCACGACAAGTCGGCCTACGGTAAGGGTCTCGCCGACGAGACCAAGAAGGCGATGAACGCCGCTGGCCTCAACGAGGTCATGTACGAAGCCATCACCCAGGGCGACAAGGACTTTACCGCCCTGGTCTCCAAGATGAAGGCCGCTGGCGTCGATGCCATGTATCTCGGCGGCTACCACACCGAGGCGGGCCTCCTGGTCCGTCAGTCGCGCGAGCAGGGCCTGAATGCGCTCCTGGTCTCGGGCGACGCGCTGGTCACCGACGAGTTCTGGAAGATCACCGGCCCGTCCGGCCAGGGCACGCTGATGACCTTCGCTCCGGATCCGCGCAAGCTCAAGACCGCCGAGGACGTGGTCAAGAAGTTCAAGGCCTCCAACTATGATCCGGAGGGCTACACCCTCTACACCTACGCCGCGTTCCAGGCGTGGGCGGCGGCGGCGGCGAAGGCCGGCTCGACGGATATGGGCAAGGTCGCGGCCGCGCTCCGCGGCATGTCGGTCGACACCGTCCTCGGCAAGCTCGCCTGGGATGCCAAGGGCGACGTCAAGGACGCCGCTTATGTCTGGTATGTCTTCAAGGACGGCAAGTACAACGAGATGTAAGCCGCTTCAGCTTACCGCTCATACAAGGAACGGCCCGGCGGATCCCGCCGGGCCGTTTTCTTTTCTAGCGGCTGCGTCCGCGGCCGAGCCCGATCTTCTTGGCGAAGGCCGAACGCTGGGCGGCGTAGTTCGGCGCCACCATCGGATAATCCGCCGGCAGGCCCCACTTCGCCCGGTATTCCTCGGGACTGAGGCCATAGGCGGTGCGGAGATGGCGCTTCAGCATCTTCAGCTTCTTGCCGTCTTCCAGGCAGACGATGTGCTCGGGCATCACCGAGCGTTTCACCGGCACGGCCGGCCTCTGGGCCTCGCCGGCGGCGGGCAGGACCTGCCCCTCCAGTGCGGCGAGGGAGGAAAAGACGACGCCGATGACCTTGGACACGTCGACCGCGCCGAGACGGTTCTTGGCGAGATACGCCGTAACCACGTCGGTGGTCATGCGCAACAGCTCGCCATGAGTAGTTTTCTTAGGCTCCGTGCGCTCGGCCATGGTCTGGGCCCCTTGTTGTCTCGCACATCCCGATGTTGTCTTTGCATGGGGTAAATCAAGTGTCAATTGTCCTAGGGATGAATCCAGGAATTAGTTGGCGGAGGTCAGCCGCTACTTGATCAACGTCAATCATTCGGCGGGTCGGAGATCCGCGGATCGGTGACTATGCGCCAATAGCTTGTGTCGAATTGTCCGCGAAGCCAGACATATGGTAGAGTTTCTTCACTCCATCCGCGCCTTTCCAAGAAAAGCATGACTGACAAGGACACCATCGGCATCGCTTCGGACCACGCCGGCTACGAGCTCAAGGGGGTGTTGAAGGCGGAGCTGGCAAGCCTCGGCTTCCCGGTCCTCGACCTCGGCACGAACTCGGCGGAGGCGTCCGTCGACTACCCGGATTTCGGCCGTGCGCTGGCGGAGGCGATCAAGGCGGGCAAGGTCGCGCGCGGCGTCCTCGTCTGCGGCACCGGCATCGGCATCGCGATCGCTGCCAACCGCCACCCCGGCATCCGCTGCGGTGTGGTCCATGACGAGACCTCGGCCCGGCTCACCCGTCAGCACAACGACGCCAACGTCATCGCGCTCGGTGCGCGCCTGACCGGCGTTGAGGTCGCCAAGGCCAGCCTCAGAGTCTTCCTTTCGACCGCCTATGAAGGCGGGCGGCACGCCCAGCGCGTCGCCAAGCTCGCCTGACGTCACCCGTTTTCGAGGAGCGTATGTCCGCACAGCCTTCCGCCCGTCCCGATTCCTTCTTCTCGGCCGATCTCGCCCAGCGGGATCCGGAGATCGCCGCCGTCATCGGCCGCGAGCTCGGCCGCCAGCAGGAGCAGATCGAGCTCATCGCATCGGAGAACATCGTCAGCCGTGCCGTCCTCCAGGCGATGGGCACCGTGCTCACCAACAAATATGCCGAGGGCTATCCGGGCAAGCGCTACTACGGCGGCTGTGAGTTCGTCGACGAGGCGGAGACGCTGGCGATCGAGCGGGCGAAACGGCTGTTCGACTGCAAGTTCGCCAATGTGCAGCCGCATTCCGGCGCGCAGGCCAACCAGGCGGTGTTCCTGGCCCTGCTGAAGCCAGGGGACACCGTGCTCGGCATGTCGCTGGCGGCGGGCGGGCACCTGACCCACGGCGCGCCGCCGAACCTGTCGGGGAAGTGGTTCAGGATCGTCTCCTACGGCGTCCGGCGCGAGGATAGCCAGATCGACTATGACGAGATCGAGCGACTGGCGCTGGCCGAGAAGCCGAAGCTGATCATCGCCGGCGGCTCCGGCGTGCCGCGCATCATCGACTTCGCCCGCTTCCGCAAGATCGCGGACGCGGTCGGCGCCCATCTCATGGTCGACATGGCGCATTTCGCCGGACTGGTCGCGGGCGGGGTCTATCCGAGCCCGCTGCCGCATGCCCATGTCGTCACCACCACCACGCACAAGACGCTGCGCGGTCCTCGCGGCGGCATGATCCTCGCCAATGACGAGGAGATCGGGAAGAAGTTGAACTCGGCCGTCTTCCCCGGCCTCCAGGGCGGCCCGCTGATGCATGTCATCGCCGCCAAGGCGGTGATGCTGGGCGAGGCGCTGAGGCCCGACTTCAAGATCTACGCCCGCCAGGTCGTCGACAATGCCAAGGCGCTGGCCGAGGTGCTGGTCAAGCGCGGGCTCGCCATCGTCACCGGCGGCACCGACAGCCACCTGATGCTGGTCGACCTGCGACCGAAGAAGCTGACCGGCAAGCTTGCCGAGGCCTCGCTCGAGCGCGCCTGGATGACCTGCAACAAGAACGGCATCCCGTTCGATCCGGAGAAGCCGACGGTGACGTCCGGCGTCAGGCTCGGCACGCCGGCGGCGACGACGCGCGGCTTCGGGGTGGCGGAGTTCCGCCAGGTGGGCGAGCTGATCGGCGACGTGCTGGATGGCCTCGCGGCTCATCCGGACGACAACGCCGCGGCCGAAGCCAAGGCGCGCATCGACGTGAAGCGGCTCTGCGAGCGCTTTCCGATCTACCAGTCGCTCTGATCGTCGTTCGGGGGGAGAAAGAACATGCGTTGCCCGTTCTGTGGCCACGAGGACACGCAGGTCAAGGACTCGCGCCCGACCGAGGACAACTCGGCGATCCGGCGTCGGCGTTTCTGCCCTGCCTGCGGCTCGCGCTTCACCACTTTCGAGCGCGTGCAACTGCGCGAGCTGGTGGTGGTCAAGAAGACCGGCAAGCGGGCACCCTTCGACCGCGACAAGCTGGCGCGCTCGCTGCAGCTGGCGCTGCGCAAGCGCCCGATCGACGCCGAGCGGTTGGAGCGCGTCGTCAACTCGATCGTCCGGCGCCTCGAGAGCATGGGCGAGAGCGAGATCCCGTCCAGCGTCGTCGGTGAGCTGGTGATGGAGTCGCTCGCCAATCTCGACCAGGTCGCCTATGTGCGCTTCGCCTCGGTCTACCGCAATTTCCGCGAGGCCAAGGACTTCGGCGACTTCGTCGGCAAGATCGGCAACGACGCCGAGGACTAGGCATGGCACGCCCACCTTTCGGAACCCTCTCCCGCGTCTTATGCGGGGGAGGGGGTACGCCCCGATCATGACCACCGATCGCGAAGGGATGGAGCGGGCCCTCGTCCTCGCGTATCGGGGCCTTGGGCAGGTCTGGCCCAATCCATCGGTCGGGGCGGTGCTGATGAATGACGGCCGCATCGTCGGCGAGGGCTGGACGCAGAAGGGCGGTCGCCCGCATGCCGAGACGGTGGCGCTTGCCGGCGCCG
>CAMDFP010000072.1 GCA_945897335.1 Asaia bogorensis | reverse complement strand
ATCGTGGCAGCGCCCGGATCCCTCCATCCGCTCCTCCAGTTCGCCAATCTGGTCCGCGATCTCGGCGAGCCCGCCGTCGCGCTCCGGTGGTTCGACCGCCTCGCTGCGGTCGGCACCGACGAAAGCCGCCAGCGTCAGTCTCTCCTCCTCCTGCTCTACCATCCGGACGTGACGCCGGAGGAGCGCTTCGCCCGGCACCTCGCCTATGCGAGCGCTCATGCGCCGCCACGGCCCCTCCCGCCCGCCCGTCCGGCGGCCGGCCGGCGGCGGCACGTCGCCTATCTCTCCGCCGGCTTCTTCGATCACCCGACCGCAGCCGTCGTCGTCCGCCTGCTCGAGGCCCACGACCGTGAGAGTTTCGAGGTCACGCTCTTCGCCCATGTCCGCCGGCCCGATGCGATGAGCGAGCGATTGAAGGCGGCGGTCGACCGCTGGATCGGCGTCGACGGCTGGTCCCCAGAGGCGATCGCCGACACGATCCGAGCGGCTGGCGTCGACATCCTCATCCTCCTCGCCGGGCGCTATGACCCGGTCGCCTGGCCGGTCGCCGCGCTCCGGCCGGCCCCCGTCCAGATCGCCTTCCACGACACCGCGACCAGCGGCATGACCGCGATCGATCATCTGGTGACCGACGCCGTGCTGAGCCCCCGCCACGGCCGGGAGCGGGCGACGGAACGGCTGCTGCGCCTGCCGAGCTTCCCGCTGCACGAGCTGCCGGCCGACGCGCCGCCGGTGGCGCCTCTGCCGGCGCTGACCGCCGGGCACATCACCTTCGGCTCGCTCAACAGTTCGGCCAAGCTGAACGACCAGGTGCTGCAGCTCTGGGGGCGGGTGATGGCGGCGGTTCCGACCGCGCGCCTGCTGGTCAAGGCACCGGCCCTGGCGAGCCCCCGCCTCGCCGGGCGACTGCTGGCGCGACTCGCGGAGGCCGGCGTCGATCGGGAACGAATCGAGCTGGCCACCGCCTATGCCGACAGCCGGCGCGAGCTGCTCCAGGTCTATGACCGGGTCGACATCGGGCTCGACACCTTCCCCTATGCCGGCGGCATGACCACCTTCGAGGCGCTTTGCCAGGGGGTGCCGGTGGTGACGCTGGCCGGCCGCGACATGGTCGGACGCTGGGGGGCGACGCTGGCGATCCATTCGGGCCATCCCGGGCTGGTGGCGGAGACGGAGGAGGCCTATGTCGGGATCGCCCGGCAGCTCGCCGGCGACCTTGAGGGACTCGCTGCCTTGAGGGCCCGCCTTCGCGCCGACTTCCTCGCCTCGCCGCTCTGCGATGCCCGCCTGAAGGCGCGTCATCTGGAGCGCGCCTACCGCCGGATGTGCCGCTGACGGCGCTATTCCACAAATTCCTGTACGCCTTTGCGGCCCTCTGCTAGGACGGTCGCGGACGAACCAGAAAGCCTGCCATGGAGCCGAGTTCGAGCCTTCCGCCCAAAGACCTCCAGCGGATCTACAAGTCGTTGCGACTGATCCGCCGCGCCGAGGAGGAGGTCGCCAGAATCTACCCGTCGGACAAGATCAAGAGCCCCGTCCACCTGTCGATCGGACAGGAGGCGGTCGCCGTCGGCGTCTGCGACGTGCTCGGCCGCAAGGATGCGGTCAGCGGCACCTACCGCGGCCACGCGACTTATCTTGCCAAGGGCGGCTCCCTCAAGGGGATGCTGGCCGAGATGTACGGCAAGGATACCGGCTGCGCCCGCGGCAAGGGCGGCTCGATGCACCTGATCGAGCCCAACGTGAACGTGCTGGGATCATCCGCCGTGGTCGGCACCACCATCCCGATCGCCATGGGCTGGGCGCTCGCCGCCGCCAGGCGGAAGACCGGTGCGGTCATCGCGGCCTTCCTCGGCGACGGCGCGACCGAAGAGGGCGCCTTCTACGAGTCGCTGAACTTCGCCTCGCTGCACAAGCTGCCGATCCTGTTCGTCTGCGAGAACAACGGCTACGCCATCCACACGCCGCTCTCCAAGCGCTGGGCGACGCAGCGGCTCTGCGAGCGGGTCGCGACATACGACATCCCGACCTTCCGCATCGAGGACGGCGACGTCTTCGCGATCCGCAACGTCACCTCCCGGGCGGTCGACCGCATGCGCGCCGGCGAAGGGCCGTCGTTCATGGAATGCCTGACCTACCGCTGGCGCGAGCATGTCGGGCCGGGCGAGGACTATCACATCGGCTTCCGCCAGAAGAACGAGCTGCAGCCCTGGCTCGAAGGCGACCAGGTCGCCCGCGTCGGCGCCATGCTGGACGACGCCAGCAGGAAGCGCATCGACAAGGCGGTGGAGAAGGAGCTGGCCGAGGCGGTCGAGTTCGCCGATACCAGCCCCTGGCCCAAGCCGCGGGCGCTGATGGAGAACGTCTATGCCGGCTAAGGCCAAGATGAAGGCCGGCAAGGCCGCGGCGAAGTCCGGCACCGGCGCCGCCAAGGCGGCCGACGGGCGCCTCCTCAAATACGTCGATGCGCTGAGGGAAGCGGTCACCCAGGAGATGGACCGCGATCCAGATGTCTTCGTCTTCGGGCTCGACGTCGACGATCCCAAGGGCATCCAGGGCTCGACGCTGGGCCTGCAGCAGCGCTTCGGGCGCGAGCGCGTGTTCAACACGCCGCTCTCCGAGGACGCGATGACGGGACTTGCCATCGGTGCCGCCATGGCCGGCATGCGGCCGATCCATGTGCACATCCGCATGGACTTCCTGATGCTGTGCATGAACCAGCTGATCAACATGGCCGCCAAGGCCCACTACATGTATGGCGGCCAGGTGCGCGTGCCGATGGTGGTGCGCAGCATGATCGGCAAGTCCTGGGGCCAGGGCGCGCAGCACTCCCAGGGCCTCTACTCGATGTTCATGCACGTCCCCGGCCTGAAGGTGGTGGCGCCGTCGAACGCGCACGACGCCAAGGGCTGCCTGATCGCCGCGATCCGCGACAACAACCCGACCATCTTCGTCGAGCACCGCCTGCTCTATCCGACCGAGGCCTATACGCCCAACGACGCCTATACCGTGCCGTTCGGCAAGGCCCGCGTCGTCGCCAAGGGCTCGGACGTGACCATGGTCGGCGTCTCCAACATGGTGGTCGAGTGCCTGCGCGCGCACGAGCTCCTGGCCGAGGCCGGGGTCTCGACCGAGGTGATCGACCCGATCTCGCTGGTGCCGCTCGACGTCGAGACCATCCTCAGGTCGGCCCGGCGCACCAAGAAGCTGCTGGTGGTCGACAACTCCTGGCTCACCTGCGGTGCGTCCGCCGAGATCGTCGCCCGCGTGATGGAGGAGGCCGGCCCCGACGCCGGCATCCGCGTCCAGCGCATGGGCTTCGCGCCGACCACCTGTCCGACCGCGCCCAACCTGGAAGCCCTGTTCTATCCGAACCCGGCGACCATCGCCGAGGCCGCCTACGCGCTGGCGAAGCCCAAGGCCAAGCGGTGGACGCCCGACGCCAAGAAGGCGCAGCTGGCCTATCAGATGCAATTCCGCGGGCCCTTCTAGATGTTCTACGAACTGGCCGCCCCGACCTGGGGCGATGAGGAGCTGAAGGCCATCCAGCGGGTGGTCGACTCCGGCATGTTCACCATGGGCAAGAACGTGCTGGCGTTCGAGGAAGCCTTCGCCAGGTATTTCGGCGCGAAATACGCGGTGATGGTGAACTCGGGCTCGTCGGCCAACCTGGTCGCCGTCGCCTCGCTCTTCTACAAGAAGCAGAAGCCGCTGCAGCGCGGCGACGAGGTGATCGTTCCGGCGATCTCCTGGGCCACCACCTATCACCCCCTCCAGCAATACGGGCTGAAGCTCCGCTTCGTCGACGTCGACCTGGACACCCTCAACCTCGACGTCAGACAGCTGGAGAAGGCGCTGACGCCGAAGACCAGGATGCTGGTCGCGGTCTCGATCCTCGGCAACCCGGCGGCGCTCGACGTCATGCGGGCCTTCTGCGACAAGCACGGCCTCTACTTCATGGAGGACAACTGCGAGTCGATGGACGCCGAGATCGGCGGCAAGAAGGCCGGCACCTTCGGCGACCTCAACACCTATTCGACGTTCTTCTCGCACCACATCTCGACCATGGAAGGCGGGATGGTGCTGACCGACGACGAGGAGCTGTTCCACCTGCTCCGGGCACTCCGCAACCACGGCTGGACGCGCGACGTGCCGAAGCCGTCCCCGATCTTCGAGAAGAAGGACACCGACTTCTACGAGGCCTATCGCTTCATCCTGCCGGGATACAACGTGCGCCCGATCGAGATGAGCGGCGCCATCGGCATCGAGCAGCTGAAGAAGCTGCCGGGCTTCACCGAGGAGCGGCGGAAGAACTGGGCCTTGTTCCAGAAGCTGTTCAAGGGCGACGACCGCTTCATCATCCAGAAGGAGCACGGCAAGTCGTCGGCCTTCTCCTTCACCATGATCCTCAATCCCAAGCACCACATCGCGCGCGAACGGGCGATGAAGGCGCTGAAGGAAGCCGATATCGGCTATCGCATCATCACCGGCGGCAACTTCCTTCGCCACGACGTCATCAAGTACTACGACTACGAGGTCGTCGGCGGAGCGACGCCGAATGCCGACATCGCCCATGATTTCGGATTCTTCGTCGGCAACCACGCCTTCGACCTGACACCGCAGATCACGCGCCTTCGCGAGGTCCTGGATCGGGCCTGTAACTAGAGACAACGCCCCTCACCCCAACTCCTCGATCGAGAGCGGGTGAGGGGTCTTAGCGTTGGGACAAAATCATGGCCGACAAACTCAACATCGTGGTGACGGGCGGGGCCGGGTATCTGGGCTCGACCCTGGTGCCGGCGCTTCTGGCCGACGGCCACAAGGTCACGGTCCTGGACAATTTCCTGTTCAACCAGGCGCCGCTGAACCACGTGGTCGCCGACCCGAACTTCACCCCCGTCCGCGGCGATGCCCGCGACGAGGCGATCCTGAAGCCGCTGGTGAAGTCCGCCGACGTGGTGATCCCGCTGGCCGCCATGGTCGGCGCCCCGCTCTGCGACCGCGACAAGACCGCCGCCGTCACCGTCAACCGCGATGCGGTGCAGACGCTGGCCAACCTGCTCTCCAAGAGCCAGCGCCTGCTGATGCCGATCACCAATTCGGGCTACGGCATCGGCCAGCCGGGCAAGCCGGTGACCGAGAAGGACCCGCTGAAGCCGCTGTCGCTCTACGGCCGCACCAAGGTCGAGGCCGAGCAGATCGCGCTCGAGCGCGACAACTCGATCAGCTTCCGGCTCGCCACCGTTTTCGGCATGTCGCCCCGCATGCGCCTCGACCTCTTGGTCAACGACTTCGTCTACCGCGCCGTCAACGACCGCGCCGTCATGCTGTTCGAGCCGCACTTCAAGCGCAACTACGTCCATGTCCGCGACGTCGCGCGCGCCTTCCAGCACGGGCTCGCCAAGTTCGACGAGCTCAAGGGGCAGGCCTACAATGTCGGCCTCTCGGACGCGAACCTGTCGAAATGGGAGCTGTGCCAGCGCATCCACGCGCATCTGCCCAAGTTCGTGTTCATGGAAGCGCCGATCGGCGAGGACCCGGACAAGCGCGACTACATCGTCTCCAACGCCAAGATCGAGTCGACCGGCTTCCAGCCGAAATTTTCGCTGGACGACGGCATCAAGGAGCTGATCAAGGGCTACGCGATGATCCGCAACTCGGTCTATTCCAACGTATGAGCCGGGGCGCATGACGCCGACATTCCCGCTCTCCGGCCGGCGCGTCTGGGTCGCCGGGCATCGCGGGATGGTCGGCCAGGCGCTGGTGCGCCGCCTGGCATCCTCGGGCTCCCAGGTGCTGACCGTCGAGCGCAAGGCGCTCGATCTTCGCCGGCAGGCGGACGTCGAGGACTGGATGGCGACAGCGAAGCCCGAGGCCGTGTTCATCGCCGCCGCCGTGGTCGGCGGCATCCTCGCCAATGACTCCCGCCCGGCCGAGTTCATCTACGACAACCTGGCGATCGAGGCGAACATCATCCACGCATCGGCGAAGCTCGGTGTGCAGAAGCTGATGTTCTTAGGATCGTCGTGCGTCTATCCGAAGCTCTGCCCGCAGCCGATGAAGGAGGAGCACCTGCTCACCGGCGCGCTGGAGCCGACCAACGAGTGGTACGCGGTCGCCAAGATCGCCGGCATCAAGCTGACCCAGGCCTATCGCCGCCAGCATGCCAAGGACTTCATCTCGGTGATCCCGACCGGCCTCTACGGCCCCGGCGACACCTTCGATCCCGCCGTCTCCCACGTGATCCCGGCGCTGATCCGCAAGATCGAGACGGCGAAGACCGCGGGCGGCCCGGTCGAGATCTGGGGCACGGGCTCGCCCCGGCGCGAGTTCCTCTATGTCGACGATTGCGCCGATGCGCTGGTGTTCCTGATGGAGCGCTACGCCGAGGAGCGCATCATCAACATCGGCCAGGGCGAGGAGGTCTCGATCGCCGATCTCGCCCGGCGCATCGCGGCGATCGCCGGATACGCCGGCGACTTCAAGTTCCTCACCGACCGCCCCGACGGCATGCCGCTGAAGCGCATCGAGGGCTCGCGCCTCGAAGCGATGGGATGGCGCCCGAAGACTTCGCTGGATGAAGGGCTCCGGAATACAATCGAGGCGTTCCGGTCGGGACATCGGCGCGATGAGCACTAGCTCCGCCCCTCGCACTCTCCTCGTATCCCCTCCCCCCTCCGTGGGGGAGGGCCAGGGTGGGGGGCTCCAGCGATCTCGCTTGCCACCACCTCACCCCCACCCCTCCCTCCCCCATCAAGGGGGAGGGTGTAAGAGACACAGGGTGTGGGCCTCGTGACCGGCCTCCACGGCATCGACGTCGCCGTCATCGCCGGCGGGCTCGGCACCAGGATCGCCGGCGTTCTGGGCGACACGCCGAAGGTGCTGGCGCCGGTCGGCGGGCGGCCGTTCCTCTCGATCCTGTTCGAGCGCCTGGCCGGCGCCCGCAAGATCGTGCTCTGCCTCGGCCACCTGGCGCCGAAGGTGACGGCGTGGCTCGAGGCCAACCCGCCGAAGATCCCGGTCGACTGCGTGGTCGAGCCCGAGCCGCTCGGCACCGCCGGCGCGGTGCGGCTCGCCCTCCCCCATCTCCACTCCAACCCCGTGCTGGTGATGAACGGCGACAGCGTGGTCGAGACCGATCTCGGCACCTTCGTCGCCGATCACCGGCGTTCGGGCGCGGTGGGCTCGCTGATGGCGGTCGAGGTGCCCGACGGCTCGCGCTTCGGCCGGCTCGAGATCGGCGCCGGCGGCCGCCTGCTCCGCTTCATCGAGAAGGACCCGGACGCCGCTGGCACCGCCTGGATCAACGGCGGCATCTACGCCTTCTCGCCCCAGCTCCTGGCGCAGCTCGCGGCCTCGACCGGCCCCTCGATCGAGCGGGATTTCCTCAGTACGCTTCCGGAGGCTACGCTGCACGCGGCCAAGCGGCAGGCGCCGTTCATCGACATCGGGACGCCCACCTCGCTCGCCGAGGCGCCGGCGTTCTTCAAAGGCGACAGACCGAAATGATCATCAGCCGCACTCCTTTCAGGCTCTCGCTCTTCGGCGGCGGCACCGACTATCCGGGCTGGTACCTGCAGCATGGCGGCGCCGTGCTGGGCACCACGATCAACAAATACTGCTACATCACCGTCCGCGAGCTGCCGCCGTTCTTCGAGCACAAGCACCGCATCGTCTATTCGCGCATCGAGCTGGTGAAGGAGATCGACCAGATCATCCATCCCGCCGTCCGCGCCGTGCTGACCGAGCATCCGATCGCCCACGGCATCGAGGTCCACCACGACGGCGACCTGCCGGCGCGCTCGGGGCTCGGCTCCAGCTCGTCCTTCACCGTCGGCCTGCTCAATGCTCTCTTCGCGCTGAAAGGCCAGATGTCGTCGAAGCGCCGCCTGGCCGACGAGACGCTGCGCATCGAGCAGAAGGTGATCGGCGAGGCGGTCGGCAGCCAGGACCAGATCTGGGCGGCCTTCGGCGGCCTGGGGCGCATCAACTTCTCGACCGACGGCTCCTACGACGTGCAGCCGGTGATCCTGTCGGACTCGCGGAAGAAGGAGCTGGAGGAGTCGCTGATCCTCTGCTTCACCGGCATCGCGCGCTTCTCGGTCGAGGTGGCGAAGGACAAGATCGCCAATCTGGATAAGAAGTCCCAGCAGCTCCACACCATGCGCCAGATGGTGGACGAGGCCGAGCGGATCCTGCGCAACCCCAAGCGCGACATGAACGAGATCGGCCGCCTCCTGCATGAGAGCTGGATGCTGAAGCGCGAGCTCGCCGGCTCGGTCACCACCAGCCTGATCGACGAGATCTACGACTCCGCGATGGCAGCGGGCGCGCTCGGCGGCAAGGTGCTGGGCGCCGGCGGCGGCGGCTTCATGGCCTTCTACGTCGAGCCCCACAAGCGCGCCGCGGTGCTGGAGCGCCTCAAGCACCTGTTCGTGGTGCCGTTCAAGATCGGCAGCCCCGGCAGCCGGGTGATCGTCTACGAGCCGGGCGGGCTGGTCGAGGAGTGAGAGATACTATTGCCCGATAGGTCAGCTTCCGGGTTTGACCCAGGAAGCGAGTTGTTAGCTGCGCCTGGCGGGGCATAGGCGTGATCTTCGAAGATCATCTTTTCTAGCGTCTCATACGTCGTAATTGCTGCAGTAGCGTTATCGGGCAATCGCATCCAGATGGAGAACATCAAAGCGAATAGCTGGGACTTGGTGTACCCGAGCTCTTTGGAGATCCTCTCGTACCAATCATGATGATTGGCTCCCTCTAAGCCGGCAAGGATCGCTCGGATCTGACCGTTCCCCGTCATTTCACCTAGCGGCTGAGGGTCCGCGGAAATCATAGCGCGAAAAAGAATCTCGGGCGCTTGGTCTCCCGGAAGAAAGGCGCTTCTCGACCTCACATCGTCGGGAATTTTCCCTCTCATATCTCCGTCGAAGAGGCCGACGTGCTTGATCGGTCCTTCAAAGCGCGCAGTAGCGCGCAACAACCCAATAACCTCCCCTTCACCTAATGCGTTCTCTACGAAAACTCGGCGAGCTAGCGAGGCATTGAAACGCTCGAGCACTCCCTTGCAGAAAGCCCGTCCCATCTCATCTTCGACAAAGATGGTTGAGATCTGTGGCGGATCGATTCCAATACTCCTTAGATAAATAGGCGGGGGATTTTCAGAAAATATTTCAAGACCCGCTTGCCCACGCGAAAGAAACCGCAAAGACTCCTTAGGTACTGCGGTAACTAAAGGAGATGAATGACTCGTTATGATCGCGGTTATTCTCTTTTCAACTAATATAGAGATCAAATACTGCGCCAAGCTTCCTTGGCAAGAAAAAGAGAGGAAGGTTTCCGGCTCTTCGATAAGGAGAATTGAATCTTTCTCTGCTCTATCAAGAATCCACCATAAATAAAACGCCGCAGCCTCCCCAGATCCCATGGTCCGGGTGTCATAGCGATCATTTCCATAGGATACCTCGAAATAAGGAGAAATATCTCCCACTTCAACTTCATATAGTGAAACCGATCTGTATTCTCGGTTTAGTATGAAATTTATGTCTGATAACGATTTTTTGTTTAACTCTCTAGAACCCACGCCGTTTATGATCTCTTCTGCACTTGAGAACCTGCAAAACTCAGTTTGATGCCGGGACACCTCTGCGGCACTGTCAATGTGGGTAACTGCCATCGTCGCACCATGAACCTCCCTTACGCCGCCTGCGAAGAACTCCACTTCGACCGTCGTTGCAGTGCCTCCGACATGCAAATCAACCGTTGCGGTGCCGGCGGTAAGCTTACGATTTGCCACAAGAGTCTTCGCAGCCGCGCCAGGAGCGAGCGCTCCCCATAAGGCTCGGAGGAGGGTTGATTTGCCAACCCCGTTCGGACCGGAGATAACCGTTAAGGGCGAGAGAAACGGAATGTCCGCGGTGCCTAAGCTCGGAACGTCCGAAAAAGACAGGCGGCTAAGGCGCGTGGGCCAGTTTTGGAGCCCGGCTCGAAGTCGCCGCTGCCAATCTTCGGAGCGAGCCTTTCTCAAAGGGTCGAACTCCAGCTCTCAACATCGATAGACTGTTCGAGCGCGAGTTCGAAGGAAACGATGTCGCCTTGTCCCGCGAGCTGATCGCGGATCTCCAGGATTACGGATTCCGGAACACCCTGAGGTAGCGAAAACTTTAGGAAATAGTAAACGTAAAAAAGGCTAACATCGCGATAAATTACCGAAGACACGTCAGTAACCCGAAGACTAGATCTATCATCGAAAACTTCTATGGCGAAAGATATATGGTGATCCGCCATGGACTTTGCGCCAGGACTTAAAAATAAGCCCATGAAATCAGGATCAACGCCCGATAAATCTACAAAACGCGAGAAAAATAACAACCAAGACAAGACATTTGCTTTATTAAATCTGTTTGGCCCAGCGGCTTGCCTACTTTTTGAGAATAGATCGATACTTTTTTCAGCTCGAGCAATGATATCAGGATGGAATGGGGCTTTTGTCCTAAAGCGCTCCGATATACGAGATTCTGTACTCTTAACCCCAAAGTTCCTCTCTTCAAGATACACTAAAAGTCTTGCAATAACATCGTCATACGCGAGGCGCATATTCGAAAATCCAAGCGCCGACTTATTGTTTCCCTGATCCTCAAAGTATCGAACAATTTTTTTGAGCTGCTGTCGCGCAGGCCCGAAGAGGGCGTTTCGTTGCTCACCTGCCGTCAGGCTAGTGGGCTGGTTCAGCCGATAAAAAAGCTCATTCGGCTCTTCTGGTCCGTAGTCCGTTATCCGAAAGCATCTTAGCGGATACTGCTCAAGGCGCCTCTTTATTGGCGGATCTAACTGTCGAAAGAATTTTCCATGCAATGCTTGAATATTTGTATCAGCCGGGGTGACGTTTCCATCAATGGAAAATCTGGCAATTATACCTTTGACAAACCAAGCCTACTGATTGTATTCTTGGCCTCAGCTTCGGAGGCCGTGCCATGTCGATCGTCAACAACCCGATCTTCAACGACAGCGAGAAAGCCCGCGAGTGGCTTGAGACGCTGCTTTGGCCGCAAGGTCCGGTCTGCCCGAAGTGCGGGATCGTCGGGGCTGCCTACACCCTCAAGGGGAAGGCGCATCGCCCCGGCCTCTACAAGTGCAAGGGTTGCGACGCTCAGTTCACGGTGACGGTCGGGACGCTCTTTGAGCGCTCGCACATCCCGCTGAACAAGTGGTTGCTCGCCTTCCACCTGATGGTCGGCAGCAAGAAGGGCATCAGCGCCCATCAGATCCACCGTATGCTCGGGCTCACCTACAAGTCGGCTTGGTTCATGTGCCATCGCATCCGCGAGGCCATGCGCGACGGCAAGTTGGCGACCGCCCTCGGAGGCCAGAACAAGGTCGTCGAGGTTGACGAGACCTACGTTGGCGGCAAGGCGAAGAACCGCAAGCACATCGTCCCGCCGAAAGAGGCCGTTGTGGCGCTGGTCGAGCGCGACGGGCGCGTTCGCTCGAACCACGTCCCCGCCGTCAACGCGAAGACGCTCGGGCCGATCCTGCACGCCCAGATGGACGGCGCCTCATACGTCATGACGGACGAGAGCCCGGTCTATCCGCCGGTCATCAAAGGCTTCGGCGGACACGGCTCGGTCAACCACTCGATCCAAGAGTATGTGCGCGGCGGCTTCTGGCACACGAACACGGTTGAAAACTACTTCTCCCTCCTCAAGCGCGGGATCATCGGCACCTACCACCATGTCAGCCAGCAGCACCTGAAGCGCTATCTCGGCGAGTTCGACTTCCGCTACAACATGCGCGTCAAACTCGGCTTTGACGACGGCCAGCGCATGGCGAAGGCCGCTCAGGGGATCGTCGGCAAGCGCCTCACCTATCGGCGGACTCGTGGGGGAGAAGAAGCCACGGAAGGTGGCGCGTCCTAAGCGCGCCAAACATCAGCCCGTGCTACCGACAAACCCGCAGCTAAGGCTTCCCTTCGACAAGAAGGCATGACGGCGCATTCGTCCTTTCAATGGAGGAGTGCGTCCGAATGCCTAGTTCTTCCTCACGGTCGCCGCGCTCGCGGCAAGCATCGCAGACCCAACATCGGCCAACTTTGCGTTGGGCAATTCAACTGCGAACAGGGCCTCACCAGCCGCTATTACCAACAGGTGAGTGGTATCGGTATGAGGGTACAACGCCAACCCTGCATCCGGAACCGACAGCCCCCCATAAGTCTCCGGAAGCTGCGGCCTCAACTTGCGGCGGAAAGCGGAATCCCGCGCGCACAACATAAGCGTGGTCGCGAGCTTGCCCAGGTCTTCGACGGGCACCTTGGCTATGGTGCCTGTCGTCTCGTCTCGCACGGCCGCATAGACGACACCGCTCGGGTCATCGACATGAAAGTAGAGCCCGGGCTTTGCCGAAAGCATCGGTGTTTGAGACATGCGCCCCCCTTTTAGGGAGGCTAGACCGCGCGACGACAAACCGTCGAGTCAGCGACCACTTTAGGAGCCGTCGTCCTCTCCCGCCGTCCGCTTCTTTCGCTGACGCCTGGCCCAAACAAGGCCAAGCACAGGACCAAGGAGTGCACACCAGATTCCCGGGCCAATCACCCGGTTCGCCTCAATAGGCGCCATATGGGCTATCTCTTCCAATCCCCAGAGAGTGCCGAAGGTCGCGGCGAAAGTGACAATCAGCGCCGCAAAGTAGGCAATAACAGCCCGCTCCCATGTCCCGGAATTGCGCGCAATCAGATAAGAAATGCCCACCGCAATCGCGCCGAAGAAAAGCCAGTCGAACATCGCCGGATCACCGCTTCTTGGTGGACGGCTTTTTCTCTGCGCTCGTGGGCTTCCGTGTCACCGGCCTGTGCATCGGCTTGGCTCGCGCGGACACGACGACCGCTTTCTGGAAGCGCTCCCACGCGTCGGGAAGCATCTCGATCTTGTCAAGGTCGGGAGAGAGCGGTTTGCTTTTCATCCGATCAATTTAGCAGAACGGGGCGCCCATTGCAGCCGCCCCGCCCGCCGCTATCCTAGATGGCGCCAACCGACCTAGGAGCGATTGCCATGTCGCCACTCAAGCGCCTTCACGAGATAGCGCGCGAGATTGCCGATCATCATCAAACGCAGGCGTCGAATCTCAAGCGCCAACTTCTCGAAATAGAGACCCGGAAGACGCAGATAGAGGCGGAGTTGCGCACGGCGAACCGCGCGCATGAGCGCGCGATGTCTTTTCCGGGCCAGATCGGGAGTGATTATGCGTGCCCCGATTGCTGCGTGCGTGGAGTCTCCGCCACCATGCGATCCATCGGCGGAGGGGGAAAGCACGAGGACCTTTTCCGGTGCAACACATGTCAGCAAGTGACCGCGCTTCCGAGTGGTGAGTGACATGCGCATCGTAACCACCTCCACCTATCTCACGCCGGATATCGGACAAGCGATTGGCGGGGTCGCGGCGGCTTGGTCCGCGCTCGAATACGAGATGGAGGTCACCATTCGCCAGTTGGCAAAAACGTCGATGAAGGTGACGCGGATTCTGGTTACCGGGATGAACCTCCGGACACGGCTCGGCTGTATCGAGGGGCTAATGCAGTTGAGGAAGGCCACCGCAGCGCAACAGAAAGCGCTCAAGAAATTTTCCGACGAGATCACGCTCAAGCTCGAGCCCGACCGGAACAAGGTCGTCCATTCCCTCTGGCATCGGGACCAGGCGGGCGCATTCCATCTAATCCGCACATCCGGATCATGGACGGCGCCAAAGATAGGCAGAGTGAAGCGCGCGGTAATGGCTGAGGTCGAGCCCATCAATTCCGCCCACATTCGGGGCACGCAGATGCGGATACTGGACGCTTGCCGGCGCTTTCGAGAGTGGCGCGAATCTCTCTAAGACGCTCCGCCTCCATTGCTCGATAGATAGCCGCAACCCACACATGGCCATAGTCGGCGCCGGGCTCAAAGCCGACAAACTCGCCGCATCCGGCCTCAAGCATGGCGTCTGAGATGTGGATTGGCTCGGGCATGTAGGAAAGAAATATTCCCACACGGGGCTCGGCGCCGCTCTCTTAGAGGTTGCCATCTACCCAATGCATCAAATACCGCCTAAGTAACAAGGCATTGATTCGGGTTTGTTAAAGGGATAATTGCCGAAAATCTATTGTTAATAAAATCCCGCACTGAGGCTAGACGTTGCTGTCCATCTAGAACTTCTAATTTATTTTCATCGACTTCAACCAAATGCACGGGGGGGATTGACCACCCCCTCAGTATCGTATCAATCAAACGCTTTTTCTTGGATGTGCTCCAAACTTCCTGGCGCTGAAAATCGGGCTGGAGGTCGATATCTCCTCGGTCAATTCTCTCGACGATCGTACGAATGTCCGGTTCAGACGGTGTGAGCTTCATGTATTTCTGCTTCTTATTTCAGCGTCATTCTATCTGAGAAGGCATTCGAATCAAAATCGCGTCTCTCAGTCACTCCCGTATAAATTGAGCAGTCCTCGCACTCGTCAGCAGGCTTAGGGATAGAGGGCGAGTGAGATATCCAAGCCCGATGAGGGATCGCGGTCCCGATTCAGGGAAGCAACTAGTCCTCCCCCGCGTACGACGCGAGAGAGGGGGGACGAGGCGGTCGCTTCGGTTTTCGCAGAGGTATCCCTTCGCATGCGGCGTGCGGATTAAATTCTTCGAACTGCGTAATTTTCGCCTTGACGAAACTCCGGGCTTTTGACAGGATCGCCGCTACTGGTCAGAGCTGGGCGCCGCCGCCCCTCGGGCCCTCCAAAAACCGACAGATCGAGGGGATGGAATGCGCTAGGAGTGCCGGCGCGACGTCGTTCGAGTCCCTGTGTCTTGCCCCGCCCTCATCCGGAACCCGCCCATGCATCCCTCCGCCGTCAACGGCCCGCTCTCCGGCATCACCGTCATCGACCTCTCGCGCATCCTCGCCGGGCCTTACTGCACGCTCTTGATGGCGGAGATGGGCGCGCGGGTGATCAAGGTGGAGACGCCGGGCAAGGGCGACGACGCGCGCGAATACGGGCCGTTCGTAAAGGGGCGCTCGGCCTATTTCATGTCGGTCAATCGCGGCAAGGAATCCATCGTCCTCGACCTGAAGGCACCGGCCGACCGCGAGGTGTTCGATAAGCTGCTGGCCGAGGCCGACGTGCTGGTCGAGAACTTCCGCCCGGGCACGATGGAGAAGCTGGGCTATGGCTGGGAGACGCTGCATCCGAAGTACCCGCGGCTGATCTATGCCGCGGCCTCGGGCTTCGGCCACACCGGGCCGGATTCGCAGCAGCCCGCCTACGACATGGTGGTGCAGGGCATGGGCGGCATCATGAGCGTCACCGGCCATCCCGGCGGCCCGCCGACGCGCTCGGGCATGTCGATCGGCGACATCGGCGCCGGGCTCTACACCGCGGTCGCCGTCAATGCGGCGCTGTTCGCGCGCGCCACCAGCGGCAAGGGCTCGAAGGTCGACATCTCGATGTTCGACTGCCAGCTGGCCCTCTTGGAGAACGCCGCCATGCGCTACTTCGTCTCCGGCAAGCCGCCGGGGCCGCTGGGGGCCCGCCATCCCTCGATCACGCCGTTCGAGGCCTTCGATACATCCGACAACCCGATCATCATCGCTGCCGGCAACGACAGCCTGTTCGTGAAGCTGGCCGCGGCGCTAGCTAGGCCTGAGATGGCGAAGGACGCGCGCTATCTCACCAACGATCTCCGCAACCAGAACGTCGATGCCCTGAAGGCCGAGATCGAAGCGGTGCTGAAGACCCGGCCGGTGCGCCACTGGATGGACGTGCTCGATGCCGCCGGCATCCCCGCCGGCCCGATCAACAACATCGCCCAGGCGATCGACCACCGCCAGACCGCCGCCCGCAACATGGTGGTCGAGCTCGAAGACCCGGTGGCCGGCAGGATGAAGTTCATCGGCAACCCGATGAAGATCTCGGGATACCCCGACCCCTCCACCCGCCCGCCGGCGCCGGACCTCGACGGGAACCGGGACGCGATCCTGAAGGAGCTGGGGGTCAAGGCGAAGATTTCGTAAGCACCTCGCCTGAGGCTCCACCCCCACCCCACCCTCCCCCATCAAGGGGGAGGGGGTTCGATCTCGTGTTCCCTCCCCCCTCCGTGGGGGAGGGTTAGGGTGGGGGGCGCGGCGGACGTTATGATTGATGCGCTAGCTTAAGGAAAACCCATGACCAACCAGCTCACCCCCAATCTCGACCCCCGCGCGCTTGCGGGATTGCTCTCAGGCAAACACCTGATCGACGGCGCCCTCGTTCCGGCGGTATCCGGAAAGACCTTCGACGTGGTCAGCCCGGCGACGCGCGAAATTGTGACCAAGGCCGCCTATGGCGAGGCCGCCGATGTCGACCTGGCGGTGGCGGCGGCGAAGAAGGCGCAGATCGCCTGGGCCAAGCGGCCGGCGCGCGAGCGCGGCAAGCTGATCGCCGAATGCGGGCGCATCCTCGCCGGCCATGTCGAGGAGCTGGGCCGCCTGATCGCGCTGGAAACGGGCAAGGCGCTTCGCACCGAGAGCCGGGTCGAGGCCTCGGTGCTGGCCGACGCCTTCGTCTTCTATGGCGGACTGGGATCGGAGCTGAAGGGCGAGACCGTGCCCTTCAATCCCAACATGCTGTCGATGACGATCGTCGAGCCGATCGGCGTCGTCGGCGCCATCATCCCGTGGAACGTGCCGCTGATGCTGATGGCGCTCAAGATCGCGCCGGCGATGGTGGCGGGGAACGCGGTGGTGGTGAAGTCGGCCGAGGAGGCGCCGCTGGCGGTGCTGCGGGTCTGCCAGATCCTGAACCAGATCCTGCCGCCGGGCGTATTCAACATGCTGTCCGGCATGGGCCCGGAATGCGGCGCGCCGCTGGTGACGCACAAGCATGTGGGCAAGGTCACGTTCACCGGCTCGGTCGAGACCGGCAAGATCGTCTACAAGGCCGCGGCCGAGAAGCTGATCCCGGTCACGCTCGAGCTCGGCGGCAAGTCGCCGATGATCGTCATGGGCGATGCCGATCTGGAGAAGGCGGTCGACGGCGCCGTCGTCGGCATGCGCTTCACCCGCCAGGGCCAGAGCTGCACCGCCGCGTCCCGCATCTTCGTCCAGGAGTCGATCCACGACGCCTTCGTGACCAGGCTCAAGGCCAAGGTCGACGCCATGAAGATGGGCGATCCCCTGGACGAGGCGACCGACATCGGCACCATCGTCTCGACCCAGCAGTTCGACAAGGTGCAGGGCTACATCAAGACCGGCGAGGCCGAGGGCGGCACCGCGCATCGCTGCTCGGCCAAGCCCACGGACGGCAAGCTCAAGGACGGGCTCTACGTCCAGCCGGTGATCTTCACCGGGCTCACCAACGCGAGCCGCGTGGCACGCGAGGAGATCTTCGGGCCTGTCACCTGCGTCATCAAGTTCAAGGACTATGACGAGGCCATCGCCGCCGCCAACGACACCGAATACGGGCTTGCCGCCTCGATCTGGACCAAGGATCTGAAATGGGCGCTGGACGCGACGCGCCGCATCGATGCCGGCCTGGTCCAGGTGAACCAGAACCTGGTGGTGCAGCCCGGCATGTCCTATGGCGGCTTCCGCAACTCCGGCCTCGGCAAGGAAGCCTCGCTGGAAGCCATGCTGGAGCATTTCACCCGGAAAAAGATGGTGATGGTGAACCTGCTGTAGCAGGTGAGGGTTATGGCCGGCATGGATCGAGTCCCGCCCCCCACCCCAACCCTCCCCCACGCTCCGCGGGGGGAG
>CAMDFP010000071.1 GCA_945897335.1 Asaia bogorensis | reverse complement strand
TGCATGTCTGCTGGGGCAACTACGAGGGGCCGCATCATTGCGACATCGACCTCGACCGCATCCTGCCGACGGTCCTGAAGGTCCGGGCCCAGGCTCTGTCGTTCGAGGCCGCCAATCCCCGCCATGCGCATGAATGGGCGGTGTTCGAGGAGACGAAGCTGCCCGACGACAAGGTGCTGATGCCGGGCCTGCTCGATTCCTGCACCAACTACATCGAGCACCCGAAGCTGGTGGCCGAACGCCTCTGCCGCTTCGCCGGCATCGTCGGCCGCGAGCGTGTACTGGCCGGCACCGACTGCGGCTTCTCCACCTTCGCCGGCGTCGGCCGGGTCGACACCGACGTCGTCTATGCCAAGCTCAAGTCCCTGGCCGAAGGGGCTGCGATCGCTACCGACCGACTTTGGCGATGATCGCCCTCGCCACGGCGACGCCCGTCGCCAGGGTCGCCTGCAGGAGATAGCCGCCGGTCGGCGCCTCCCAGTCCAGCATCTCGCCGGCGGCGTAGACGCCGGGCAGTTGCCGCAGCATCAGGGTCTCGTCGACCGCGGGAAGCGCGACGCCGCCGGCCGAGGAAATGGCGCGATCCAGCGATTGCGTCCCGGCCAGCCGGATCGGCACCGTCTTGATCGCCGCCGCAAGGAGGACGGGATCAGTCGGCAGCGCCACGCCATGCGCCTCGCGCAAAAGGTTGATCGCGACCGGTGAAAGGCCCACGGCCTTGCGGAGGAAGGTGGCGACGGATTGCCCGCGCAAAGGCCGCGCCAGCTTCGCCGCCAGTTGCGATGCCGACAGGTCGGGGCTGAGGTCGAGGTGCAGGATGGCGCTGCCGGCCTTGTCGATGGCATCGCGGAGCGGCGCGGACAGCGCATAGATCGCGCCGCCTTCGAGGCCATAGGCGCTGACGACGGCCTCGCCCCGGAGGCTGCGCCCATTGAAGGAGAATCCCGCGGTCTTCAGCGGCGTGCCGGCGAAGCGCGCCTTGAACGTCTCGCTCCAGGGAACGGTGAAGCCGCAATTGGCCGGCCGAAGCGGCACGATGTCGACGCCGCGTGCGGCCAGGATCTTCGTCCAGGCGCCGGTCGAGCCCAGGCGCGGCCAGCTCGCACCGCCGAGTGCGAGGAGGGTGGCGTCGGCCTCGACGACGTCGCCGGCGTCAAAGATCAGACGACCGGCATCGTCCCATCCCCGCCATTCGCGGCGCGTCCGCAAGATGGCGCCTTGTGACTCCAGCCGTGCGAGCCAGGCCCGCAGCAGCGGCGAGGCTTTCAGCGTCTTCGGAAACACGCGTCCGCTGGAGCCGACGAAGGTCGGCTGGTCCAGGCCCTCGGCCCAGGCGATCAGGGCCGCCGGCGGAAAAGCTTCCAGGATCGGCCGGAGCCACGACGATGCTTCGCCATAGCGTTCGATGAAGCGCTCGAACGGCTCGGAGTGCGTGAGGTTGAGGCCGCCACGGCCGGCCATCAGCAGCTTCCGTCCCGGCTGCGGCATCCGCTCGTAGACGGTCACCGTGAGGCCGGCGGCACTCAAGAGGTCGGCCGCCATGAGTCCGGCCGGGCCGGCACCGATCACTGCAATGTGCGAAGCCATGTCAGCGGGCCGCGACCGAGCGGGCTTCGAGGCGGACGAGCCAGACGCCGGCTGCAGCTATGACGATGCCGCCCGCCAGCGTCGTCCAACTCGGCAGCTCACCGAAGACGAGGAAGCCGAATATCACCGCCCAGATCAGCGAGGCATAGCCGAACGGCGCCACCGTGGATGCCGGCGCATAGGAGAGCGCCTTGATCAGCACGAAATGGCCGAGCCCGGCCAGGATGCCGTGCACGAACAGGATTCCGAACTCGATCGCCGATGGTGTCTGCGTCCAGAAGAAAGGCACTACGAAGGTCGGTAGCAGGCAGCCGACCAGCGAGGTGTAGAACAGGCTTGGCAACGCCGCGTCGATGCCGGCGGCGTGACGGGTCAGAAGCTGATAGGCGGCATAGGTCACGGCGGTCAGCAGCGGAAACGCCATGGCCGGCTCGATCGAGACCGACCCCGGCCGCATGACGATGACGACGCCGGCGAACCCGGTCAGGATCGCCGCCGTCCGCGCGGCACCGATGCGCTCACCCAGGATGAACGCAGAGACTGCCGCTACCAGCATCGGCGAGATGAAAGACAGGACCTTCGCCGTCGCGAAGGGCAGCAGGCTGAGACTCATCACGAAGAAGAAGGACGAGGCCAAGAGCGCGAGTCCCCGCGCCGCCTGCAGATGCGGGATCTGCGTCGCCGCCACCCGACGCCAGCCCAGAGGCAGGATCAGTCCCATGAACAGCAGCGTCTGCGAAGTGTAGCGGATCCAGATGAGCTGCGGTGCCGAGTACCACTCGGACATCCATTTGGTGAACGCGTCGAGCCCGCTCGCCATGGTGGTGAACACCAGCATGAGCGCGATTCCGAGCAGAGGCCGGTGCCGTCGATCGATCAGGGTTGTCACGGGGGCATAAGCGAAGAGGCGAGGGTCGTCACGTCGGCCTCTCGCGGCTGCGGGTTGACCTGGACGCGGCGAGACATTGACCGCACTCGGGCAAAACGGCAACCGGACCGCGACGACCACCCGATCTCCGGGATCATCCGCATTCCTGTAGAATTTATCTAAGACGTAAAGTCAAATCAAAAAATAGCAGGCAGTAATTTGATTCAGATCAACGTAATCGACTGGAAAAACTCCTTAGATGAACAAGTAATCATCATGATCTGTTTCCAAACGGGAGAGCCAGATGAAAAGACTTGGCCTCTATGCGAGCGTTGCCGTCTTTCTCGGAGCGCTCGGCTACTCGTGGCTGACCCATGGTACCGGTATCGTCCGCAATGACCCCGAACGACGCATAAGCATTCCCTCGCAGCTGACCGTGCCGCTTGAGGTTTGGTCCGCATACAACGGCACCGACGCCTTCTTCCGCTACCGCTGGTCCGCGCCGAACGCGGGCATCTTCCACGACATGCTGCGTTTCACGAATGGCGCCTGGGTCGTTCGCGGAGAGGCGGTGCCGGGCTCGCAGCCGGACGGGCTGCACGAAGACCGTGTTTCCATGATGGTCGACGACGGCAGCGTGCCGGAATTCGGCCGCTACGGCGGCTATGTGACCATCGGCGAGCGCCTCGCCGGCTTCAGCGACGAGGCAAGCGGGCGCGAGGTCCGCGACCATCCCTATCTCGGAAAGAAGCTCGGCCTCGACGAACCGACCAAGTATCTCCCGGGGACCCGCAAGACTCTCGACGACTGGTCGGCGGTGGTGCCGGAGGCCGAGCAGGATCGTCTGCGTGCGGCGGGCTACTTCATCGACCTCTGGCACTGGCGTGCCCATCGCTCGGACCCGGTCGGCTTTGCCGACGACCAATATGTCGGCGCCGGCCGGCTGAGCGATACCGGGCGCAGTCCCTATGCGACCAACTGGGATGGTGAGCGCAAGCAGCCCCGGCTCATGCTCGATCGCGCCAAGGTGGGGCGCGCGGCGCTGAAATGGGATGACATCGTGCAAGGCCGCATCGGCCAGGATGACGTCTACTATCTGCGCGAGGACCAGTCGGTGCCGTTCGATGCGAACGCCGGCTGGCAAGAGGGCGACACTATCCCCCGCCGCACTCTTCGCGCGCCCCAGGGCTCGCGCGGCGACATCGGCGTGATCGGCCGCGCCCGCTGGGCGGACGGGTTCTGGGAAGTCACCTTGCGCCGCAAGATGAACACCGAGAAGCCGACGGAAGACAAGATCCTGCGCGACGGCGGCACCTATCAGGTCGCCTTCGCCATCCACAGGCAGGCGACCGGCGGACGGTGGCACTATGTCTCACTGCCCTACACCGTGGGCTTCGGACGGCAGGCCGAGATTCAGTCGGTCCGTTTCGAAGGCGACACGCCGGATTGGCGCCAGGCCGCCTTCAAGGCGACGCTGTTCTATCCCGGCCAGGTCAGCTGGTCACATCTGAACAGCGCCCGCCACGCCGGCGCCGAGAACATCCAGAAGGGCGTGCCGGTTCGCTATCGTCACACCGAGGCCCAGCTCGCCCACTATGGCATCGAGGCCGAGTTCGTCGATGCCATCCGTCGGCAATGGCTGCTGACCCTGCTCGCCGGCATAGGCCTCATCGTCGGCTTCGGCATCGCCCTCAATCTTCTCACTCAGCGCAAACAAGGAGCATGACGATGGCCGCCTACCATGTTGTCCTCGTACACTTCCCCATCGCGCTGTGGATGACGGCGACCCTGGCGATCCTGTGGCGGGCCGTCTCCGATGGTCCGGTCGCCAAGGCCGTCGACCGAGCGCTGGTTCCCCTATTGACGCTCGGGCTCCTGTCGGGCGTGGCCGCCTATGCGGTCGGGACGCAGGTGTGGCCGTGGGAGACGATCTCTTCGACCCCGCTCGGACGCAACCACGTACTGCTCGCGGCATGGACCACCGCATACTGGGCGCTCGTTCTGGTCACGCGCTGGCTGCAGGGCGAGGCCGTATGGGACGGCGGCATGCGCTGGGTGATGGCCGGCCTTGCGCTCCTCGGCAGCGCGCTACTCGGGGTCACAGGCACGCTCGGCGGTCATCTTGTCGGCATCTACACCGATGTCTCCAAGCTCCTGCGCTGGGCAGGTTGGGAGGTCAACGCGACCTTCTACGTACCGACGTCGACGCTTGCCGTCATCGCCGTCGCGTCGGTGCTGCTGGTCGCCGTCGGCTTCTGGGGACGTTCGGCGCGGAGCGCGAGCTGACCCGGACGGATCGCGGCACCCGGTTCTAAACCGACTGCGCCGCGTGGCGGCCGGCGCTACGGCCGGAGAAGAGGCAGCCGCCGAGGAATGTCCCCTCCAGCGCGTTGTAGCCGTGATAGCCGCCGCCGCCGAAGCCGGCGACCTCGCCCGCGGCATAGAGGCCGGGGACCGGCGCGCCGGCCACGTCCAGCACCTGCCCATCGAGGTTGGTGTGGAGTCCGCCCAGGGTCTTTCGCGTCAGGATGTTGAGGCGGACGGCGATCAGCGGGCCGTTCTCGGGCGACAGGATCTTATGGGGCGTTGCCGTTCGGATCAGCCTGTCGCCGAGATAGCGCCGGGCCCCGCGGATCGCCGTCACCTGAGCATCCTTGGAGAAGGGATTGTGTATCTCGAGGTCGCGAGCCTCGATCTGCCGCTTCAGCCGGTCATGGTCGATGAGCGGCTCGGCGGTCAGCCGGTTCATGCCCTCCACCAGTTCGGCCAGCGTCTCGCGGACGACGAAGTCCTCGCCATGCTGCTTGAATGCCTCGACCGCCGCCGGCGCACGGGCGCCGCGGCGATTCTTGAGGACCGCGAGCCAGCTCTTCGAGGTGAAATCGGGATTCTGCTCGGAGCCGGAGAGTGCGAACTCCTTCTTGATGATCGCCTGGGTCAGCACGAACCACGAATGCCCGTAACCGGTCGAGAGGATGCGCTTCAGCGTGCTGAGCGTGTCGAAGCCGGGCATGCAGGGCGGCTCCAGCCGCTCGCCGAGTGCATCGAACCACATCGAGGACGGCCCCGGCAGGATGCGGATGCCGTGATCGGGCCAGATCGGCGCCCAGTTCCTCACACCTTCGGTGTAGTGCCACATGCGGTCGGCATTGATGACCGCGCCGCCGGCGGCTTCCGTGACAGCGAGCATGCGACCGTCGACGTGGGCCGGCACGCCGGTGACCATGAACTTCGGCGCAGGGCCCAACCGATCGGCCGGCCAGTTGCGGCGGACGAGATCCTGGTCGCCACCGATGCCGCCCGAGGTGACGATGACGGCCGATCCTGAGAGCTCGAAATCGCCGACCACCGTCCGGCCGGAGGCCTCGCCGCGCTTGGCAGCCGAGGGCTCCAGCAGGCTGCCGGCAACGCCGGTCACCATCCCGTTGCTGCGGATGAGACGATCCACCCGATGGCGAAAGCGAAGCTGGATCCGTCCGCTTGCGACATGGGCGGTGACCCGGTGCTCGAAGGGCGCCAGCACGCCCGGCCCGGTACCCCAGGTCAGGTGGAAGCGCGGCACCGAGTTGCCGTGCCCATGGGCCAGCGCGCCGCCACGCTCGGCCCAGCCGACCACGGGAAACCAGCGAAGCCCGAGGCCGTAGAGCCAGGGCCGCATCTCGCCAGCGGCGAAGTCGATGAACGCCTCGGCGCATGCCCGCGGCCAATGATCCTCCGGCCGGTCGAATCCCGCCGAGCCCATCCAGTCGTTGAGCGCGAGCGCGCGGCTGTCGCGGATGCCGAGTCGCCGCTGCTCCGGCGTATCGACCATGAACAGCCCGCCCAGCGACCAGAAGGCCTGGCCGCCGAGGGAGTTGGCGCCCTCCTGCTCTAGGATGACGACGTGCTTGCCGGCATCGCCCAACTCGGCAGCCGCCACCAGGCCTGCGAGCCCGCCGCCGACGATGATCGCATCCACGGTTTCCGCCACGTCTTCCTCCCCGGCGAGCGGCCATTCTGCCATCTTTCGGATATGGACGGAGGCACTGGTTCCGCCTGCCGGACCCGCCTAGATTTGACGCCGTGAGCCCTCATCCGCACGCCTTTCCCTTCCTCCTCGCGACCGCGCTGTCGGCGAGCACTGCAGGAGCGCAACCCCTGCCGTTCGAGGGCAAATGGGCGATGAAGGCTGAGTTGTGCCAGGCCAGGGACGGCCAGCCACCGCCCGTCCATCTGAGCGCTCGCCGGCTCGACAGCCCGTTCATGACCTGCGAGTTCAGCTCGGTTCTTCCCGGCGGCGTATCGTTCCGCGTCGAAGCGGAGTGCGCTGCCGGCAAGAATCGCGGCCGTGAATTCTTCACCTTCGCCAAACTGGGCGACCTGCTCTACTGGAGCTGGGGCACACGGACGGAGGGTTTCGTCAGATGCCCCGACTGACGCCACGGAACTGAGAGGACGGGCAGATGGCCGTACAACTTCGCGACACGCTCGAGCTGCACCCGCTGACCGGCGATTTCGGCATCGAGGCGCGCGGCGTCGACATCTCGCGACCGCTCGCCCCTGACGTCCGCGACCGGCTGCAGCAGGCGTTCCACCACCACCGCATCCTGGTCGTCCGAGATCAGGACCTGTCGCCCGAGGCTCACATCGCCTTCAGCCGCAATTTCGGCGAGCTCGAGGTGCATGTTCTGAACGAGTACCACACCGCCAAGTATCCCGAGATCTTCGAGCTCTCCAACATCGGGCCGGACGGCAAGCCCAACGCCGTGCATCCCGACCGCGGCACGCTGTTCTGGCATACGGATGCCTCGTTCCAGGCGAAGCCGGCGCTGGCGACGATCCTCTATGCCGAGATGGCGCCCCGGAACGGCGGACACACGATGTTCGCCGACATGATCGGTGCCTATGAGGCGCTCGGCCGGGCGGAGCGCGAGCGCTACCTCGGCCTTCGCGTCAGGCACGACCTCGACATCTCGCGCCGGAAGGCGGGATATCCGGGGATGACGGAGGCGCAGCGCCTGAAGGCGCCGCCGGTTGTGCAGCCGCTGGTGCGCCTCCATCCGCCGACGGGGCGGAAGGCGATCTATCTCGGCAGCCACGGCCAGGAGTTCCTGGACATGCCGGAGGTGGAGAGCCGAGGCCTGATGGAGCGGATCATGAACCACTGCACCGAGCCCCGCTTCATCTACGAGCATGTCTGGCGGGCCGGCGACCTGGTGATGTGGGACAACCGTGCCACCGTCCATCGCGGCACCGAATACGATCCCGAGATCGAGCCCCGTGTCGTCCGCCGGACCGTCATCAAGGGCGATGCGCCGATCCCGGCGGGATGAGAGCTGAGGCAAGGGAGGCGACGATGCGGGCGTTGAGTCTTCTCGTGGCGATCATCCTGGCGGGCGCGGGCACGCCGGCGCGGTCGGCCGACATCCTGCCGATCTTCGACGTGCACCTGCACTACAGCCACGATGCCTGGGATCCCGTTCCGCCCGAGCGTGCGATCGCGATCCTCCGGCAAGCGGGCCTTCGCCGCGCGATGATCTCGAGCTCCGACGACGAGGGCACGCAGAAGCTGTTCGCCCTGGCGCCGGACCTGGTCGTCCCGGTGCTGCGCCCCTACCGCAAGCGCAGCGACGTCTCGACCTGGGTGCGCGACGAGACCGTGCTCGCCTATCTCGCCGAGCGGCTCGCCAGGCACCGCTACGTCGCCATCGGCGAGTTCCACGTCTACGGCGCCGACGCCGACCTGCCGGTGATGCGGGGCGTGGTCCAGATGGCCAAGGAGCGCGGGCTGTTCCTGCATCTGCATGGCGACGCCGATGCGGTCGAACGCGTGTTCAAGCAGGACCCGAACGCCCGCATCCTCTGGGCCCATTCCGGCTTCGACCGGCCGGACAACGTGCATTCGATGCTGGATCGCCACCCGCGGCTCTGGTGCGACCTCGCCTTCCGCACCGATCACGCGAGCGCCGGGAAGATCGACCCGGTCTGGCGCTCGCTGTTCGAAGCGCACCCCGGGCGGTTCATGGTCGGGACCGACACCTTCACGCCCGAGCGCTGGCACTACATCGTCGAACACGCCATCTGGTCCCGGGCCTGGCTCAATGATCTGCCGCGCGAGATGGCTGAGCGCATAGCCTACCGGAACGCCGAGGAGCTGTTCGGCGATGCGGCACGCAGCAACTAGCTTCGTCCTGTCCCTGGCGGCGCTCGGCACCGCGGCCGCCTGCGAGCCGCCGCCGCTGGACACGGCGACTCGCATCGACGGGGCGCGCCACACCATACTGTTCCGCAGCCTGCCCGAGGTCCCTCCGCTCAACGCGCCCTTCACCCTGGAGCTGGCGGTGTGCGCCAAGGATGGCTCGGCGGTCGCGGTGACCCGCGTCGATGCCACGATGCCGGCCCATCGCCACGGCATGAACTACCGACCTAGCCTTACCTCGACATCGTCCGGCCGGTTCCGCGCCGAGGGATTGCTGTTCCACATGCCCGGCCGTTGGCAATTCGCTTTCGAGGTCGGCGGCGAACGGTTGACCTTCGCGCAAGACGTCGACTGATGCGCCGGCTCGTCGCCCTGCTCCTGGTGCTGTTCGGCGTGGCAACGGCGGAGGCGCGCGCCGAGCTTCTGGATTTTTCCGCCGCCGAGATCACGCGACTCCTCCGCCACGGCCCGTGGCCGCCGCCCTTGGCCCTCGATCCCAGCAACCGGGTGTCGGGAAATCCCGAAGCGGTTGCGCTGGGCCGCGCGCTGTTCTTCGAGACGGGGCTGGCCCCGGACAAGGCCTTCTCCTGCGCCAGCTGCCACGACCCTGCCCGCGGCTGGAGCGACGGCAGGCCGCTGAGCCAGGGCCGGGTCGCGTTGAGCCGCAATGTGCCGAGCCTGCTCGACGTCCGACTGCGACGCTGGTTCGGCTGGGACGGCGGCCAAGACAACCTCTGGGCCATGAGCCTCCGGCCGATCCTGGATTCGCGCGAGATCGGCGGCAGCGTCGAGACCATCACCGCCCGGCTCAGGGGCGAGCCGAAGCTCGGCGCCTGCTACGCCCTAGCCTTCAAGCGCGAGCCCGAAAGCGTCGACGAGAAGACGCTCTCCATCGACGCCGCCAAGGCGCTGGCCGCCTTCCAGGAAACTCTGGTGAGCCCGCGGTCGCCCTTCGATGATTTCCGCGATGCGCTGGAACGTGGCGACAAGGAAGCGGCGGCTCGGCTGCCGGTGACAGCCCAGCGGGGCGCCCGGCTGTTTGTCGGCCGCGGGCAATGCGCGACCTGCCACCTGGGACCTGCCTTCACCAATGGCGAGTTCCACGACATCGGCATCCCCTTCTTCACCGCGGACGGCGTCGATTCCGGGCGTCATGCCGGCATCAAGACGCTGAAGGAAAGCCCGCTGACCCTGCTAGGGGCCTGGAACGACGATCCCGATCGCGCCAGCGGGACCGCGACGCGGCATGTCGATCCGCAGCATCGCAATTTCGGCGAGTTCCGCGTCCCCTCGCTCCGCAACGCGGCGCTGACCGCGCCGTACATGCACAATGGCAGCCTCGCCACGCTCGCCGATGCCATTCGTCACTACTCCGATCTCGACCCCGATCGCCTGCATGGCGACGGCGAGGCCATCCTGAAGCCTTTGAAGCTCACCCCGTCCGAGATCGACGACCTGACGGCGTTCATCGAGTCTCTGACGTCGCACTCCCAACTCGCCGGAAGCGTCGAGCCTCGCTGCCCTTAGGCACGTCAATCCCGTGACAAGCTTGCGCGGTCATGCGCAACCGGAACCGCCCTCGCCGTCGGCGGCATCCTCTACCGGAACGATCGTCCGCAGCGCGTCGTCGTGATCCGCGACAAGAAGCCGAAGAAGGTCGTCATCGTGAAGCGGTCGCACCGTCCGCATCACGTCCATGTCGTCCGCAAGCCTACCCGCCAGGTCGTGGTCGTGCGGGACCGTCGTCCCCGCGAGGTTCTGGTGGTGCGTTGATTTCGATCTGAGAGGCGATCTCTCGGGGAAGAGGCGGCTTGGGCAACCTGGCCGCCCTTTCTGTTTCGGGATCTAATCCTGGTTCGCCGCCAGGAACGGACAGCCGTCGCCCTGACCGGTCTCCGGCCGATAGGCCACGACCTTGATGGCGATGCTGCGCCCGGTAAAGTAGCGGCAGACGAGCGAAGCGTGGGTCGACTTGCCGACGTCGCCGACGCCGGGGACCTCGTAGCGCTCGCCCGGCACGACCTTGGTCTCCCAGACCAGCATGCGCTGGTCGGTGGAGATCAGGAACACGGAGGCGATGCCGGCCAGGATGGCGAGAATGATGAGACGCTGGAGCATGGCTTACCCGTCCTTGCCGCGGGGCACTTCCCGACCGATCGGGCGCGCCGGCAGCGACTGCGGCGCCCGCATGGGAACACGGGCGGACTGCGGAGCCGTCGTGTCGACCGGTCTCGGCGGGGGTTCCGGCGCGGGAGCCTCGGCCGGCGGCATGGGCTTTGGCTCGATAATTGGGGGCGGCAGAGGCGCCGGGACGGTCGCAAGCAAGTCAATGTCCGGAACCGGAGGCGCCACGGGTGCCGCATCGGCGCCCTCGTTCGACGGCGCGGAGATCGGCCGCAGACCCAGTTCCACCGCGGTCGCGGTCAGGATCACGAACAGGGTCAGGCCACCGCCCATGGCCAGCCACGCCCAGGCCGGCCGCATTGCCCAGATCGGCCTTGTCGACCGCTCGGGCGAGGGTGTCGGGACTTGGTCGTCGCTCCGCTCCATGGCGACAGAACACCGCACGCCCCGCTCCGCTCCCGAGACAAGTCTGTAAAGCCCGCCCGCCCCTGTGTTACTGGCTGCCCTGTGATTCCCTGGAAACACCTCGATACGGCCGAGGTGCCCGGCGGCGGCGGCGAATTGCGGCTGCTGCAGCGCGGCGCCGAGTTCTCCATCCGGCTCGGCCACAACGAGCTGATGAACAGCCGCATCCACGGCTCGGAAGAGGCGCTGGCGGAGATCGCCTGCTCGCGGATCGGCCGCCGTGTCAAGCCGAGGGTCCTGATCGGCGGGCTCGGCATGGGTTTCACCCTGCGCGCCGCCCTCGACGAACTCGGCGCCGACGCCCATGTGGTCGTGGCAGAGCTGGTGCCGGCGGTCATCGGCTGGAACCGCGCCATGCTGGCCCCCCTCTCGGGCAATGCCCTCGACGATGCCCGCGTCGCCGTCCGTCCCGGCGATGTCGCGGAGGCGATCCGCTCGGAGCACGCCGCCTACGACGCCATCCTGCTGGACGTCGACAACGGCCCGGAAGGGTTGAGCCGCGGCGCCAACGACCGGCTCTATGACGGACCGGGCCTCAGCGCCGCGCATGCGGCGCTACGGCCGGGCGGGGTGCTGGCGGTCTGGTCGGCCGGAGAGGACGCGAAATTCACCCGGCGCCTCGGCAAGGCGGGGTTCGCCGTCGAGGAGGTCCGCGTGCGCGCTCGAGGTGCCCGCGGCGGCGCCCGCCACGTCATCTGGCTCGCGACGAGTCCCGCAGTCCGGGGTTGATCGCCAGTGACGCGCCGACGGCACCGCCGGCGTCGTAGGCCTCCGGCGATATCACGCGGCTGGGGCCGGTGGCTGCGCGCAGCTTGAGATCGAGCCGGTCGAGCTCGGTCTCGACGACCGACCCCTTGAGGACGACCAGGTCGCGGCCCGTGCCTCGCGCCGCCTCGTTGCGAGACGCCTTCATCCGGGTCAGCTTGTCCGCGATCGACGATGCCATGCCGAGCGCGAAGGAGGCGTTCGCCAGGTAGCGCTCCTGGTGCCTGAACCGCTGGTACTCGGCCGTGGTCTTGTAGCGGCCGAGCTCGGCGCGGATGGCGCCGTCGACCAGCTCGGTCAGGTAGAGCGCGACCTCGACATCGGCCGGCAGGCCGAAGAAGACGTATCTCGCCTCTCCGGCCGCCGTCTTCTCGCGCCAGACCTTGCAGTCGCAGAAACCGGCGACCGCGCCGATGCACTCGTCCAGCGGGATGCGCTTCTTCCGCCTGGTCTCATACGCCCGCTGCTCGCACACCGCCTCCCGGAGCTCGACCTCGGTCAACGACAGGTCGTAGCGGTCGAGCAGCTCGGCGACCTTGGCGGCGGCGGTGAGCGCCTCACCTTCGGTGCATCCATTGGCGATGGTCTTGGCGCGTAGCGCCTGAATGCGCGCCTTCAGCTTGTCCAGCGCCAGCGGATCGGACGGACGGCTCATCTGAGGAAGTCGGCGCAGCGCGGCGCCTCGGCCGCGCCCCAGGGCTGGAGCGGCACGGTCGAGATCGCGTTCTTCGGCGAACCCTCGATCAGCTTGTCGGAGTAGACGAGATAGATCAGCACGTTCCGCTTGGCATCGCAGCCGCGGACGATGTTCAGCGTCTTGAAGATCAGCGACCGGGATTTCTGGAACACCTCGTCGCCCTGGCGGAACTTGGAGGCGAAGCGGATGGGCCCGACCTGCCGGCAGGCGATCGAGGCATCGGAGGTATCCTCGGCGAGGCCCAGCGAGCCCTTGATGCCGCCGGTCTCAGCCGCGCTGAAGTGGCAGGTGACGCCTGAGACCACCGGATCGTCGATGCCGTAGGTGGCGATCTTGTGGTTCCGGCCCAGCAGCTTGAAGGCGGTATCGACATCGAAGATGCGGTCTTCGGCCTGGGCCGAGCCGACCAGGAGAGCGAGAAGGACGGCGATGAGGGTCTTGGCCATGGGTGGCTCCTGTCGCGCCCGGCAAGGCCTCTCGCCGGAGCGGGCGGAGGTGTTACCGCCCTTCAGGCACGTATGTCGATGCCGCTCTTTCGGTTCCCGGCAATCTGGGCCTCGAGGGCCTTCAGCGAGGTTTCGCCGGTCTTCACCGCCGCCTCGGCGGCCTTCTGCGACATCGCGTTGGCGTGCTGGGCGTTCGGATTGAGGAGCGCGATCTTGGCCTTGACCAGCATCAGCTTCAGCTGCTTCGCCATCGTCGTGATGTCTTCGGCGGTCGGCGCCTTCGGGTCGGGCTTGCTGCCGATCGGCGCCTCGGCGGCCGATTTCAACGCGGAGCGGAGGCCGTCGGCCAGTTCCTTGGTCTTGCCGGCCACGTACTGGGCGCCGCGAACGTCGCCCGTCGCCTTGGCGCTGCCCGCCGCCAGCTCGAGCGCCGGCATATGGATGCGGAACGCATTGGCGACCTCGGACGTCGTCTGCTTCCCGCCGGAGCTGACGTTGCCGGCGGCCGCCTTCACGGTGTTGAGGATCTTCGCCTGGGCTTCGGTGAGAACGAGCTTGGCGGGGATCGAGCCGATCGCGGCCATCTGGGTCCTTCTGGACGTCTTAAGGACGACCTTATGTCGTCCACCCCTCGGACTCTACCACATAGACGCCCGCTTATGAAGGAACGGTCAGGGATGCCCGCCGGGCTGGACGAAGCTCGGGTCGATCCGCTCGAAGCTTGAGCAGCCGAGCAGGCCCTGCACCCGGTCGACCTCGTCATGCAGCATGCCGATCACATGCGCGGCGCCGGCTTCCCCGGCCGCCGCCAGCCCATAGGCGACCGGACGGCCGACGAACACGCCGCGGGCGCCAAGGGCCAGCGCCTTGACGATGTCGCCGCCACGGCGGATGCCGCTGTCGAGAAAGACGGTGAGGCGGCTGCCGGCCGCGGCGACGACCTCGGGCAGCGCCTCGATGGTGGGGAGCGTGCCGTCCAGGTTACGGCCGCCATGGTTGGAGACGATGATGCCGTCGGCGCCGAAGCGGACGGCCTCCGCCGCTTCTTCCGCGGTCACGATGCCCTTGATCAGCATCGGCCCCTTCCAGATGTCGCGGAGCGGTTTCAGCGCCTCCCAGCCGACACTGCGGGAGCGCCCGGTGCGGAAGTGATTGAAGGTCTTGGTCGCCGTCGGCGGCGTTCCGACCTCGGAGGCCAGGTTCCCCATCATGCCGACGTTCCCACGCCGCGCGACGCGCCAGAGCCAGCCCGGCCTGACGGCAAAATCGAAGACGGTGCGCGGCGTGAGCCTGAGCGGCAGGCCGAAGCCGGTGCGCATGTCGCGGATGCGCTTCGCCCCGATCTGGGTGTCGGTGGTCACCACCAGGGCCTCGTAGCCGGCCGCAGCCGCCCGACTGAGGAGCCGACGGTTGAGGGCCTCGTCGCTGAACACGTAGAGCTGGAACCAGCGCCGGCCGTCGGGCGCGGCTTCGGCGACCCGTTCGAGGGAGGAGGACGCGCCGGTCGCCATGACATAGGGAATGCCGGCCTTGGCCGCGACCCGGGCGGCGAAGACATCCGCGTCGGGGCAGAGCAGGCCGAGCCCGCCCATCGCGCCGATGCCGAAGGGCGCGGCCGAGGGACGGCCGAAGAGCGACGTCGCCTGTGTGCGTCCGGCGATGTCGGCGACGGTGCGGGGACGAAAGGCGATGCGATCGAAGGCGGACGAGTTCCGCCCCATGGTGAGCTCGCTCTCGCCGCCGCCGTCGACATAGTGAAAGATCGGCCGGGGCAGTCGAGCCTGCGCCATCCGGCGGAGATCCTCGAAGGTGAGCGCGCCGGCGAGCCGGCCCGAGGTCGCCATCGGCGCGCCGCCCCATTCAGCAGGTGCCGCCAGTGGCTTGTTCGAAACGGCGGTTGTGTCGGTCACGGCGCGCCCCCACGGACCAGGCCCAGATGCCCGTTCATAAATTCACTTTCCGACCCTGTCGTGGAATTTCCGCCGAAGACGGGACGCCGACGTCTAGCGGGGCTTGCGCCCCAGGAGATCGGCGACCATCGCGAGGAACGCATCGTTGGTGAACGGCTTCTTCAACGCTCCCTGGGCCCCCAGGTTCAGCGCGGCCTTGAGGAGATCGACCTCGGGCGTGGCGACCGCCCCGGATACCGCGAGGATGAGGGGAGACGCTCCCCGCCGCCTCAGCGCCCGGATCACGTCGGTTCCATCCATCTCCGGCATCAGGATGTCGGTCACGACGAGGTCGAACGTGGCTCCCTCATCGAGGCTCGCCATCGCCAGCTTGGCGCTTTCGAACAGGGTGACCTCGTGCCCCTCGCCCTTGAGCACGAAGCCCAGGAGCGTGCAAGTCGACCCGTCATCGTCGATGACCAGGATCTTCGCCATCGCTCGATTCTGGCATGGGGAGCGCGCAGAACGCAAAAAAAGACCCGCTCCGGCAGAAGCCGGAGCGGGCATTAGGTGTCGTCCCTGTTCGCGGGATCAACGGGAATGAGACCCACGCGACTGGAGGGGACGTCTTTGAAATGGGCAGGAACCGCGCTTCTTCAACGCGCGAGCCGGCGTGTCCCAGCTTTGTGATCGACCCCGCCTGTGAAACTGCTCGGCTACGAGCCCAGCGCGTACGAAACACCGGCGAGTGGACGGCGGGATGCGATCTTTCGCGCCCTCTTGCGCGGAGCGCCGACGGATGAACTGGGCCTGCTACTCCCAGATGTGGACGACCTTCCGCGTCATCCGATCGACAACGACCGCGCGATTGTTGACGATCCCGTAGGTATAGAGCTCCGCCGACGGGATCTTCATCGTTTCCGGCAACGGGAAGAGCGTGACGTTGTTCGGAAGCTCCATGCCGAGGCTGAGCTTCAGGTTCGGATCGACGAAGGGAGGTTCCTTCTGGCTCTCCGCATAGGTGCGGATGGCAACGCCGTGCTCGGGGGGCCACGCCGGCGGCGGCAGCGCCGCGGTCTGTGCCAGGGCGAGCCCGGCTCCGGCCCACAACACGCTCCCCGCGACGATCGGAAGAAGCACCTTTCCCATGGCTGCGCCCTTCCTCGAAAAACCAGCAGGTTGCCCCCACATAAGGGAACACCACGACCGGGAGCCGGGTTGCCGGACCGGAGGGAACGAAACGGTGAACTGGTGGTATGGAGCGGGATGCAAATGTCTGAGCCGATGGCAGATCAGAAGACCTCGCTAAAGCAGCGCCTCATTTCCGGGCTCCACCGGGCTTTGGAGTGGGGAGAGAAGGTGCCGTTCGGGCTCAGGACGGTCCTGGGCCTCATCCTCATGGTAGCCGGGGTCTTCGGCTTCCTGCCGATCCTGGGCTTCTGGATGCTGCCGCTCGGCGTCGCCTTCATCGCCCTCGACGTGCCGCCGCTGCGGCGCCGGCTGCTCCGGTGGATGGAGGCGCAGCCGCGCTAGAGATAGGATGCGCGATGCCCGGCATCCCCTTCATCAAGGATTTCAAGTTCGACTACGGCACGGCGATGGAGGTGACGCCTCTCATCCGCCGCGTGGTCGCCAACAACCCGAGCCCGTTCACCTTCAAGGGAACCGGGACCTATCTGATCGGCCACGGCAACGTGGCGATCGTCGATCCCGGCCCGGACCAGCCGGACCACATCGAGGCGGTGCTGCGGGCGGTCCGCGCCGAGACGGTGACGCACATCCTGGTCACCCACACGCACACGGATCACGTGCCGGCGACGCCGGCGATCGCCAAGGCGACCGGCGCCAAGGTCTATTCCTTCGGTCCCCATCCGACGACGCCGGGAGGCGAGAAGCCCGAGCAGGACGGCGACCTCGCCTTCGCACCCGACATCAAGCTGAACGACGGCGACGTGGTCGAGGGCATCGGTTGGAACGTCGAGGCGGTTCATACGCCGGGCCACATCTCCAACCATCTCTGCTTCGCCGTCCACGAGGACAATGCGCTGCTCTCGGGCGACCATGTCATGGGCTGGTCGACGGCGGTGATCTCGCCCCCCGACGGCAACATGGCCGACTACTTCGCCAGTCTCAGGAAGCTGCTGCCGCGTAAGGAGACGCTCTACATCCCGACCCACGGCGCCGAGATCCGCGATCCCCTCCCCTTCGTCGGCGCCTATATCGAGCACCGGCAGAACCGAGAGGCGCAGATCCTGGCGCGCCTGAAGGACGGGCCGAAGACCATCCCGGAGATGGTGGCATTGAACTACGCCGACACGCCGCGACACCTGCACGCGGCCGCCGGCCGCTCGATGCTGGCACATCTCATCCAGATGGTGAAGGACGGGCGGGCGAAGACCGAGGACGGCCGGGCGACGGCCGGCAGCCTCTACCGGCTCTAGCTCGCGACGATCTGACTTTCGAGCACAACCAACCGGAAATATCGAGGTTGTCTCCACGGTCGGCGAATGGGATCTCGTCCACTACTTTACCGGAGAGCCGGAACGCCTCCCCTGGGCCAACAGAGGCGATCCTTTCGACACGCGATACCCGAGTTCGCGGCTTCGAGGGATTCCAGGGCAGCGCTGGTGCGGCGGCCGGCGCTGAACTAGAGTCGAGCGCGCATCGACCGACGCACGTCTCATCCCGCAGGAAGCCCGAGGCCCTTTGAAGCTCTCGATCAAGGCGACCATCGGCCAAAAGGTCTCGGCGTTCGCGACCGCCGGCGCCA
>CAMDFP010000070.1 GCA_945897335.1 Asaia bogorensis | reverse complement strand
GGCACATGGTGGACGACCTGCTGGCCGGCCGGGTAATGGGTATTTCCCAGGGGCGGTTCGAGTGGGGTCCGCGGGCACTTGGCAACCGGTCGATCGTTGCGGATCCGCGGCGTGAGGAGATGAAGGAAGTGGTGAACAGGTGTAGCCATGGCCGAAGACGCCGATCTTCTCGCTCTGGCGGACCAGCGCCTGGTAGATCTTCTCGTCCACCATCACGGCCGAGAGCGGCATGTAGGCGGAGGTGAGCGCCTTCGCCATGCTCATGATGTTCGGCTTCATGTCGAGTGTCTGGCTGCCCCACATGTTGCCCGTACGCCCGAAGCCGCAGATGACCTCGTCGGCGATGAGCAGCATGTCGTGCTTGTCCAGCACCGCCTGGATCTTCTTGTAGTAGCCCTTCGACGGCACGATGACGCCGCCCGCGCCCATCACCGGCTCGGCGATGAAGGCGGCGCAGGTGTCGGGGCCTTCCCTCTGGATCAACGCCTCCAGGCTCTCGGCCATGCGGGTGTCGAAGTCCTCCTCGGACTCGCCCGGCTTGCCGAAGCGGTAATAATGCGGGCACTCGGTATGCAGGATGTTGGCGATCGGCAGGTCGAAGTCGCGGTGGTTGTTCGGCAGCCCGGTCAGGCTGGCCGAGGCGACGGTGACGCCGTGATAGCCCTTGGTGCGGGCGATGATCTTCTTCTTCTCCGGCCGGCCGAGCGCGTTGTTGTAGTACCAGACCAGCTTGACGACGGTGTCGTTGGCTTCCGAGCCCGAGCACTGGAAGAACACCTTCGACATCGGCACCGGCGCCATCTGGATCAGGCGCTCGGCTAGCTCGATCGCCGGGTCGTGCGATTTATGCGCGAAGGCGTGATAGTAGGGCAGCGTCGTCAGCTGCTTGTAGGCGGCATCGGCCAGGCGCTTCTCGGAGAAGCCCAAGGACGCGCACCAGAGCCCGGCCATCGCCTCGATATACTCGTTGCCGGCCTCGTCCTTCACCCGGACGCCGTTGCCCGACGAGATGATCATCGGGCCGTCGGTCTCGTGCGCCTTCAGGTTTGTATAGGGATGGAGCACATAGGCGATGTCTCTGGCGGCAGCCGAGTTGAGACGCGCTGACATGATTGGCTCCATCGGGTGGTTCGGCTCAGTCTAGGGAGTGCCGGCGAGAGCGTGCAAGGGAAAGGACGAGAGCCGGAGCTGATCAAGCTCCATCAGGCGTAGCGCCGGCGCGCTTCCAGCGCGAGGCCGAGGCCGATGGCGCCGAAATGGTCGGCATCGACCAGTCGCGCGGCGGGAAGACGGGCGGCGAGCGCGTCCCGCACCATCGGCAGCAGGGCCGAGCCGCCGGTGAGCACCAGGCTGTCGACCTGATCGGCACGGATGCCGGCCATGGCGGTGCAGCGCGAAAGCGTGTTGCCGACCCGTTCGACCGCGGCCTCGATGGCACGGCCGAACTGACCGCGGTCGAGCCAGACGCCGAGCCCGGCCTCGATGCGGCCGAGATCGATGCGGGTATCCTCGGCCGAGGAGAGCGCGATCTTCGCCGCCTCGGCCTGGAGTGCCAGCCAATGGCCGAGGCGCTCGGTCAGCGCCGTCTCCATCCGCTCGAAGGGGATGGGGTCCTTCGCCGCCCGCTTCATGTCGCGGACCGAGGTCAGGATGCTGGGCGTATAGAGGAAGTTGATCTTCGACCATGTGGCGAAGTCGTGATAGAGCGCGACCGGGCTCTTCAGGCCGTCCTTCCGCACCACGTGGCCGTAGCCCAGCTCCGGCATGATCGCGGCCAGGCTGGCGAGCCGATCGAGATCGGTGCCGCCGACGCGAACGCCGTCGGTGGCGAGGATGTCGTCGGCGCGGTCGCCATGCCCGGCGCGCGCGGGGTCGAGCCGCACCACCGAGAAGTCCGAGGTGCCGCCGCCGATGTCGGCGATCACCGCCAGCTCCTCGCCCGAGAGCGTCGATTCATAGTGGAGGGCGGCCGCGATCGGCTCGTACTGGAAGCTGATCTGGCGGAATCCCGTCTGGCGCAGCACGTCTTCCAGCGTGTCCTGCGCCTTCCGGTCCGCATCCTCGTCGTCGTCGACGAAATGGACCGGGCGGCCGTGGACGACGCTGGTGAGCCGCATGCCGGCGGAGGCTTCGCCCAGCAGCTTGATGTGGCCGAGCAGGAGGCCGATCGCCTCCTCGAAGCGGATCTTGCGGGCGCCGAGGCGGGTCTCCTGGTCCATCAGGTCGGAGCCCAGGACCGACTTCAGCGAGCGCATCAGGCGCCCTTCGTTGCCCTCGATGTACGTGGCGATCGCCGCCCGCCCGAAGACCGGGGCGTCGGTCTCGGCATCGAAGAAGAGCGCGCTCGGCAGCGTGACCTGCCCGCCCTCGAGCGGGGCGAGGCGGGCCGAGTTGCCCTCGACGAGGCCCAGGGTCGAATTGGATGTACCGAAATCAAGGCCGCACCAGGCCATGGGCCCCTCCCGGGGATTGAGTGGTGGAGGGCCATTCAATTAGACGCCTTTTCAGGCCGTTGCCAGCTAGTTTCTTTGGCGGTAAGGTCTCGGTGCCTAGGGGTTGCCGCCGGTATCCCCTTGGTTCTCCAAGGACAGACGATGGCGACGCGCGCCCCTCCGGTTCGGGCGCAACGCCTGCGTGCTTGGCGCCTGCGCCCGGAAGCCGCATGATCCGCGTCCGGAGATGGCGGGGGGGGGATGAGGCGGCGAGACTTCGTTTCGCTTCTTGGCGCGGCAGCGACATGGCCCGCGGCCTTGCAAGCGCAGCAGGCGCCGCCCCTGAAGGTTGTCGGCCTCGTGTCGCCGGGGTCCAAGCCTGCCCTCGGGCTCGATGCGCCCAATCTCCTGGCGTTTCGTCGTGGGCTCCGCGAAAGCGGCTATGAGATGGACCGCTCGATCCACCTCATGGTTCGCTGGGCCGCCGGCGACATGGAGCAGGCGCGGCGTCACCTCGCCGAGATGGTCGACGCTGGTGCCGCCGTGCTGGTGACGCCGAGCTTTCCGATCTCGCAGGCGGCGGCAAACCTGACACACACGGTTCCGGTCATCACCATCAGCTCCGATCCTGTCGGTACCGGTCTCGTCTCGAGCCTGACGAGACCGACGGGCAACGTCACGGGCCTCTCTTACATGACGCCCGAGCTCAACGCCAAGCGCCTGGAACTGCTAACGGAGGCGGTTCCGGGTCTCCGCCGCGTCGCCCTCCTGATCAATCCGAAAAACAGCCATGAACGCCTCGGGCTCGTTCAGACGGAGGCCGCCGCCCGTACGCTCGGGCTCGAGATCGTCGTCGTCGAGATCGAGAGTGCAGGCGATCTAGAGGCGGCGCTCGCGCGCGTGGAGTCCGCCAAGCCCGACGCGCTCTTTCCGTTCGAGAACCCGGTTACGGTGACGCATTTCCGCCGGATGATCGAGTTCGCCAACGGGATCCGCCTGCCGACGATGTTCGAGCTCACCGACTTCACCGGCAGTGGTGCCCTTATGGCCTATGGCCCAAGTTATCGCGAGCTGTTCACCCGCGCCGGCGTCATTGCCGGGCGGCTACTCCGCGGCGGCATGCCCGCTGATCTGCCGATCGAGCAGCCGACGAGCTTCGAGTTCTCGATCAATCTCAGGACCGCCAGGGCGCTGGGACTGATCTTGTCGCCGCCGATTCTGGTTCGCGCCGATGAGGTGATCGAATGAAGCGCCGCGCGTTCATCGCCGGAAGCCTGGCGACGGTTTCCACGTTGCATTCGGCGATGGCCCAGACATCAGCAAAGCCGAAGCATGTCGGCTTATTCCATGTCGGCCTCGACCATGTGCCGCCGTCGGTTTCGGCTCTTCGCAGCGGCCTTGTCCGCCTCGGCTACAAGGATGGCGCAAGCCTCCGCTTCGACTGGCGTAACCAGGCCAGCGAGGCGACGGCGCGCCGGGCTGCTGCTGATTTCATCCGTGAAGGCGTCAACATCATCGTTCCGATCGAGAACCAGGCCCTGCGGGCGGCGGCCGTCGCCACCAAGCGGGTGCCGATATTCTTCATGCAGGTCGTCGACCCGGTCGCCGAGGGCGTCGTGCAGACTTTCGCGCAGCCCGGCGGAAATGTCACCGGCTTGGTCGCACCGGATCTGACGGCGAAACGGGTCGAGGTCTTCTCGGAGCTCGAAGGCGTGCCGCGTCGCCTTCTCGGCCTCACCACCGTCAATGATGCCAGGACGGAGTCGCTTCGACTGGTCCGCACCGTGGCCAGGAGCCGGAACGTCGAGCTGGTCGAGCGCAGCATCGTGACGCGGAGCGACATTGAGCGCGCGTTTCGCGAGTTCGGTCCCGGCGAGGTCGGCGCTGTCGTCATGATGTCGCTGAGCCTCGGGACCAACTTCCACACCGAGATGCTGACATTCGCGGCGCAACGGGGTGTCCCCATCATCGCCCATCGCCTGGAATGGGCGGAGGATGGCGCGCTGCTGTCCTATGGTGTCGACTTCACCGAGATGGGCCGCGTGGCTGCGCTGTACGTCGACAAGATCCTGAAGGGCACGCCGCCCGCCCAGATACCCGTCGACGAGGCGGCGGGAATCCGCCTGATCGTCAACCTGAAGACTGCAAGAGCGCTCGGCATCACGATTCCAACCGCCCTCCTGCTCCGTGCCGACGAGGTGATCGAGTGAGCGACGGCTCCGCCGCGGCGGGCGTTGCGGCGGAGGCCGCTCGTCCGCCGATCCGGGCGCGGGGCCGGCTGTTCCGCAAATACGTGCTGCTGTTCGCGTCGGTGGTGAGCGCTGCCCTCTTGGCCAATGGCCTGGTCGAGATCTGGTTCCTCAACCGCGACCAGACAGCCCTGCTGCTCCGCGTGCAGCACGAGCAGGCGGAGGCGGCGGCGACCAGGATCGGCCAGTTCGTCAAGGAGATCGAGGGGCAGCTGGGCTGGACCACGCAGCTGCCGTGGTCGACCGGGGCGATCGACCAGCGGCGCTTCGACGTGCTGCGTCTGCTGCGCCAGGTGCCGGCGGTGACCGAGTTGACCCAGATCGACGCCACCGGCCGCGAACGGCTGCGTGTCTCGCGCTTAGCGATGGACGTGATCGACAGCCGGCAGGATCTGTCGCGGGAGCCGAAATTCGCCGAGGCCGTGGCGCAGAAAGTCTACCACGGGCCGGTCTACTTCCGCCGCGAATCCGAGCCCTACATGACGCTCGCCGTCGCCGGCGCCAGGCGCGATGCCGGCGTTAGCGCCGCCGAGGTCAATCTCAAGTTCATCTGGGACGTGGTGTCCCAGATCAAGGTCGGCGAGGGCGGCAAGGCCTATGTCGTCGACGCGCGCGGCCGGCTGATCGCCCACCCCGACATCAGCCTGGTGCTGCGCAACACCGATCTCTCCGAATACGCCCAGGTGAAGGCGGCGCGTGCCGCCGACGCGTCGTCGGAGCGCACGCTTACGACTACGGACCTGCAGGGGCTGCCGGTGCTCTCGGCCTATGCGGCGATCCAGCCGCTCGGCTGGTGGGTGTTCGCCGAGCTGCCGCTGGACGAGGCCTACGCGCCGCTCTACGCCTCGATCCAGCGCACCGGCATCGTCATGCTCCTCGGCCTGCTCGGCGCCGGCCTCGCCGCGCTGTTCCTGGCGCGCCGCATGGTCGTGCCGATCCAGGCGCTGCAGGCGGGGGCGGCGCGCATCGGCGCCGGCGAGCTCGGCGCCCGCGTCGACGTGACCACAGGCGACGAGCTGGAAACGCTGGCCGACCAGTTCAACACCATGTCCGGGGAGCTGCGCGACTCCAAGGAGCGTGCCGAGCGCATCGGCCGGCTGCGCCGGTTCCTCTCGCCGCAGATCGCTGGCCTGATCGAATCCTCGGGCGGGGATGCGCTGCTGGAGAGCCATCGCCGCGACATCACCGTGGTCTTCTGCGACCTCCGCGGCTTCACCGCCTTCGCCGAGGCGGCGCGGCCGGAGGAGGTGATGGACGTGCTCCGCGAATACCACGCCGCCCTGGGCGCCCTGATCCACCGGTTCGAGGGCACGCTGGAGCGCTTCCTCGGCGACGGGCTGATGGTGCTGTTCAACGACCCGCTGCCCTGCCCGGACCCCCAGGCGCGGGCGGTGCGCATGGCGGTCGCGATGCGCGAGCACGTCGCCGCTCTGGCCGCCGGCTGGCGCCGCTTCGGCCACGATCTCGGCTTCGGCATCGGCATCGCCCACGGCCCCGCCACGCTGGGGCGCATCGGCTTCGAGGGCCGCTTCGACTATGCCGCCATCGGCTCGGTCGCCAACCTCGCCTCGCGCCTCTGCTCCGACGCGCTAAACGGGCAGATCCTGATCGAGGGCAGGGTCCAGGCGGCTGTCGACGGCATCGCCGAGATCGAGCCGGTCGGGGAGATGATGTTCAAGGGCTTCAAGCGGCCGGTGCCGACCTTCAACGTGAAGGGTGTGAGCGAAGAGGTCGCCGGGTAAGGCGCGGCGTTGGCTCGCGTCCTCACCAGATCCCGATGTGAATCCCGCGCGCCCGGTGCGTGTCGGTGCGGGCCTCGACGTCGGCGTCTGACATGCGGGCGCGGGTCTTTCGCGACGCCATCCAGTCGAACAGGCGGTCCTTCATCTCGCGGCGCACGGCGGCGCGGCCGCGGTCTTCGCCCAAGTCGTGGTATTCGCCGGGATCGCTTTCGAGATCGAAGAGCTGGGGGCGGAAGCCCGGCCATTCGACGTATTTCCAGCGGCTCGTCCGCACCATGTAGCCCCGGCAGTCCTGCGGCTGACGACCGAGCGCTTTCCGGGCACGGCGGAAGCCGTAGTCGAGCTCGGCGAATACCGCGTCCCGCGGTGCGAACTCGCGGCCGCGGAGATGGGGGAGAAGCGAGCGACCTTCGATGACGTGATCCGGGATCTGGGCGCCGAGCGCGTCGAGGAAGGTCGGCAGCACGTCGATGCCCTCGACGAAGCGGTCGTCGGTCCGCCCGCGCGCCGCTGCCGGATCGGGATCGACCACGATCAGGGGGATGCGCACCGCCTGGTCGTAGAACAGCTCCTTCTCGCCGAGCCAGTGGTCGCCGAGGAAGTCGCCGTGGTCGGAGGTGAAGACGATCAGGGTGTCGCGGAGCCGGCCTTCCCGGTCGAGGAAGGCCATGAGCCGGCCGACGTGATCGTCGATCTGTTTGACCAGGCCCATATAGGCGAGTTTGGCGTTGGTCGCGACGTCCTCGCGAGCGAAGCTGAGGCCCTCGTCGGTGCGCCGATAGGCCTGGACCACCGGATGAGCGTCGGTCAGCTCATGCGGCTGGCGCGCCAGCGGCAGATGCGTCGCCGGCGGGTACATCGCGTGATAGGGCGCCGGCGCCAGATAGGGCCAGTGCGGCTTGATGTAGCTCAAGTGCAGGCACCAGGGCTTCTCCGCCTGCTCGCGGATGAAGGCCATCGCCCGGTCGGTGGTGTAGGCGGTCTCTGAATCTGCCTCGGCGACCCGCGCCGGTAGGTGCGCGTTCCGGATCAGCCAGCCATCCAACACCTGGCCGTCGGGTCCGGCGGCGCCCACGACGAAGTCGGTCCAGGGATCGTCGCCGGGATAGCGGCTCTTGAGATAGCGCATGTAGGGCGAGTCGTCGGGGGGCCGCACATGGCCTTCGTAGTGGTCGAAGGGCTCGAAGCCGCCCTGGCGGAGGAGGAGGGTGTCGGGGGAGGCCGGGTCGAGCCCGAGGCGCCTCATCCCAGCGAGGTCGGGGGCGAAATGGGTCTTGCCGGCCAGCGCCACCCTGAGGCCGAGCGGCCTCAGGTGATCGCCCATGGTCAGCTCGTCGACCGGCAGCGGCACCCCGTTCCAGGTCGAGCCGTGGGTCGCAGCGTAGCGCCCGGTATAGAAGGACATCCGCGACGGCCCGCAGACCGCCGAGGTGCAGAAGGCATTGCTGAACCTGACGCCCCGGGCGGCGAGCGCGTCGAGGTGGGGGGTCATGAGGGTAGGGTGGCCGGCCGGGGACAAGTAGTCGTAGCGAAGCTGGTCGCACATGATGAACAGGAGGTTGCGGACGGCGGCCATTCAACTTTCCCCGGGACCTTTCGGGAAGGATGGACGAACGGACGCCCGTTGCGCCAGGGGTTTGACCTCAGGCCGCGGCGGGGGATAGCAATGGAGGGTGAACAGGATGATTCCGGGCCTGGCCCTTCTGGCGCTGCTGATCTCGGCGCCCGCAGCCGAGGCCGTCACCTTCCGCTATGCCGCCAACGCCGACCTGCTCGGCCTCGACCCGTACATCAACAATGACGGCGTCACCAACGCCATGAAGGGCAACCTCTACGAGGGGCTGCTGGCTCGGCGTTACGACATGGCGCTGGAGCCGGCGCTCGCCGTCGAGTGGAGCCGGGTCGGGGCGGACATCTGGCGGTTCAAGCTGCGGCCGGGCGTCACCTTCCACGACGGCTCGCCCTTCACCGCCGACGACGTGATCGCCTCGTTCTCCCGCATCACCCACGACCAGTCGGCCTTCCGCCAGTCGATGTCGAACGTGCGCGAGATCCGGAAGCTCGACGATCTCGGGATCGACATTGTCACCAAGGTTCCCGACGCCACGCTCGACCAGAGCCTGCCGGTCTTCCTGATCATGTGCCAGCGCTGGCTCGAGGCCAACAACACCCAGCACGTGCTGCGCGGCACCAACGCCGCGACCTTCGCCAACTCCGTCGCCAACGGCACCGGGCCTTTCCGCCTGCTGCGGCGCGAGCCGGGCATCCGCACCGTGGTCGAGCCTCATCCCGGCTGGTGGGGCAAGCCCGAGCACAATCTCACCCGCGCCGTCTTCAAGCCGATCGTCAATTCCGAGGCGCGCGTGCAGGCGCTGATCGCGGGCGAGGTCGACATGGCCTATCCGGTGTCGGGCCAGGACGCGGCGCGCATCCGCCAAGCCGGCATCCAGGTCATCACTGCGCCCGACCTCCGCACGGTCTTTTTAGGATTCGACACTTTTCGCGACGAGTCCCTGAGCCTGAAGGGCAAGGGGCGCAATCCCTTCAAGGACCGCCGGGTGCGGGAGGCGTTCCGCCGCGCGATCGATCCCGACATCCTGCACCAGGACGTCATGCGCGGCCTCTCTCGCCCGACCGGCTCGATGATCGCGCCGGGGATCGAAGGCTACGAGGAGGCGCTCGACCGGCCGGAGCCGCGGGACCTGGAAGGCGCCAGGCGTCTTCTCGCCGAGGCCGGCTATGCCAACGGCTTCCCGGTCACGCTCGACTGCACCAACGACCGCTACGACAACGACGAGGCGATCTGCCGGCGGCTCGCCTCGATGCTGGCGCGCATCCGCATCACCGTGAAGCTGAACGTGATGCCGCGCGCCGACTACTTCGAGAAGGCGAGTGCGCGTGGCGGCAACAACACCTCGTTCTTCATGCTGGGATGGACGCCGACCACCTTCGACGGACTGAACGCGCTGACCTCGGTGATGGGCACCGGCGGCGGCGCCAATTTCGGGCGCTACTCCAATCCCAAGATCGACATCCTCGCCCGCAAGGCCGCCCAGGAGCAGGACCCGGTGCGCCGCCGCCAGCTGATCGGGCAGGCGCTGACGATCCACAAGGAAGACGTCGGCCATATACCGCTGCACCAGCAGATGCTGGTCTGGGGCGTGCGCCCGACCGTCGCCGACATCAAGCCCCGGCCGTGGAACGACGTCGACCTCCGTTGGGTCGTCATGAAGTAGCCATGACGACCCCCAAGGCCCCCGGCCACGTCATCCTCACCTCGCATCCCGGCGCCAGCGCCAAGCCGGTGCCGATCCGCTGGGGTGCGGCCGACGCCAAGGCGCGCGGGCCGATCATCGCGACCACGACCGAGACCAAGCACCGCAACGTCATCGGTGCCCATGCCGGCTCCTACGCGCTCTACCGGGCGCTGGCGATCGCTTCGGGCCGGCTGAGCTCGGTCCATATTCCCGACCTCACCAACACCATGCCGGCCGAGCCGATCGGCCCGCATCCGCAATGGGCGGACGCGAAGAAGATCGTCTCGCTCGACCCCTGGGGCCACATGGTCGCCGAGGCCTTCGCCGACCGCCTCAAGGACGGATGGGACATCCGCCCGACCATCGCGGTGACCAAGGCCCGCATCAACCTGCCGGAGCTGCGCGACGCGATGGCGGCCGGGCGGGTCAGGCCGGACGGCGACGTGCTGCTGCCCAATGGCGATGCCCGCGTCACCAAGGTCGCGATCGAGCCGGTCTGGCATCTGCCGGGCATCGCCGAGCGCTTCGCCATCACCGAGAGCCTGCTCCGCCGCTCGCTGTTCGAATACACCGGCGGCATGTTTCCCGAGCTGGTGACACGGACCGACCTCAAGGTCTTCCTGCCGCCGATCGGCGGCCACACCATCTATCTCTTCGGCGATGCCGCGGCGCTGACCGATCCGGCCCGCAAGGTCGCCTGCCGCATCCACGACGAATGCAACGGTTCGGACGTCTTCGGCTCCGACATCTGCACCTGCCGGCCCTATCTCGCCCATGGCATCGAGGTCTGCATCCAGACCGCCCAGGAGGGTGGCGCCGGCATCGTCGTCTACAACAGGAAGGAAGGCCGGGCACTGGGCGAAGTGACCAAGTTCCTGGTCTACAACGCGCGGAAACGCCAGGAAGGCGGCGACCGGGCCGAGACCTATTTCGAGCGGACCGAGTGCGTCGCCGGCGTCCAGGACATGCGTTTCCAGGAGCTGGCGCCGGATGTGATTCACTGGCTCGGCGTCACCCGCATCGACCGCTTCTGCTCGATGAGCGACATGAAATACGAGCCCCTGGTCAGGAGCGGCATCGAGGTGGTCGAGCGCGTGGCGATCCCGGACGGGCTGATCCCGGCCGACGCCCGGGTCGAGATGGATGCCAAGAAGGCCGCGGGATACTTCACCGAGGCGGTTCCCGATCTGGCGGAGCTTGCCAAGGCCAAGGGCCGATCGCTCCGCGAATGATGGCATTGACCGAATGAGCCGGAGCGAGGCCGAGGCCGCACGCTGGCTGCTCACTGCGGATGCCGTGCGCAGCCGCGCGCGTCAGCTCCTGGCGCTTGCCGATGCCGGCAACCTGCCGCATCTGACGCTGGATCGCGGGCGCCTGCCCCTGGTCGTCGACGAAGTGCTGGCGGCGACGCGCGAGGCCTATCCCGATCTCGACATCCCCTATCACAGCCGCTGGCGCCACTTCGCCGTCGGCGGCCGCGACCGCTGGCGCGATCTCGCGGCGGGGATCGCCTGCGATGCGCGTGAACGCGCCCGCATCGGTTTCGACCTCGCGGTCACCAGCGTGCTGCTGGATGCCGGCGCCGGGCCGGACTGGCGCTATTGCGAGCCGGCCAGCGGCGCCTTCTTCTCGCGTTCGGAGGGACTGGCGGTCGCCAGCTTCGACCTGTTCGCCGCCGGCGCCTTCTCCAGCGACTCTGACCAGCCGCTCCGCGCCGATGCGGCCGGGCTCGCTGCCTTCGACGCGACGCGCCTCGCCTTCGGCTGCCAGGTCGGCTCGGAGAACCCGATGGTCGGGCTCGAAGGCCGCGCCTCGCTGCTGCGCAGTCTCGGCCAGACGCTTGAGGCATCGCCCGCGCTGTTCGGCGCCGATGCCCGCATCGGCAACCTGGTCGATCACCTGGATGGCAGGGTAAGCGACGGGCGCCTGCCGGCGACCGCGATCCTGGAGGCTGTGCTGGCCGGTCTCGGCCCGATGTGGCCCGGCCGCCTCAACCTCGCAGGACTGCCGCTGGGCGACACCTGGCGGCACACGCTTGCCCGGAGCGATGACGCCGCCGACGGCCTGGTGCCCTTCCACAAGCTCTCGCAATGGCTCACATACTCGCTGGTCGAGCCGCTGGAGGCGCTCGGTCTCGTCGTGACCGGCCTCGACGGGCTCACCGGGCTGCCGGAGTATCGCAACGGCGGGCTCTTCCTCGATCTCGGCGTGCTCGCCTGGCGCGATAAGGGCGTGCCGCTCAGGCGCCTTCGGCCCGGCGACGAGCCGGTGGTGGAGTGGCGGGCGCTGACCGTGGCGCTGCTGGACGAGGTGGCGGCGGCGGTGCGCGACCGCCTCGGACTCGATGCCGAGCGGCTGCCTCTGGCCAAGGTGCTGCAGGGCGGCACCTGGACCGCCGGCCGCCGGGTCGCAGCGAGATTGCGCGCCGATGGCGGGCCGCCCGTCCTTCTCGACAGCGACGGGACGGTCTTCTAAAGCTTCGGCGCAGTCGCGGGGAGGGATCATGTCCAACGTCACCGTCGTCAGCCATCCGCTGGTCCAGCACAAGCTGACGCTGATGCGCCGGAAGGAAACGCCGTCGAGCGAGTTCCGCCTGCTCTTGCGCGAGATCGCGCTGCTGCTGGCCTACGAGGTGACCCGCGACCTGCCGCTGACGGTGCGGCCGATCGAGACGCCGCTGGCCGAGATGGACGCGCCTGCGCTGGCCGGCAAGAAGCTCTGCATCGTCTCCATCCTGCGCGCCGGCAACGGCATCCTCGAAGGCATCCTCGACCTGATCCCCTCTGCCCGGGTCGGCCATATCGGCCTCTACCGCAATCCGGAGACGCTGGAGGCGGTCGAGTATTACTTCAAGGTGCCGCACGACATCCCCGACCGGCCGGTGATCGTCGTCGATCCGATGCTGGCGACCGGGCATTCGGCCACCGCCGCGATCTCGCGCCTGAAGGACCGTGGTGCCGCCAATATCCGCTACGTCTGCCTGCTGGCGGCGCCGGAAGGCGTCAAGGCCCTGTCGGAGGCGCACCCGGACGTGCCGATCTTCACCGCCTCGATCGACAGCCACCTGAACGAGCACGGCTACATCGTGCCCGGCCTCGGCGACGCCGGCGACCGCATCTACGGGACCAAATAACCGTTCGTTGGGGATTGCGGGGTACCCCCCGCGCTCCCGGTTGACGGCACCGGGTAACCCAAGTGAAACTGAGGTCAGCTGGTGCCGGACCAATCCGCCACTGGGATGAAAGACAGGGAAGCGGCCGAACTGGCCGCATATCGGAGGGAGATCCTGATGCGTTACATGATGGCGACGGCCCTGGCCGTCGCGTGGCTGCACTTCCCGCACACGCGAAGGTGCTGCGCTATTCGACCAATGCCGATCTTCTCGGCCTCGACCCCGCGATCAACAACGAGGGGCCGACCAATGCGATGAAGACCAACCTTTACGAAGGTCTGCTCTATCGCAATTTCGATCTCAGCCTGGCTCCGGCGCTGGCGACCGAGTGGTCGCAGGTCAGCCCGGAAGTATGGCGCTTCAAGCTCCGCCAGGGCGTGAAGTTCCATGACGGCACGCCGTTCACCGGCGCCGACGTCGCCTTCTCGCTGACCCGCTATCAGTCCGAGCAGGCCGACATGCGCGGCTACACGGCGACGATCAAGGAAGTGAAGATCGTCGACGCCAACACCATCGACCTGGTCACCAACGGGCCGGACCCGATTCTGCCGCAGCAGCTGCCGCTCTTCTTCATCATGTCGAAGACCTGGGCCGAGAAGAACAACACCACCCAGGTGGTGCGCGGCACCTCGGCGCCGACCTTCATCAACTTCAACGCCAACGGCACCGGCCCCTACAAGCTGGTCGAGCGCGTCGCCGACAACCGCACCGTGGTCGAACCCTACCCGGGTTGGTGGGGCAAGCTCGACAACGGCATCACCCGCGCCGAGTTCCGTCCGATCGCCAATGCCGCGACCCGCGTCGCAGCATTGCTCTCGGGCGAGATCGACCTGATGTATCCGGTGCCGTCCCAGGACAAGCAGCGCATAAACTCGACCAAGGGCACCAAGGTGCTCGAAGGCCCCGAGCTGCGCACCATCTTCTTCGGCTTCGACCAGCATCGGGCCGAGTCCCTCGACATGAAGGGCTCGGGCAAGAACCCGTTCAAGGACAAGCGCGTCCGCGAGGCCTTCTACAAGGCGATCGACATCCAGTCGATCGCCCGCGTGGTCATGCGCGGCGAGTCGCGCCCGACCGGCTCGATGGTCGCCCCCGGCATCGCCGGATTCTCGGACGACGTCGACAAGCGGCCGGCGTTCAACCCGGACGAAGCGAAGAAGCTGCTCGCCGATGCCGGCTACCCGAACGGCTTCCCGGTCACGCTCGACTGCCCGAACGATCGCTACACCAATGACGAGGCGATCTGCCAGGCCGTGGTTCCGATGCTCAGCCGCGTCGGCATCCAGATCAAGCTGAACGCCCAGACCCGCTCGCTGCACTTCGACAAGATCGGTCTCAAGGAGAACCGGAACACCAGCTTCTACATGCTGGGCTGGACCCCGGGCACCTTCGATGCCCACAACATGCTGGTGAACATCGTCACCATGGACGGCCCGGGCGCCGGCCAGAACAACTCCGGCGTCTATCGCAATGCGAAGGTCGAGGAGCTGACCCTCAAGGCCGGCACCGAAATGGATCCCAAGAAGCGACTCGAGATGCTGGTCGAGGCGCAGAAGATCCACAAGGACGAATACGGCCACATCCCGCTGCACCAGCAGACGCTGGCGTGGGGCGTGCGCGACGAGGTCATCCACGATTCCGTGAAGCCCCGTCCGTCGAACGACGTCGACCTCCGTCAGGTCAAAGTGAAGTAACGGCTCGGTTTCGCTTCGGCGAGGTCCGGATGGAGCGATCCATCCGGGCCCCGTCGCCTCATTCCTGAAAGCGGGCCATGTTCGCCTACATCATTCGTCGGGCTCTACAATCCATCCTGGTGATGGCGGCGGTGGCGTTCGTCGCCTTCGCGCTGTTCCAGTACATGGGCGATCCCATCAACCAGATGGTCGCCCAGGATGCGACGCTGGAGCAGCGGGACGCGCTCCGGAAGCTGCTGGGGCTCGATCGTCCGTTCTACGTGCAGTTCCTGCTGTTCCTGAAGAACCTGCTGACCGGGAACTTCGGTTTCTCCTTCCGCGTCGGAACGCCGGTCGCCCAGATCATCGCCGAGCGCATGCCGGCGACATTGGAGCTTGTGTTCGTCGCCGCGCTCTTCGCGCTCTTCGTCGGCGTGCCGGCCGGCGTCTACACCGGTCTCCACCGCCAAGGCGCGATCAGCCGGTTCATGCTCACGGTGTCGCTGATCGGCGTGTCGCTGCCCACGTTCCTGATCGGCATCCTGCTGATCCTGATCTTCGCCGTGATGCTGGGATGGCTGCCGTCCTTCGGCCGCGGCCAGACGGTGCAGCTGGGCTTCTGGTCGACCGGTTTCCTCACCGCCAGCGGGCTCAAGGCCCTGATCCTGCCGTCGATCACGCTCGGCCTGTTCCAGACCACGCTGATCATGCGCTTGGTCCGTGCCGAGATGCTGGAGGTGCTGCGCGCCGACTACATCAAGTTCGCGCGCGCCCGCGGCCTCACCAACCGCGCCGTCAACTTCGGCCATGCGCTGAAGAACACGCTGGTTCCCGTGATCACCATCGCCGGACTGCAGATCGGCGGCCTGATCGCCTTCGCCATCATCACCGAGACGGTGTTCCAGTGGCCGGGTATGGGCTTCCTGTTCATCACCTCGATCCAGTTCGTCGACGTGCCGATCATGAGCACCTATCTGGTGCTGGTCGCGCTCTGCTTCGTCATCATCAACCTGATCGTCGATCTCCTCTACTTCGCGGTCGATCCGCGGCTCAGGATCGACCGGTCCGTATCGGCCCATTGAATCATGCCCGTCTGGCATCATCTCCGCGATCTCGTCCGCCGCTTCCTGGCGTCCGACGTCTTCTACAGCTTCCGGCGCTCGCCGACGGTGGTCATCGCCTTCGGCCTCACCCTCCTGTTCATGGTGGCGGCGGCGCTGGCGCCGTGGATCGTGCCTCACAACACCTACGAGGTCGCCAGCCTCAACCTCATGGACGCGTTTCTGCCGCCGGCCTGGGTCGAGGGTGGCAAGCTGACTTATCTGCTCGGCACCGACGACCAGGGGCGCGATGTCTTCTCGACCATCGTCCTTGGCGCCCGGGTGTCGCTGCTTGTGGGCTTCGCCTCGGTGTTCCTGGCACTCACCATGGGCGTAGCGCTCGGGCTGATCGCCGGCTACGTCGGCGGCATCACCGACTCGATCATCATGCGGGTCGCCGACGTCAAGCTCAGCTTCCCGGCCATCCTGATCGTGCTGCTGATCGACGGTGTCGCCCGCGGCCTGTTGCCGCGCGACCTGCATGACAAGGCGGCGGTCTACGTCATCATCCTGGCGATCGGACTGTCGACCTGGATCCAGTACGCCCGCACGGTGCGCGGCCTGACTCTGGTCGAGAAGAACAAGGAATACGTGCAGGCCGCCCGCGTCATCGGCCTGCATCCGATCCTCATCATGTTCCGCCACGTGCTGCCGAACGTCATGGGGCCAGTGCTGGTGATCGGCACCCTCGGCCTCGGCATCGCGGTCCTGACCGAGTCCACCTTGAGCTTCCTCGGCGTCGGCGTGCCGCCGACCGAGCCGTCGCTGGGCACGCTGATCCGCATCGGCAACAACTTCCTGTTTTCCGGCGAGTGGTGGATGGCGATCTTCCCCGGCGTGTTCCTGGTGATCCTCGTGCTGTCGGTCAATCTGCTCGGCGACTGGCTGCGCGACGCTCTCAACCCGAAGCTCCGCTGATGGCGCTTCTCGAGGTCGAGCATCTCAGGATCGAATTCCCGACGCGGCGCGGCACCTTGCTCGCCGTCGACGATGTCTCATTCTCGCTGCAGGAGGGCGAGGTGCTGGGCGTGGTCGGCGAGTCCGGCGCCGGCAAGTCGCTGACCGGCAACGCCATCATCGGCCTCCTGGAGCCGCCCGGGCGGATCGCCGCCGGCGAGATCCGCCTCAACGGCCGGCGCATCGACAATCTCCCCTACGAGGAGATGCGCAAGATCCGCGGCAAGCAGATCGGCGCGGTGTTCCAGGACCCGCTGACCAGCCTCAACCCGCTCTATTCGGTCGGCCAGCAGCTGGTCGAAACCATCCAGACCCACACCGAGATGACACCGACCCAGGCGCGGACGCGGGCGATCGAACTCTTGACCGAGGTCGGGATTCCGGGGGCGGAGCGGCGGGTCGACCACTACCCGCACCAGTTCTCCGGCGGCATGCGCCAGCGTGTGGTGATCGCGCTCGCCATCTGCGTCAATCCGCGCCTGATCATCGCCGACGAGCCGACCACCGCGCTCGACGTGTCGATCCAGGCGCAGATCATCGCGCTCCTGAAGCGCCTCTGCCGCGACCACGGCACCGCGATCATGCTGATCACCCACGACATGGGCGTGATCGCCGAGACCGCCGACCGGGTCGCGGTGATGTATGCCGGCCGCGTCGCCGAGATCGGTCCGGTGCGCTCGGTGATCAAGGAAGCGAAGCATCCCTACAGCCACGGCCTCATGGGCTCGATCCCCAAGATCGGCGACAGCAAGGAGCGGCTGGAGCAGATCGAGGGCTCGATGCCGCGCCTGACCGAGATCCCGACCGGCTGCGCCTTCAACCCCCGCTGCCCACGAGCCTTCGATCGCTGCCGGGTCGAGCGGCCGGACCTGATGCCCGCCGGCGACACCCTCGCTTCCTGCTGGCTCTACGCCCATGGCTGAGATGCATGCCCCTCTGGTCAAGGTCGCCGGGCTGTCGCGCTATTTCGACGTCTCCGCGCCCTGGCTCAACCGCGTTCTGGACGGCCAGCCGCGCCTGATCCTCAAGGCCGTCGACGGCCTCGACTTCGAGATCAACCGCGGCGAGACGCTGGCGCTGGTCGGCGAGTCCGGCTGCGGCAAGTCGACGGTGGCGCGGCTCGTGGTCGGGCTCTACCGGCCGAGCGCCGGCTCGATCGTCTTCGACGGCGTCGACATGGCCGGCCTCGGCGGGCGCGCCGAAATGGCGCCGATCCGCCGCCGCCTGCAGATGATCTTCCAGGATCCCTTCGCCAGCCTGAACCCGCGTTGGCGGGTCTCGGCCATCGTCTCCGAGCCGATCCGCGCCTTCCGCCTGCTCGACGACGAGCGGCTGATCGTCGAGCGCGTCGGCCAGCTTTTGCGCCAGGTGGGCCTGTCGCCGGTCGATGGCGAGAAGTACCCGCATGAATTCTCCGGCGGCCAGCGCCAGCGCATTGCCATCGCCCGGGCGCTGGCCGCTCGGCCGGCGCTGGTGGTTTGCGACGAGCCGACATCGGCGCTCGACGTGTCGGTCCAGTCCCAGATCCTCAACATGATGCGCGATCTGCAGGACGAGTTCGGCCTGACCT
>CAMDFP010000069.1 GCA_945897335.1 Asaia bogorensis | reverse complement strand
ATCAGGGCCTGGGCCCGTCCGTGTCCGGATTCCACCGCATGCTCTCCCTTTTCCCGGTCCCCCCTACTATAAACCCATCTCCGGTCAGGCTTCCGGCGAGGAAACGTGAACGAGATCAGGGTGGCGGTCATCGGCGTCGGTCATTTCGGCCGGCTGCACGCGGAGAAGTACCGGAGCCTGCCGGGCGCCCGGCTCGTCGGCGTCGTCGATGCCGATGCGGAACGGGCGGCCGCGGTCGCCGGACCGCTGGGCGTCGAGACCTTCACCAGCCTGGATCAGATCCGCGGCAAGGTCGATGCGGTCTCGGTCGCAGTCCCGACCCGGGCGCATTTCGAGGTGGCGTCGGCCTGCCTAAGGGCCGGCATCCACTGCCTGATCGAGAAGCCGATCGCCGAGACCGTCGAGCAGGCGGCCCAGCTGGTCCAGCTCGCGAAGGCGCAGGATCGCATCCTCCAGGTCGGCCACCTCGTCCGCTTCGATGCGGCCCGCGAGGCGATGACCGGCCTGATTGATCAGCCTCTGTTCATCGAGTGCCACCGGATCGCACCCTTCAAGCCGCGAGGCACCGACGTCAGCGTCATCCTCGACCTGATGATCCACGACATCGACCTGGTGCTCGACCTGGTCGGCCGGCCGATCGTCGGTCTGGACGCGGTCGGCGTGCCGGTGCTGGGCGACCACGAGGACATCGCCAATGCGCGCCTGGTCTTCGAGGGCGGCTGCGTCGCCAACGTGACCGCGAGCCGGATCAGCATGAAGAGCGAGCGGACGCTCCGCCTCTTCCAACGCTCGGGCTATGCCCGCATCGACTTCGTCAAACGCAAGTTCACCTATATCCGCCGCGGCGGCCCGGTGGTCGAGGGCTTCCCCAATTTCCAGATCGAGGAGCGCGACCTGCCGGAGACCGATCCGCTGAAGCTCGAGATCGCCTCCTTCGTCGACTGCGTGCGCGAGCATCGTCCGCCCCTGGTCGACGGCGAGGCCGGTTTGCGAGCACTCGAAGCGGCGCTCCGCATCACCCGTTCGCTGCAGGACTGGGCCGGAAAGATCGGGTGACGATCCTTCGACGACCCTGTCTCCTCGCTAGCGCGTCCTGATCCACTGGACGAAGCGCACGCCGACGGCAAGCAGGCCGCAAAGCGCGATCGCACCCAGCGCCTCGATCAGGTCGATGTCGAACCCGCGCAGGATCATCACGATCACCAGGAACAGGCCGACAAGCGCGCCGAGCAGAAACCAGCGCATGAAGGTGCTGTCCGTGAACACATCCCAGATCATGACCAGCAGATCCACCCGGCCCCCCCGTCAGTCCGTCTTCTGATCCTCGATCAGCATGAGACGAATATTCTCGGTCGGTGTGAAGTTGCGCCGTTCGAGGCCCCAGGTGGTAGCGCCGGTCTTCTTTAAACCGCCAAGACAGGTCGAGAGCAGGCGTTTGGGCTTCACCTTGTCGACCGTCAGCCGGAAGCGGCCGATCGGCCCCGCCCAGTTCGCGCCGGTGATCAGCACATACTCGACCAGCGTCACCCGGGCGACCGGCTGCGTCTCCAGGCGCCGCTCCACCGTTTTCCGGACCGCGCCGTCGAGGCAGAAGTCGGACCAGCGGTCGGCCTGCAGATCCTCCAGCTGAAGCCAGTCACCGCCGACCACCGGCCGGTAGCGGTGCTCGACCAGCACGGCACGCCCCGGCGGGAAGATCTGCGGCCAGGTAAAGGCGGTCTTGAGCGTCCATTTCGGCTCGAAGTCGTCGATCTCGCCAGGACCGAGAATCCCGGCCTTCGCCAGCTCCTCCTTGACCGTTTCGGCGAGGGCTTCGATCGAGGTTTCGAGCGAGCGGGCGGCGGCAACGCGGGAGAGCGGCAGGCCGTGGCGCTTCAGCGTCTCGGTCACCTCGACGTCGCCGACAAAGGCGTGCGCGTCCAGTGCCGGCATGACCGACTTACCGTCCACCGTCACCGAGAACCCGACGAAATTGTCCGCCTTCTCGACCGGAGGGATCATCAGGCGTTCGGACGCGTGATCGATATCCGGCAGAGGGAAGGCTACCAGCGCCTCGACCGGACCGGCGGCCCGGTTGCGAAAGCGGTAGCGCACGTGGATCGCCTCGGCCGAGATCGAAAGATCCTCGGTCTCGATCGCGACATCCGCCGACTTGACGAAGACGAGCCCGCCGGCGGCACCGACGGCCATGGTGTCGTTCGCCCGGGGCACCGAGGCGGCCCACAGGGTCGCGAAGAAGGCCAGGCAGGCAATCGCCCCAGGGCGCCGGAAGCTGATCATTCGCCAGGGAGGATGTCGCCGCGCCACAAGCCTGACAAGACGGGTCGGACGCCCGGCGGCGACCATCGTTCCATAAGCGGGGGCCGGACCTTGCAACCGGACATGGCCGGCGCCATGATCCCGGCTCATCGGATTTTCCTTCGGCAATCACTCGAAATTGGGAGAGGCAACATGTCCGAACGGTCAGGCAACGAAACCCGGGCACGCCGGGACTTCCTCAAGCTCGGCGGCCTTGGGCTCGCCGTCGGCGCCGCCGCAGCGGCCACTCTCGACCCGCACAAGGCGGCCGCCCAGGCGCCGGCCCAAAGCCTGCTCCGCACTGTGCTGAACCGCGGCAAGCTGATCGTCGGCACCGGGTCGACCAACGCCCCCTGGCACTTCGAGGACGACAAGGGCCAACTCACCGGCATGGACATCACCATGGCGAAGATCCTCGCCCGCGGGCTGTTCGACGACCCGACCAAGGTCGAATTCGTCAAGCAGGACCCGGCCTCGCGCATCCCCAACATCACCGCCGGCAAGGTCGACATCGTCATCCAGTTCATGACGGTCTCCCCGGCGCGCGCCCAGCTCGTCGCCTTCTCGCGCCCCTACTACATCGAGGGCGTCGCGCTACTGACGTCGAGCAAGGGCAAGATGAAGACGCACAAGGAGCTGATCGACGCCGGCAAGAACGCCAAGGCCTCGGTGCTTCAGAACGTCGATGCCGACAAGCTGGTGGCGAAGGCGCTGCCAAACGCCCAGGTGCTGCAGCTCGATACCCAGGCGAACGCCATCCAGGCCCTGGACTCCGGCCGTTCCGACGCCGCCATCATCGATCTCTCGACCGTCGGCTGGCTGGTGAAGCGGAACCCCGACAAGTACCTGGACTCGGGATACCATTACGACACCCAGATCTACTCGGCCGCCATGCGCCAGGGCGATCCGGACTGGCTGCAGTTCGTCAACACCTGCTTCAACGTCAACATGCACGGCCACCAGACCGACCTTTACGACCAGGCCTTCGAGGACTTCTTCGCCTCCAAGCCGCCCCGCCGCGTTCCCGGCTTCCCGTCGATCTGATCTGAGCGACCTTCGGGGCCCCACCCCAACCCTCCCCCGGCTCTTCGCCGAGGGAGGGCAGGGTGGGGCAAATCCGGGACCGATCCTTGGACTATCATTTCAATTTCAATTTCGTCTGGCGCTACGCCGACAAGCTCTATTGGGGGCTGCTGCTCTCGCTCGAGATCGCCTTCGTCTCGATCCTGATCGGCATGGTGATTGGGCTCGGCCTGGCGCTGGCCTATACCGGCGGCGGACGGCTGGTCCGCACCGGCATCGCCGCCTATGTCGAGTTCATCCGCAACGTGCCGCTGCTGCTGCTGGTCTATCTGGTGTTCTACGGCATCCCGTCGGCCGGCGGCTTCGCCTATGACGCCCAGACCAGCTTCGTCGCCACGCTCGCGCTCTATTCCGGAGCTTATCTGGTCGAGGTGTTCCGCGCCGGTCTCGATGCCATTCCCAAGGGCCTGATCGACGCCGGCAAGTCGATCGGACTCACGCCCTGGCAGCGCTTCCTCTATGTCCGCATGCCGATGATGTTCCGCATCGTCCTGCCGTCGCTTTCCAACGTCTATGTCTCGCTGTTCAAGGACACCTCGCTCGCATATGTCATCGCGGTGCCGGAGCTCACCTACGGCGCCAACTGGATCAAGACCAACACCTTCCGCGTGATCGAGGTCTGGCTGGTGGTCTGGCCGATGTACCTGGTCACCTGTTTCGTGCTGCTCCAGGGACTCCGGCAGCTCGAGCGGCGCTTCTCGCTGGTGCGGCGATGATCGCCTACGTCGCCAATACGCTGCCCTTCCTATGGGAGGGTCTTCTGGTCACACTGGCTGTCTCGGGCCTGGTGGTCGCGATCTCGCTGGTCACCGGCATCCTCTGCGGCATCGGCCTGGTCTACGGGCCTCTCTGGGTGCGTCTGCCGATCCGGGTCTATTCCGACATCCTGCGCGGCACGCCGCTCTTGGTCCTGATCTTCCTGATCATCTACGGCCTGCCGATCATCGGCGTCGACTTCGGCAACTACGGCTCGGCGGTGATCGCGCTCGCCGCGTTCAAGACCGCGCATGTAGCCGAGATCGCCCGCGGTGCCATTCAGTCGATCCACTACGGCCAGACCGATGCCGGCAAGGCCATCGGCCTCACCTTCCCGCAGCGCCTCCGCTACGTGATCCTGCCGCAGGCGGTCCGCCGCTTCCTGCCGCCCTGGATCAATGCGGTCGCCGACGCAGTGAAGGGCTCGGCCCTGGTTTCGCTGGCCGGCATCGTCGACCTGACCTTGGCGGTCCAGCAGGTGATCGGCCGCACCTACGACCCGCTGCCGATGTATCTCCTCGGCGCTTTCATGTACTTCGCCATCAACTACAGCCTCAGCCTGACGAGCCGCCGGCTCGAAGCGCGCTTCGCCTATATCCGGGAGTAGTCGGTGTCCCAACCCCTCGTGCAGGTCCGTGGCGTCAAGAAGTCGTTCGGAACCACCCGCGTCCTCGACGGCGTCGACCTCGACGTCGCCAAGGGCGAGGTGGTTTGCGTCATCGGCCCGTCCGGCAGCGGCAAGACCACCCTGCTCCGCTGCATCAACCTGCTCGAGACCTATGACGACGGCTCGATCAAGGTTGACGGCGTAGAGGTCGGCTACGAGGACAGCGGCGGTTCCCGCAAGCGACGGTCCGAGCGCGCGCTGGCGCCGATCCGTGCCGACATCGGCATGGTCTTCCAGCTCTTCAATCTGTTCCCGCATCTGAGCGCGCTGGAGAACGTCACCCTCGGCCTGACCAAGGTGCGCGGCATCTCCAAGGCCGAGGCCACGGACCAGGCCACCCACTGGCTCACCCGCGTCGGCCTTTCGGACAAGCTGCAGAACCTGCCGAGCCAGCTCTCCGGCGGTCAGCAGCAGCGCGTCGGCATCGCGCGTGCCGTCGCCATGGGGCCGAAGGTGTTGCTGCTGGACGAAATCACCTCGGCGCTCGACCCCGAACTGGTCGGCGAGGTTCTGTCGGTAGTCCAGGGTCTCGCCAAGGACGGCATGACCATGATCGTGGTCACCCATGAGATGACCTTCGCTCGCGACGTCGGCTCCCGCATCGTCTTCATGGACGACGGCCGCGTGCAGATCGACGGCCCCTCGCGCGAGGTCCTCGCCAATGCCGCCAGCCACGAACGCCTGAAGACCTTCCTTGCCCGCATCGAGATGAAGCACTGATCCATGGCCGCCAAGCCCCGCTCCGACATCCGCGCCCGATTGGGTCTTCGTCCGATCATCAACGTCTCCGGCACGATGACCGCGCTCGGCGCCTCGATCGTGGTGCCGGCGGCGGTGAAGGCCGCGAGCGAGGTCCTGCCGGAATGGGTCGAGGTCAACGACCTGCACCGGAAGGCCAGCCGCGCCATCGCCAGGGCGACCGGATCGGAAGCGGGCTTCGTCACCGCCTCGGCTTCGGCCGGGATCACGCTGGCGCTGGCCGCCTGCATGACCGGCCCGGACCTGGCGAAGATCGAGCAGCTTCCCGACACCACCGGCATGAAGAACGAAGTGGTGATCCAGATGGGCCACATGACCGGCTACGGCGCGCCGATCGAGCAGGCGATCCGGCTGGCCGGAGGAGTCTGCGTTCCCGTCGGCAACGTCACCGATGCGAGGCCTTACCAGCTCGCCCACAAGATCACCGAGCGAACCGCGGCGGCGCTCTACGTCGTTTCCCACCACACCGTGCAGTACGGCCAGATCCCGCTCGACGTCTTCGCCCGCACCGCTCATGACCAGGGCGTGCCGGTCGTCGCCGATCTGGCTTCCGAGTACGACCTGAAGGGTTTTCACGCCGCAGGCGCCGACCTCGTCATCTACAGCGCGCACAAGTTCTTAGGAGGCCCCACTGCCGGGATCGTCGGCGGCAGGAAGAGCCTCGTGCGCTCGACCTTCCTGCAGAACTTCGGCATCGGCCGCGGCATGAAGGTCGGCAAGGAGAGCATCGCCGGCACCATCGCCGCGCTGGAGGCCTGGGAAACCCGCGACCACGCCGGAGTGCGGAAGCTGGAGACCAGCTATCTCGACCTCTGGGTGAAGCGCTTCGCCGGGCTGCCGGGCGTCACCGCGACGATCATCCCGGACCCCACCGACAACCCGCTCGACCGCCTGATGCTAAAGGTCGATCCGGAGGCTGCCCGCATCACCGCCTGGGAGCTGGCGGATGCGCTGGCCGCCGGCGACCCGCCGGTCATCGTCCGCGACCACGAGGCCGAGCAGGGCTTCTTCCAGCTCGATCCCTGCAACCTCCATCCAGGCGAGGCCGACGTGGTGGCCGACCGCGTCATCCACGAGCTCGGCGAAGCCAGGAAGCGGAACCGTCCGCAGCAATACAGCATCGCCGAGCGCAAGGCCCGGCGCTTCGAACGCCTGCTCCGCTGGCCGGACTAGGACCCGTCCGCGACCTGGCGGCACGCGCGGGCCTCCGCGTCCGCGGCGCCTTCCACGCGACCGAACAGGACGGTGTGCCGATCCCGGCGGCGACGCTGGTCCTGCTGGGATGGGTCGGAAGCGAGGACTGGCCGGCCTTCACCGTCTCGCCGGAAGCGCGCGACGGTGACGGCAACCCACTCGACCGCTGGTCGCGCCGGATCATCGACGGCATCGCCGCCTCGGTCGACGCCACGCCGCTCTATCCATTCGCAGGCCCGGCCTGGCTGCCGTTCCAGCGTTGGGCGCAGAAGGCCGATCAGGTCTTCGTCTCGCCGCTCGGCATCCTGATTCATCCGGACTGGGGCCTCTGGCACAGCTACCGCGGCGCCCTTGCCTTTCGCGAGCCGCTGGAACTGGAGCCGACCATCGCTCGCACCAGCCCCTGCGAAAGCTGCGCCGACAGGCCCTGCCTCACGCGCTGTCCGGTTTCGGCGTTCTCGAACGAGGGCTATGACGTCGCCCGTTGCAGAGGGCATCTCTCGTCATCTCCAGGCAATGCCTGCATGATGGGCGGCTGCCTTGCGCGGGATGCCTGCCCGATCGCTACGGCGCGGCGCTATGAACCTGCCCAGGCTGCCTTCCACATGCGTGCATTCCAGGGATCGCGGCTGGAATAGCCGCCTATCCACCCTGCATCTTGTAGCCCGGCTCGACCTCGACTCCGACGAGATGCCTCAGGAAGAACTCGAAGGTTCGCCGGAAGAAGTAGCCGTCGCGGTAGATCGTCGAGTGGTTGTGGTTCGGCATGACCAGCATGTCGAAGTCCTTGTTGGCCTTGATCAGCGCATCGACCACCTGGAGCGTCAGCGCCGGCGCCACGTTGTCGTCCATGTCGGCATAGGCCAGCAGCAGCTTGCCGTCGAAGCGGTGCGCGATGCCGGCGTTCGCCTGAGCCTCGTAGGAAGCGCCCTCCGACATCAGCCCCTGGTACTTCTCGCCCCATCCCTGCATATAGCCGCGCTGGTCGTGGTTGCCCGACGACGACACCGCGACTTTGTAGAAGTCGGGATAGAGGAAGAGCGCGCGGGTCGAGGCGAAACCGCCACCGGAATGCCCGGTGATGCCGACGCCGCGCTCGAGATCCATGTATGGCCGCTCGGCCGCGAGCTGCTTCAAGGCGGCGATATGATCCTCGAGCCCGCCTGCTGTCTCCATCCGCCCGTACCAGGCGTCGTGGAAGCCCTTCGATCGCAGCGGCGTCCCGCGGCCGTCGATGGTAACCACGACGATGCCGAGCTCGGCGAAGGCCTTGGGGAAAAGGAAGGTGCGCATGCCGCCGGCATCGGCGGTAAAGGACTGGAACGGCGTCTGGGTGCGTTGCGGGCCGGGGTAGATCAGGTCCAGCACCGGGTACTTCTTCGACGGGTCGAAATCCGAGGGAAGGTAGAGGGCGCCGTAGATTTCGGTCTTGCCGTCCGCTGCCTTCAGATTCAGTGGCTCGGGCCAGCGCCAGTCGTTGCGGATTGCGTCGGTGACATCGGCCTCCTCCAGCACCGCGATGACGCGGCCGTCCCTGGAGTCCCGCAGCCGCGAGACCGGGATCGAGCTGATCGTGCTCCCGGTCTCGACGAAAAACCGTCCGGACGGCGAAACGCCGGTCGGGCGCGGCCGATGGATGTCCAAGGTCAGCACGATCAGAACCTGCGGCTGCACGGTAGCGACGAAGTGGTCGGCCCGCTCCGGCGTCAGCACGGTGACCGGGCCGCCGTCGAGCGAGACCCGGCAGACCTGGCGGAAATAGGGATCCAGATCCGGCGTCATGCCGCCGCGGGTGAACATCAGCGTGCGCGACGCAGGATCGATATGAAGCAGCTCGCGGACGACCCACTCGCCCTCGGTGATGCGGTTCTTGGTCTTGCCCTCGCCGTCGAGCAGGTAGAGATGCGCCCAGTCGTCCTCCTGCGAAAACCAGACGATTTCGTTGCCGCCAGGGAGCGTCCGGATGTTCGGCCGCTCGCCGGGCGCCAGATTGGCTTCGACAAAGGTCTTGCTCTTCTCCTCGCGGATCACCGACACCTTTCCGGTAACGGCGTCGAGCTTCAGCAGCCGCATCCATTTCTCGGCTCGGCCGACATCGAGGATCCAGGCGGTGACGCTGTCCTCGCTCCACCAGACGCGGCCGCGCTCGATGGTCGATCCGTTTCCGGCAATCTGTGGCGAAACCACGGCCCGGACCTGGCGGCCGCTCTCGACCTCGATGACCAGGTGATGGATCAGCGCGAGTTCCTCGTCGCCGGGAAACGAGACGCGCATCTCGTGGATGATCGGTCGTACGCTGCCATCTTCGGGCACCGACTGCTGCAGATGCAGCGGCTTCACCCGCCGCTCGTCGAGCCGATGGGTGATGACCCGTCTGGAGTCCGGCGACCAGAGGAGTACCGGCGGAAACAGCGTGCCGGCCCGCTTCCAGCTGATGGTGATGAGGTTCGAATCAGGCGACTTGCCGTAGGCGAAGCGCTCCTCGCCATCGGTGGTGAGCGCCCGCTCCTTCCCCGTCGCCTGCTCGCGGATCCAGATGTCGGGTCCCTTGAGGAAGGCGACCCAGCGGCCATCCGGCGACGGCAGGTCGGCATCGGTCGGCCGCCAGGGACCCGGCCCCAGCTTTCCGGACGCGAGATGGAAGCGCCAGGACTTGCCGTGCGCGGCGAAGTCGATGGCTTGCTGATCGGCAGTGAACGCGAGCCCGGAAAATCCCAGATCGCCGGCGGTGAGCTTCCGCCCCGTCGCCTCACCCAGGACCAAGGCCAAACGGTCGTGGTCGAAGGCCGGCACGGCCGTTCCCGTCGCCGCATCGACGATGAGGAAGGTCGAGCCGGTCTTGGTGTCCCGTCGATACCAGAAGCGGTCGCTGTCGCCGATCCAGTGCGGCAGAACCTGCGCATTGTATACGTGCTTCGCCATCACCCAGGGCAGGTGGCGTTCGACCCTGGCGAAGTCCGCATGCGTGAAGACGCGCCGATCACTGGCGTTCATCGTCGACTCCTGGATTGTCCGTCGCTAGACGCGCCCCGGCGAGCGCCGGGGCGCGTAGGTAGTGCCGGCTACTTCGCCACGGTGCGGTAGTAGGCGCGGTTGCCGGTGAACTTGAACTCCTTGATCGATGTGCGCATGCCGACGTTGCGCTTGATCTGGAACATGAAGACGTGAGGGCCGTTTTCCATCTGGTGGCGCTGGATCTCGTGATAGAGCGCGATCCGCTTCGCCTCGTCGCGCTCGAACAGCGCCTTTTCACCCATTTCGTTGATCTTCGGATCGAAATAAGCGGACCACCAGCTCGCCATGTTGCTCGGCGGCAGGCTCGGGCTGTTGTCGGGGTTCATCGCCAGGCGCGAGATGAAGGCGTGCGCATCAGCCGGCACCACGTTCCAGTTCAGCATCGCCATCTCGAACTGGCGGAGCCGCATCTTCGGGAAGAGCTGTGCGCCGGCCATGTTCTGCAACGACAGCTCGATGCCGATCTTGGCGGCGTTCGCCTGGATGTGCTGGGCGATCTCCTGGTTCGGGAAGTTCGGCGGGAACAGGAATTCCTTCTTGAAGCCGTTCGGGAAGCCGGCCTCGGTGATCAGCTGCTTCGCCTTGTCGAGGTCGAGCTTGAAGGGCTGGCCCGCCTTCTCGTCCAGCGCCCCGAAGGCCTCAAGCGGCACCAGGCTGGCGCGCGCGATCCCTTCGTCCCGCATCACGGTCTTCGCGAGGGCTTCGTAGTCAACGAGGTAGCGGAAGGCGAGGCGGACGCGCGGATCGGCGAAGTTCTTATCCAGCGTGTTGAAGGTCGCATAGAACATGGTCTGGCGGAGCGCCGAGGCGAGCTTCAGGTTCTTGTCGGCGGTGACGCCGCTGAGTCCCTCGGGATTGAGGTTGCGCGCCGCGTCGATGTCGCCGCCCTTGAGCTGCAGGAACTGGGCGCCGGCCTCCTGCACGTGCTTGATGATGACCCTCCGCATGAGCGGCGCGCCCTGCCAGTAGTTGTCGTTGCGCTCGAGCGTGATGGAGTCGTTGAAGGTCCAGTTCCGCAGCTTGTAGGCGCCGACGCAGGCGGAGTTGTTGGTGAGCCAGCCCGGCGACTTCTCGTCGCCCTTCGCGAAGGTGTCCTCGGCCTTGTAGTTCTTCATCACCTCCTTGCGGTCCAGGATGTAGGCGGCGCGGGTGGCGAAGATGTTGGCGAGAATGAAATTCGTCGGGTAGGGCTTGTTGAGCTTGATCACCAGCGTGCGGTCGTCGGGGGCGGTGAAGGCTTCGGCCGCCCGATCCGCGCCAAGGCCGTATTCGCGAAGCGTGCCTGCGTTGATCGTGTTGATCGCGAGCGTCCGGTTGAAGGTCCACACCGCATCGGACGCCGTCACCGCGTTACCGGACGGGTGCTTGGTGTCGCGCAGCTTGAAGGTGATCGTCATCCCGTCTTCCGAGACGGTCCAGCTCTCGGCGAGTCCGGGAACGACCTTGGAATCTGTCGAGGTGTCGAGCAGGACGATCGCATCGCAGATGTTGTTCATCACTTCGTCGCCGACCGCCTCACCGAGCCGACCCGGGTCGAGGGTGTTGATGGCGTCGATGGCCATCGCCATGACGAAGGTGTCGCGGGGCGTCTCGGCGGCCGCCGGGCCACCAGGAATCGCCGCCAGCGACGAGAGCAAAGCGGTGGTCAGCAGCTTCCGGCCGAGCGTCATGACGATGCCTCTCTCTGAAGATGGAGCGGAAGTATTCCCGGTCCCTCCGGCGGAGGCAAGGCGACGGCCGTCGGCCGTCGGCCGACGCACCTCACTTGGCATCGGCCTTGCTTAGAGGGAGGGCACGATGGATCGGATCTCCTCCCTTTCCGCCCTCCTCCTGGGGGCCACTCTGGCCGCGGCCCAACCGGCCGCGGCCAATTCTCTCAACAATCGTGCCTGGTGGACGCACGCGCTGCAGGGCATGCCGGGCCCGCCGTCCACGGCGGTCTCGGCCCTTCCCGCCGCGGTCAACCCAGGCATCACGCCGGCGATGCTGCCTTCGGCCGCCGCCCTTGGCCCCACCCCCTTCGTCAAGCCGCCGGTGAACCAGGCGCTCGGAAGCCAGCCTTCCGGAGGCATCCAGGCCCCGCCACCCGGCCAGGCCGTGGATGTCGGCTATGACCTCTGCCTTGGCCCGATCTACAAGGCCGAGCGGGAGAAGGGCATTCCCGTCCATCTGCTGCGTTCGATCGCGCTTGCCGAGTCCGGCCGCTGGGACGCCTCATCCAGCCGGACGGTCGCCTGGCCCTGGACCATCAATGCCGAGGGGGTAGGTCATTTTTTCCCCTCCAAGGCGGCAGCGATTGCCTTCGTGCGGAAGCTGCAGGCCCGCGGCGTCCGCTCCATCGACATCGGCTGCATGCAGATCAACCAGGTCTGGCACGCCGGCGCCTTCGCCTCACTCGAGGAGGCCTTCGAGCCCGAGAAGAACGTGGCCTATGCCGCCCGCCACCTGGCGGAGCTGAAGGACGACCGGAAGACCTGGACGGAAGCGGTCGGCTACTACCATTCGGCAACGCCCGAGCTCGGACAGCGCTACCGCGCCAAGGTTCTGAAGCTCTGGGCCGAGCTCCAGCGCAATCCTGAGAATACCCAGCTCGCTGCGGCTGCTGCCGATTCCAGCCGGCCCATGCCCCAGGGCTTCGCCCAGCCCGCCGCCGGCTTCACCTCGCCCAACTGGGTCAACAGCGATCCCCGCGCCGGGTCCCGGATCTCCGCCCTCTCGACCGCGCCGCCCAGCGCCAGCGACGGTCGGCGCAAGATGGGCATCCAGCAGTACATGATGGCGCCGACGCTGCACGCGCTCGACATGCCGAAGGGTTCGCCCTTCACCCGCTAGAAACGAAAAGCCCTCCCGCGCCAGGGGCGAGGGAGGGCTTTGGTGACGACCGAAGGACGGCTGGCGTCAGGCCAGCGCCTTCTTCAGATTGGCGTCGAGCTTGTCCAGGAACTGCTGGGTGTTCAGCCAGGGTTGGTTCGGACCGATGAGGATCGCCAGGTCCTTGGTCATGAATCCGGCCTGCACAGTATCGATGCAGACCTTCTCCAGCGTCTCGGCGAAGTGCTTGACGTCCGGCGTGCCGTCGAACTCGCCGCGGTAGTAGAGACCACGGGTCCAGGCGTAGATCGACGCGATCGGGTTGGTCGAGGTCGGCTTGCCGGCCTGGTGGTCGCGGTAGTGGCGGGTCACCGTGCCATGCGCGGCCTCGGCCTCGATGGTCTTGCCATCCGGGGTCATCAGCACCGAGGTCATGAGGCCGAGCGAGCCGAAGCCCTGGGCCACGGTGTCGGACTGCACGTCGCCATCGTAGTTCTTGCAGGCCCAGACGAAACCGCCCGACCACTTCATCGCGGAGGCGACCAGGTCGTCGATCAGGCGATGCTCGTAGATGATCTTCTTCGCCTTGAACCTGTCGGCGAATTCCTCGTCGAAGACCTTCTGGAACAGGTCCTTGAAGCGGCCGTCATAGGCCTTGAGGATGGTGTTCTTGGTCGAGAGGTAGACCGGCCAGCCGAGGTTCAGCCCGTAGTTGAAGCAGGCGCGGGCGAAGCCGATGATCGAGTCGTCCAGATTGTACATGCCGAGCGCGACGCCGCTGCTCGGGAAGTCGAAGATCTCGTAGTTGACCGGCTTGCCGCCGTCCGCCGGAGTGTAGGTCATGGTCAGCTTGCCGGGGCCCGGCACCAGGAAGTCGGTCGCCTTGTACTGGTCGCCGAAGGCATGGCGGCCGATGACGATCGGCTGGGTCCAGCCCGGCACCAGGCGCGGCACGTTCTGGCAGACGATCGGCTGGCGGAAGATGGTGCCGCCGATGATGTTGCGGATGGTCCCGTTCGGGGACTTCCACATTTTCTTCAGCTTGAACTCCTTCACGCGGTCTTCGTCCGGCGTGATGGTCGCGCATTTGACGCCGACGCCGTATTTCTGGATCGCCTTGGCGGAGTCGATCGTGACCTGGTCTTCGGTCTTGTCCCGGTATTCGACCCCGAGGTCGTAATACTTAAGGTCGATATCGAGATAGGGCAGGATCAGCTTGTCCTTGATGAACTGCCAGATGATCCGCGTCATCTCGTCGCCGTCGAGCTCGACGACCGGGGTTTTGACCTTGATCTTGGCCATGGGCGTGCGCACCGGGGACTGTTGAGAAAGGGCCGGAAACATATCAGCCAGCCCTAGGAAGGCAAGAGACGGCGGGGGTACAAAATCGCCTGCAAGCGTTCGCAGGAGGACCTGCGACCAGACCCCCGCTGAGCCCCTCCGCTTCCGAAGTCGATTAACTGCGAACGGTTCTCAACGCGTGCGCTTACAGAGGCAAGCGCCGCGTCCGCGCGACCGGCTGCTCAGAGCGAACAGGCCATGCCAGAAGTGAGACCGCTATGGCGTCGGCGTGAGGCGGATCAGCGCCCCGTCCCTGTCATCCGTCAGGATCATGACCGCCCCGTCATGCGCCACATCGACGTCGCGAACGCGCGCCTGTCCCAGTAGGTAGCGCGCTTCGCCGGTGACGCGCTGGCCTTCGAGCGTCAGGCGCACGAGCGCGCGGCTCGACAGTCCACCGATGAGCACGCTTCCACGCCATTCCGGGAACAGAGCACCGCCATAGAAGACCATTCCGCTCGGAGCGATGACGGGATCCCAGTAGTAGAGAGGCTGTTCCATCCCCTCGCGAGCCGTCAGACCCTCGCCGATGGGCCGACCGCTGTAGTCCTGGCCATAGGTGATGACCGGCCAGCCGTAGTTGCGCCCGGCACCCGGGCGATTCAGCTCGTCGCCGCCGCGCGCACCGTGCTCGACCGTCCAGAGGGCGCCGTCGGGTCCGATCGCCGCTGATTGCAGGTTGCGGTGCCCGTAGGACCAGATCTCCGGCAACCCCCGTTCCATTGTCGGATTGCCGGCCGCCGGCCCTCCATCGGGGTCGATCCGCAAGACCTTGCCGATCGCGGTGGTTACGTCCTGAGCCAACCGTCGCGCCTGGGAATCGGACCGGTCGCCGGTGGTCACGAAGAGCGCCCCGCTCCGATCGAAGACGAGGCGGGAGCCGAAATGGCTGGACGAACGCCAGGCGGGTTGCTGTTGGAAGACGACGCGCACCTCGGTCAGGGCGGACCCGTCGGCCGACAGGACGCCGGTGGCGACCGCCGTGGCGCTCATGTCGTTGCCGCGAGGTTCGGCATAGCTCCACCAGACGCGTCGGGTCCGGGCAAAGTCGCTCCGGATGGCGACGTCGAGCAGCCCGCCCTGTCCACTCGCGACGACCGCCGGCAATCCCCGGATCGGCGCCGACATGCCGCCGTCCGCTCCGATCAGACGCATACGGCCGGGCCGTTCGGTCACCAGCCAGCTCCCCTCCGGAAGCTGGGCCATGCCCCAAGGATTCACGAGCCCCTTGGCGACAATGGTCGACCGCAGCACGATCTTGTCCTGAATGACCGGAGCCCGGGTCTGACCGGCGAAAGCAGGCCGCTGGCCGGACGCGTTGGGCGGCGCCGCATTGAAATCCTGCGCCAGCGCGCAACCTGCAAGGATGACCACCGCCGCGAAGGCAAGGCACAGGCACCGGACGACGACGATGCCCCTCCGTAGCCGCGGTGTTGCAGGGCGCATTGATTCGCTCCTCTTTGGTTCTGCCCCTGCCGGATCGGCGAGGCCAGCCAACAGTCTCCCCGATCGCTCCGTTCAACACATGCACCCGGCCGGCCCAGGTGGTGATGGCGTTCAGGGTCTATCTGGTCGCCGAGGCCACGAGCCCTAGGCCCATTTGACATCCGGGCTGAAGGCGGGCGCCGGCATCGCCTCGAGCGCCGGGATCACGTCCTCGACCTTGTCGACGACGCCGAACAGGCGGCGATGCGCCGGCTGGACGAAGCCTTCGCTGATCATGTGCTCGACCATGCCGATCAGCGGCTTCCAGTAGCCGGCGACGTCGACCAGCACGATCGGCTTGTCGTGCAGGCGGAGCTGCTTCCAGGTGACGATCTCGAAGGTCTCGTCCATCGTGCCGAGGCCGCCCGGCAGGACCGCGAAGCCGTCGGAGAGGTCGGCCATCTTCTGCTTGCGCTCGTGCATCGAGCCCACGACCAGCAGTTCGCTCGCGCCCTGGTGGCCGACCTCGAGCCGGACCAGGTGCTCGGGGATGATGCCGACGACCTCTCCGCCGGCGGCGAGCGCGGCATCGGCGAGGATCCCCATGAGGCCGACCCTGCCGCCGCCGAAAACCAGCCGGATCTTCGCCTCGGCCAGCAGCCGGCCCATCCTTGCCGCGGCGTCGCGATGGACCTGGGCGACGCGGGCGGAAGCGCTGCAATAGACGCAGAGCGAACGGATCTTCGGCATGCGCGATCCCGCGCCTAAGGCTTCTTCGGCGCCGAGGGGAGCGGCGCGGTCGCGCGGAGATAGGCCACCAGCGCCTTGCGGTCGGCCGGCGTCAGCTTGCCGGTGGTCTCGTTGACGACCTCCGCCATCTCGCCGGAGAGGACGTCGCCATCCGGCTTCATGCCGGACTCCAGCATCGCCTCCAGATCGTCAGCCGACATCTTGCCGACACCGGACGCATGCGAGGTGATGTTGGGGGTCCGCTCGCCGTTCTCCCCGGGATTGCCGGCGAGGTGGCGCGAGAGGTCGAGCACGCCGAGCGCATTGCGAGGCGTGTGGCATTCGCCGCAATGGCCGAGGGCGGTTGCGAGATAGTGGCCGCGCTTGACCTCGTCCGAGGCGCCGGCCGGTGCCGGCGGCGCCGCGGGTCCGTTGAAGAAAAGGAACTGCCAGCCCCAGGCGGCGATCCGCCAGCCGAAGGGCGCGGAGACGTCATGCGGACGGTTGGCCTTGGCCACCGCCGGAACGCTGAAGATATAGGCCTTGATCGCCTTGGCGTCGTCGTCGGTCATCCCGGCATAGGAGGGAAACGGGAAGGCCGGGAAGAGATGCGTGCCGCCCTTGCCGACGCCGCCCTTCACCGCCTTGACGAAGTCGGCGTCGCTCCAGCCGCCGATGCCGTTCGTCGGATGAGGCGTGATGTTGGGGCTGTAGAAGACGCCGAACGGCGTCTTCAGCGCTCGTCCGCCGGCGAGAAGCGGGCCTTTGGTCGCCGGATCGGTGTGGCAGCCGGCACAGCCCGCGGCATGGAACAGATATTCGCCTTTGCGGACGAGGTCCTGGGCCGAGACCGGCCCGGCGACCGCTGCCGCGAGCACGGCCGCGGCCAGCAGCGGCTTGGGATTCCTCATGCGACAGCCTCCAAATGACGACGCCCCCGCTTCCGACCATCGTCGAAAGCGGGGGCGCGTGGCAACAGCGGCGCTGGGGCTGGTTGCGCCCCGGCGCTCACATCACTGAATCGGCGCGCGGAACTTCGAGTGGCAAGCGCCGCAGGCCGGACCGAACTTCTTGAACTGGTCCTGCACGGCGTTGTTGTCGGTACCGCCGGCGATCCGGATCATGTCGGCGCTGACGGTCTCCAGGCCCTTGGCGGCCGCGTCGAAGTCGGCCTTGTTCTGCCAGATCTCGATCTTCGAGTGATTCTTGCCGCCATTGGGCAATGCCACCATGTCGGTCCCGGCCGGGAACCAGCCGGACATGTTCTTGGCGTGATTGTTGATGATCGTCGCCGCGGCGACCACCTTCGGGTGGTTGGCGACTTCCTTCTGGTTGGTGTTCATGACGCCCATGTTGGCGCCGATCTCCTTCATCGCCGTCACCCGCGATTCATGAACCTGCATCGGCGACTGGGCATCCGCCTGGGGCACGAGCCCAAGCCCGGCTATCGCAAGCGCGCCTGCCAAGGCCAGGGTCAGCGTCCGAATCTTCATTGTCGTTCCTCCGGTGGTACTTTGTGTATCGGCCGCCACGGATCTTGCCCCCGCCCGAGCCGCAGCGGTCGCGATCATGCCCTGAGCGCCGCGTCCTAGGCAACGGAGGCGCGCCGGGCTAGACTTCACAAGCATTTGATTGCACAGGGGGAGACGTCGCCATGCGGCGCCTTCTGGTCGTAGCTGTGGCAACCGTCGTCGTTCTCGGCTCGCTGGCGTGGGGCGGGCTCCGCTGGCTTGGCGGCGGCGAACGCGTGGAAACGACGGCGGCGACTTCGTCCCGGCCGGCTGCGACGCCGGCGGCACAGGTCACCGCACCCCCGAGCACGCCCGCTCCCCAAGTCGCGACAGCGCCGCCTGCGACGGCGCAGACGCCGGCAGCTCCGCCCGCCGCCTCGCCGCCCACCCCATTGCCACCGGCCACGGCACCGCCCCAAGCCGCCGTGACGCCACCGACCCCGGCGCCACAGACCCCGGCGCCGCAGACCGCCGCTCCGGCGCAGCCTTCGCCGCCGGCAGCCGCCATCCCCTCGCCACCAAGCATCCCAGCGCCGCCGCCCGCACCGACGACGCAGGCAGCACAGACCGCCGCGCCGACGCCTGTGCCGACGCCCACCCCGTCGCCGGCACCGGCGCCGCA
>CAMDFP010000068.1 GCA_945897335.1 Asaia bogorensis | reverse complement strand
ATGGCACTCGCCTATCGGGGCCAACCGCTGCTGGCCGGGGCTGGCCTCTTCCTGCTGCTGGCGACGATCCCGACCTTCGCCGCCCTGGGGCTGGACGCGCGGACGCTGAACGGCATCAACGTCTGGATCAAGCCGCTGAAGTTCGAGATCTCGCTCTCTGTCCACCTCCTCAGCGTCGCCTGGCTGATGCTGTTCCTGCCGGAGCGCCAGGGCCGCCTCGTCCGCGGCCTCGCCATTGCCATGGCAGCCGCGGCGTTCTTCGAGATCGCCTACATCATGCTGCAGGCGTCGCGCGGAGAGGCCTCGCATTACAATGTCGCGACGCCGATCACGCGGGTCATGTACCCGCTGATGGGAATAGGCGCGGTGATGCTGGTGGCGACCTCCGGCTGGATCGGGGCGATGATCCTGCGCCAGGGCGATATGTCCCGGCCGATCGTGTTCGCCGCCGGCCTCGGCCTCGTTCTGGGCAGTCTGGTCGGCGGGATCACCGGCGCCTACATGTCGTCGCAGACCGGGCATTGGGTCGGAGGCCAGCCAACCGACCTGGGCGGACTGCCGATTTTCGGCTGGTCCCGAACGGGTGGCGATCTTCGGGTCGCACACTTCCTCGGCCTGCACCTGATCCAAATTCTGCCCGTTGCCGCCTGGATCGGCGCCGGCATCCTGCCGGACCGGCTCCAGAAGCCGGCCATCGTCGCTGTCGCGGCCGCCGGGAGCCTGATTACCCTGGCAGTCTTCGTCCAGGCACTCTCAGGCCAGCCGGTCCTGGGCAGACCCTAGGGTCTATATGGCGGCCGTCGCTGCGCCTCGGGAGAAGCACACCTCGGCCGGTATGATGTCGACCGCCACCTCGAAGTCGCCCAGCGGATAGGTCGGAACGGCCATGCCCGGCATCAGGAGAAGCGGATTTCCGCAAGGATGATGTCGACCGTCTCGCCGTCGGCCGACAACGGGAAGTAGCCGGCCTCGAACCGGCGATAGTTGCGCTCCGGCCGCCAGAATACCGTCCCCCGCGCGAATACCGGCCGACGTTCGGACATCACCGGGCCGAGCAGCACCGCGATCCTGGCGAGCGCGTCGGGATGGGACGCGTAGAGCATGCTGAGCTTCGCCCCGGTGACGTCGCGGCCACTCATCGCCGTGATCGTCGTGCCGACGAGCCGACGAGCCGATAGCGGAAATCGCGGCCATCATCGAGCACGTCGAGCATGAAAAGCGACGGCAAGTGCCCTTTGAGCTCGATCGGATCGATGGCTTGGCGCAGCGGAACCGCCCGCTTTCCGCGCTTTTCCGTCCAATGAGCGAGCAATGCCAGGATCGATGGATCGGTCGGCAGAGCCAGGATCTCGACGTCGCTCAGCGGCTGTGGGCCATCTGCCATGCGTGTGGGGCCGTGTCGGGCGACCAGAGTACCGGCCCGCCTCGCCCCGACGCCAGCAGAAACCTGATTCCAGGAGATCACATGTCAATACCGATCGTACGTCAGCCCGCGACGGCTGCCGGGGAGACCGCCGCGCCTTGACCCGCCGCCGGCCAGCGCGTATTAAATTTCTCCATCGGCGCAAGGATTTACCCTGAGGAAGGGTCAATGAATCCAGCCGAGGGAGGCGAGGAGGCGTTGGGCATGGACGGGATCCAGCGGACCAGCGTGAGCACGCCGGTGATCGGTGCGAGCCGTGCGCGGGCGCGTCTGAAGGATGCCGACACCTTCCCCAAGGTCCTGATCGCCAATGCCCGCGACTTCGCCGGCAGGCCGGCCAGCCGCGAGAAGGATCTCGGCATCTGGCAGACCTGGACGTGGAGTCAGGTGCTCGAGGAGACCCGGGCGCTTGCCGCCGGGCTCGCCGCACTCGGCGCCAAGCGCGGCGACAAGATCGCCATCGTCGGCGACAACCGCCCCCGGCTCTACTGGACGATGTGCGCGGCGCAGGCGATCGGCTGCGTGCCGGTACCGGTCTACCAGGACGCCGTCGCCGCCGAGATGGGCTTCGTCATCGACAATGCCGGCGCCCGCTTCGCCGTCGCCGAGGACCAGGAGCAGGTCGACAAGCTCCTCCAGATCAAGGACACCCATCCGGGCCTGGAGATCATAATCTTCGAAGACGGGCGTGGCATGCGCCACTACGCGCAACCCTTCCTCCTCTCCTTCGCCAAGGTCCAGGAAAACGGCCGCGACCTCCTGACCCGCGATCCCGGAGTCTTCGAGCGCGAGGTCGCGCTCGGCAGGGGCAGCGACGTCGCGGTGATGCTCTACACGTCCGGCACGACGGGGCAGCCCAAGGGCGTTGTACTCTCGCACACCAACGTGCTGGTGACGGCGCTGAACTCGGTCGAGCTCGAGCACCTGACCGAGGCCGAGGAGACGCTGGCCTATCTGCCGATGGCCTGGGTCGGCGACCACATCTTCTCCTTCGGCCAGTCCTATGTGGCGGGCTTCAGCGTCGGCTGCCCGGAGTCGGGCGCCACGGTGATGACCGACCTCCGCGAGCTGGGCCCCACCTATTTCTTCGCGCCGCCCCGGATCTGGGAGAACATCCTCACCACGGTGATGATCCGCATGGAGGATGCCGGCTGGATCAAGCGCCAGCTGTTCAATCGGTTCATGGATCTGGCCAAGCGCGTCGGCCCGGCGCTGCTCGACAAGAAGCCGGTCGGACTGCTCGACCGGCTGCTCTACAAGCTCGGCGATCTCCTGGTCTATGCACCCTTGCGCAACACGCTTGGCTTCTCGCGCATCCGCCTCGCCTATACCGCGGGCGAGGCGATCGGCCCGGATATCTTCGACTTCTACCGCTCGCTCGGCGTCAACGTGAAGCAGCTCTACGGCATGACAGAGGCTGCGGTCTTCATCTGCATCCAGCCCGACGGCGAGGTCAGGCCCGACACCGTCGGTCCGCCGGCGCCGGAGGTCGAGGTCAAGATCGAGGAGTCGGGCGAGGTGCTGTTCCGCAGCCCCGGCGTCTTTCTCGCCTACTACAAGAACGACAAGGCGACGGCGGAATCGAAGACCGAGGACGGCTGGGTCAAGACCGGCGATGCCGGCTTCTTCGACGCCGACGGCCACCTTCGCATCATCGACCGCGCCAAGGACGTGGGGAAGCTCGCCGACGGCGGCCTGTTCGCGCCCAAATACATCGAGAACAAGCTGAAGTTCTTCCCCTACATCCGCGAAGCGGTCGCCTTCGGCGCCGACCGCGACTGCGTTGCCGCCTTCATCAACATAGACCTCGCCGCGGTCGGAAACTGGGCCGAGCGCCAGGGCATCGTCTATGGCGGCTACCAGGAACTGGCGGGGCGGAAGGAGGTCTACGACCTGATCCGCGGCTGCGTCGAGCAGGTCAACCGCGACCTCTCCCGCGAGACAACACTGGCGGGATCCCAGGTCAAGCGCTTCCTCATCCTGCACAAGGAGCTGGATGCGGACGACGGCGAGCTGACCCGAACCAGGAAGGTCCGACGCAACTTCGTCCAAGACCGCTACGTGTCTCTGGTCGAGGCGCTCTACTCCGGCAGCGAGCAGGCGCATATCGAGACCGAGGTCACCTTCGAGGACGGCCGGAACGGACGGATGAAGGCCGACCTCGCCATCGCCGAGGCCGAGCGCTATCCGCTCGATCCGCTGAAGAAGGCGAGCTAGAGCGCATGGCGGCTTCAGGAGGGCGCAGGATCGGCGATGTCGTTCTCAAGGTCGAGAACATCAGCCTCGCCTTCGGCGGGGTGCGCGCACTCAACGACGTCAGCTTCGACATCCGCGCACACGAGATCCGCGCCATCATCGGCCCGAACGGCGCCGGCAAGAGCTCGATGCTGAACGTGATCAACGGCTTCTATCACCCCCAGCAGGGCCGCATCAGCTTCAAAGACACTACGCGCGAGACCATCGGCCCCTACGACGCCGCCAGCCGCGGCATCGCCCGCACCTTCCAGAACATCGCGCTGTTCCGCGGCATGTCGACCCTCGACAACATCATGACCGGCCGCCTCCTGAAGATGAAACGGAACCTGTTCTGGCAGGCGCTCTACTGGGGCCCGGCGCGGCGGGAGGAGATGGAGCACCGCGAGGTGGTCGAGAAGATCATCGACTTCCTCGAGATCCAGTCGATCCGGAAGGTGCCGGTCGGACGTCTTCCCTACGGATTGCAGAAGCGTGTCGAGCTCGGCCGCGCGCTGGCGTCCGAGCCCGAGCTCCTGCTCCTGGACGAGCCGATGGCGGGGATGAACGTCGAGGAGAAGGAGGACATGTGCCGCTTCATCCTCGACGTCAACGACGAGTTCGGCACCACCATCGCGCTGATCGAGCACGACATGGGCGTGGTCATGGACATCTCCGACCGCGTCGTCGTTCTCGACTACGGCCGCAAGATCGCCGACGGCACGCCCGACGAGGTCCGCGGCAACCAGGCGGTCATCGACGCCTATCTCGGCGTGTCGCACTAGGCGGGGACGAGCAGCACAGATGGGATTCTTCATCGAGGTCCTGTTCGGCGGCTTCCTCGCGGGCGTTCTCTATGCGCTGGTGGCGCTGGGATTCGTGCTGATCTTCAAGGCGTCGGGGGTCTTCAACTTCGCCCAGGGCGCCATGGTGCTGTTCGCCGCCTTGAGCCTGGTCAGACTGCTCGAATGGCTGCCGCTGCCGCTGGCTCTCCTGGCCAGCGTCCTGATCATGATCGCCTTCGCCTTCGTCGTCGAACGCCTGGTGCTGCGCCCGCTGGTGAACCAGGAAGGCATCATCCTGTTCATGGCGACGATCGGCGTCTCCTACTTCATCGACGGCTTCGGGCAGACGATCTGGGGAAGCGACGTCTACAAGCTCGACATCGGCCTGCCGAACGAGCCGGTGTTCATCCTCGAGTCCCTGTTCGAAGGCGGCGTGCTGGTGAACGCCTTCGACCTGGTCGCCGCGGTGATCGCCGGCCTCCTGGTCACGGTGCTGGCGATCTTCTTTCAGAAGACCCGGATCGGCCGCGCGCTCCGCGCCGTCGCCGACGACCACCAGGCGGCGCAGTCGGTCGGCATCCCGCTCCGCGACATCTGGGTCATCGTCTGGTCGACCTCGGGCATCGTGGCGCTGGTCGCCGGCATCGTCTGGGGCTCCGCTCTCGGCGTGCAGTTCTCGATCTCGCTGGTCGCGCTGAAGGCGCTACCCGTGCTGATCCTGGGGGGCTTCACCTCGGTTCCCGGCGCGATCGTCGGCGGGCTGATCATCGGTGCCGGCGAGAAGCTGGCCGAAGTCTATATCGGCCCATTTTTCGGCGGCGGCATCGAGAACTGGTTCGCCTATATGCTGGCGCTCCTGTTCCTGCTGGTGCGTCCGCAAGGCCTGTTCGGCGAACGAATCATCGAGCGGGTCTAGAGGCATGCTCTACCGCGAAGCGGGCCAGTTCAAGACGAGCTACGGCGAGGATCAGGCGATCTTTCCGATCCGCCAGGACCGCTGGGGCATGGCGATCATCCTCGCCGTCGCCTATGTCGCCCTGCCGCTGGTCGCGACCGACTACTTCATAACCTCGATCATGATTCCCTTCCTGATCTACGCGCTCGCGGCGATCGGGCTCAACCTGCTGACCGGCTATTGCGGCCAGGTCTCGCTGGGAACCGGCGGGTTCATGGCGGTCGGCGCCTATGCCGCCTACAACCTGGCGATCCGCGTGCCGGAACTGAATCTGATCGTCATCTTCGTCCTGGCCGGCGGCTGTGCCGCGATGGTCGGCGTCGTTTTCGGAATCCCGAGCCTCCGCATCAAGGGCTTTTATCTCGCGGTCGCGACGCTCGCCGCGCAGTTCTTCCTCGATTGGGCCTTCGCCCGGATCAAGTGGTTCACCAACTACACCCCCTCGGGCTCGGTCGCCGCTCCGCCGCTCGACATCTTCGGTTTCGCCATCAACACGCCGGACCGGCGCTACTTCGCCATTCTCGTCATCGTCACGGTGATGGCGCTCGCCGCCAAGAACCTGGTGCGGGGCCGCGTCGGCCGCTCGTGGATGGCGATCCGTGACATGGACATCGCCGCCGAGATCATCGGCATCCGCCCACTGCGCGCCAAGCTCTCCGCCTTCGCCGTCTCCTCGTTCTACGCCGGTGTCGCGGGCGCACTCTGGGCCTTCCTCCATCTCGGCGCCTGGGAGCCGCTGGCCTTCGACATCAACCGCTCGTTCCTGCTGCTGTTCATGGTGATCATCGGCGGCCTCGGGTCGATCCTCGGCTGTTTCCTCGGCGCCGCCTTCATCCTGATGGTGCCCCTGGCGCTCAACCAGTTCCCGACCGCCCTCGGGATGCCGCTGTCGACGGCGATGATCTCGCATCTGGAGTTCATGATCTTCGGAGCACTGATCGTCTTCTTCCTGATCGTCGAGCCGCATGGGCTCGCGCGCCTGTGGGCGCTGGCGAAGGAGAAGCTGCGTCTGTGGCCCTTCCCGCACTGACGGGGTTGGGTGCTATGCTGATTGCATCCGGGAGTAAACGTTCGACCGCAAAAGCCTAATCAACGCTCACGGCAAAGGGAGAGGACCCATGAGAAAGCACTGGAGGATGGCGACGCTCGGCGCGTTGGGCGCCGCGGCGATGACGTTAGCGGGCCTCGGCGAAGCGATGGCCCAGAACGAGCAGTTCCTGCCGCGTCTAACCTATCGGACCGGCCCCTACGCTCCGAACGGCGTGCCGTTCGCCAACGGCTACGCCGACTATCTCAACCTCCTCAACGAGCGCGACGGCGGCATCAACGGCGTCAAGCTCGCCTTCGAGGAATGCGAGACCGGCTAAGACACCGCCCGCGGCGTCGAGTGCTACGACCGCCTCAAGGGCAAGGGCCCGGCGGGCGCCGCTGTCGTCGACCCGCTCTCGACCGGCATCACCTTCGCGCTGACCGAGAAGGCGCCGGGCGACAAGATCCCGCTGATCACCATGGGCTACGGGCGTTCGGAGTCGCAGGACGGCAGCGTCTTCGGCTGGAACTTCCCGCTGCTCGGGACCTATTGGGCGGCCGCCGACATCATCATGAACTACGTCGCCCAGAAGGAGGGCGGCTACGCCAAGCTCAAGGGCAAGAAGATCACGCTCGTCTATCACGACTCCCCGTTCGGCAAGGAGCCGATCCCGCTGCTCGAGGAGCTCGCCAAGCGTCACGGCTTCACCTACACCGGCCTTCCCGTCACCCATCCCGGCGTCGAGCAGAAGGCGACTTGGCTGCAGGTCCGCCAGAACCGGCCCGACTACGTGCTGCTCTGGGGCTGGGGCGTGATGAACTCGACCTCGATCAAGGAAGCGGCCGCGGTCAACTACCCGCGCAACAAGATGATCGGCGTCTGGTGGTCGGGCGCGGAGCCCGATGTGCTGCCCGCCGGCGACGGCTCGAAAGGCTATCTCGCGGCCAACCTTCATGCCGTCGGTGACCAGTTCCCGGTCCACCGCGACATCTACAAGGGCGTCTACGACAAGGGCAAGGGCTCGGCGAAGAAGGAAGAGGTCGGGCATGTCCTCTACAACCGCGGCCTCGTCAACGGCTTCCTCGCCACGGAGGCGATCCGCACAGCGCAGGCGAAGTTCGGCAACAAGGCGCTGAACGGCGAGCAGGTGCGCTGGGGCATCGAGCATCTCGACATCACCGCTGCCCGCATCAAGGAAGCCGGCTTCGAGGGCCTGGTCTACCCGATCAAGCTCTCCTGCCAGGACCACATGGGAAGCGCACGGGCCCGCATCCAGCAATGGGACGGCTCGAAGTGGAGCTTCGTCTCCGACTGGATCGAGGCCGACCGGAAGCTGCTCGACCCGATGGTCGCCGCAGCGGCGAAGAAGTACGCGGAGGAGAAGAAGATCACTCCGCGCGACTGCTCGAAGGAGATGTAGTCGTCCGATGACGTCGCACGCCTCCGCCCTGCTCGACGTCAACAACATCGAGGTCATCTACAACCATGTGATCCTCGTGTTGAAGGGTGTGTCGCTGAAGGTTCCCGAGGGGGGCATCGTCGCCCTCCTCGGGGCGAACGGCGCCGGCAAGACGACCACGCTCAAGGCGATCTCGAGCCTCTTGAAGGCCGAGCGCGGGCAGGTCACCAAGGGCAGCATCGAGTTCCGGGGCCAACGGGTCGACCCGCTCACCCCGCACGACATGGTCAAGCTCGGCGTCATCCAGGTGATGGAAGGACGCCACTGCTTCGGCCATCTGACGGTCGAGGAGAACCTGCTGACCGGCGCCTATACGCGGCGCGACGGCGCCGCCGCGATCCAGGCCGACATCGACATGGTCTATGGCTACTTCCCGCGGCTCAAGGACCGGCGGAAGTCGCTCGCCGGGTACACCTCCGGCGGCGAGCAGCAGATGGTCGCGATCGGCCGGGCGCTGATGGCGAGGCCCACCACCATCCTGCTCGACGAGCCGTCGATGGGCCTGGCGCCGCAGCTGGTGGAGGAGATCTTCGAGATCGTCCGCAAGCTGAACGAGGAGAAGAAGGTCACCTTCCTGCTGGCCGAGCAGAACACCAACGTGGCACTCCGCTACGCCCATCACGGCTACATCCTGGAGAACGGCCGGGTGGTGATGGAGGGCTCCGCCGCCACCCTGCGCGAGAACGAGGACGTGAAGGAATTCTACCTCGGCCTCTCGGCCTCGGGCCGCAAGAGCTACCGCGAAGTCAAGCACTACAAGCGCCGCAAACGCTGGCTTGCATGATGACCGAGCATTACGACGACCTTGAGACCCGCGATCCGGAAGCACGCGAGCGCGCCCATTTCGCCGTGCTGCCGGCGCTGATCCAACACGCGCAGGCGAAGGCACCGGGGTTCGGCACGCTGCTGACCGGCATCGATCCCGCGGCGATCAGGGATCGCGCGGCGCTGGCGGCGCTGCCGGTGATCCGGAAGGGCGAGTTGATCGAACGCCAGAAGGCCTCTCTCCCCTTCGGCGGCCTCGCCGCGACGGCCACCGGCGATCTGCTGCGCATCTTCGCCTCGCCCGGCCCGATCTACGATCCGGAAGGCCGCCGGCCCGACTACTGGCGCCTCGCCCGCGCGCTTTGGGCAGCGGGACTGAGGAAGGGCGAGCTGGTGCACAACTGCTTCGCCTACCACTTCACGCCGGCGGGAGCGATGCTGGAGACGGCCGCACACGCGATCGGCTGTCCGGTCTTCCCCGGCGGCGTCGGCAACACCGAGGCGCAGGTCAAGGCGATGCAGGACCTGGCGCCTGGCTGCTACACCGGCACGCCGTCCTTCCTGAAGGTCATCCTCGACAAGGCCAAGGAGATGGGCGTCGAGCTCGGCTCGCTGAAACGTGCCGTCGTCTCCGGAGAGTACCTGCCGCCCTCGCTCCGCGCCGAGCTCGAAGGCCGCGGCATGCGCGTCGTCAACGTCTACGCCTCCGCCGATCTCGGCCTGATCGCGTATGAGTCGAAGGCGAAGGAAGGCCTGATCGTCGAGGAGAAGATCCTGGTCGAGATCGTTCGTCCCGGTACCGGCGATCCGGTCGCACCGGGCGAGGTCGGCGAGGTAGTGGTCACCTCCTTCAACGACGACTATCCACTGATCCGCTTCGGCACCGGCGATCTCTCGGCGGCGCTGCCGGGGACCAGCCCCTGCGGGCGCACCAACATGCGGATCAAGGGCTGGATGGGCCGCGCCGACCAGACCACCAAGGTCAAAGGCATGTTCGTGCACCCGGCCCAGGTGGCTGACGTGCTGAAGCGGCACAAGGAAATCGCCAAGGCGCGCCTGGTGGTCGACCGCAAGGATCAGACCGACGTGATGACGCTGAAATGCGAAGCCGCCGGCGACGCCGCGCTCGCAAGCCGGATCGCCGAGTCGATCCAGGCCGTCTGCAAGCTGAAAGGCGAGGTCGAGCTGGTGGCATCCGGCAGCCTGCCCAACGACGGCAAGGTCATCGACGATATCCGCAAGACCGACTGACGACTGCGCCCACTACTAGAAGCGGAACAGGCGCTCTTCGAGAGGCAGCAGCTCCCCGTCGAGAAGGTCCGGCTGGGTCTCAAGCGCGACCGACGCCATGCCTACCGACGGCTGCCACATCTGGAAAGTCCGCCTCGGCGGCGTCGGGTCGTAGCGGACGAGGCGACGTTCATGTTCCTGCTTGGCGAGAGCACGAAACCCCTCGCCCGCCGGCATTGACCACATCCTCTCGTGGCCCAGGGCCACGATCAGCTCCGCCGTGGCCGAACGGATTTCCGCTGGTGTGTTCTCGACCAGGTTCACGCCTGCCTCGGCGAATTGCCGACCGCTGGTCGCAGCGCATAGATCAAGATTGATCATCTCTGGGATCGACAGGCGGTCACCGCGGCCGACGAGCTCGTAGCCCTTGGCGAGAAAGAACTCGCCGGGCTCCATCGGCCAGTTGTTGGAAATATGGCCGTTCATGCAGGCCATCCGGCGGCCGAACCCCCGGGCGAGATCCTGCGGCCCCGAGCAAGAATGGATAAACAGCTCGCAGGCACTGACGACGGCGACATCGACGAACGGCGTGTAGTTCGGATGAAAGGGGGCGTCGAGGACACGCGGATCGACGACCGGGCATCGCGGCATCCGGTCGTCGCCGATGCGGACCACGTGATAGCCGCTCTCGATGAGGAGCTCGATCGCCGGGCCGTAGTTGGCGATGTCGGCGTCCCGGAAACGATTGAAATCGTCGATCCCGGGACTCCGTGCATCCCAGTAACCTGACGAGCGGACGTGGAGCACGACGATCCTAGCGTCCTGCTCGATACCGAGACGGGCCAAGAGCGCCGAACGTTCATCCAGCTCTTCTGCAGTCAGGCGAAATGTACCGAAGGGACGATCGCGGAACCGGAAAGGCGTGTATTTCTCCAGAAGCCCTCCTCCTTGCCCGCCGAAGACGAACTCGTATCCGCGGTGCCTGACGCCGATGCCGCGCACGAGCGCGGCATGAGAGACCGCAACGTTCCAGGCGGTGAGGGTCTCGCCCGCATGGACCGGGACGACATCACGAAGCGCGACGTCGATCACGCTCTGGTTGAGGTACCAGCGCGGACGGCTGAGGATGAAAAAGAGCTGATAGCGCTTTGGATCGTAGAGCGCCTTGACGACATGCGCGTCCTGGCAGACATGACCGATCCATTCGAGCGTCGGAAAGAAGAAGACGACCGGCTCGCGCCCATCGCGATGACGATCGAGCGTCGGAATCAGAAAATCGAGGTAGTCGGCGATCTGGGATGGATCGATGCCCGAGGTGTTTTCCAGAGCATGGACCAGATCGAGCCGGGAGGCGCTTGTGCTCATCGTCTGGTCGGCCGAACCTGCATCGCGGGACGAGGCTGCTTATCGATTCCGCAAAGGAGGGTCAAGGTCGCGAGCGTTCGCAGGGTCTATCCGCCGGCCAGCCGCTTCGCCGAACGTTTGGCGAGCCTGGCCAGGAACTCCATCGTCGCGCGGATGCGCGGCACGCGGGCGAGGTCGCGGTGGGTGACCAGCCAGAGATCCTGCTTCGGCGCCGCCTCGCTCTCGATGCGCACCAGCACCGGATCGAGGTCGGCAAGAATGCACGGGAGCAGCGCGATGCCGGCGCCAGACGTGGCGGCAGCACGGCGGGTCATGGCGCTGTTGGAGCGCAGGACCACGGTTGCGGCGCCGGCGATGCCGCGAAGCCAGGGCACCTGAGGGATCACCGTGTAGTCGACCGGCCAGTCGATCAGCAGCTGGCCGGCGAAACCCGGCGCCGGGGCTCCGCGCCGGTCCAGGTAGTCGCGGCTGGCGTAGAGCGCATAGCCGACCTGGCCCAGCTTCCGCCCCTTCAGATCGCCCTGTGTCGGCCGCGCCAGGCGCAATGCGATGTCGGCCTCGCGCCGGCCGAGATCGAGTGTGCGGATGTCGGTCTTCACCTCGACGGTGATGCCGGGATGCGTCGCCTCGAAGGCCGGCAGCGCCGGGGCGACGAAACCGGCCGCGATCGGCTCGGTGGTGGTGATGACGACGGTCCCCGCCAGCCCCCGGTCCTCCGCCGACATCTCGAAGCCCAGCGCCTGCACCTCGCCCTCGATGCGGCGGGCGTGCAGGATCAACTTGGCCCCCGCCGGGGTCGGCACCAGCCCCTGGCGGCGGCGGTGGAACAGCTTGCATTTCAAGCTCGCCTCGAGCCCGTCCAGGCGGCGGCCGATGGTCGCCGGATCGACCTTGAGCGCGCGCCCGGCAGCGGAGAGCCCGCCGGCGTCGGCGACCGCCAGTGCGAATCTCAGGTCATCCCAGTCGAGCCGTGCCATCACCGGCGCGGGACCGTCTTGCGCCATCGTCCGTTCCCTTCGCTCTCGTCAGGTGGTCTCCATCGTTGCCGCAGTATTCGACGAGGAGGCGGATGATGACCAGCGCGGTGATGCCGACATACGCCAGAGCCCCGGTGACCTTCGCCCGCGGCGAGGGTTGCCGCCTGTTCGACACCGAAGGCCGCGCCTATCTCGACTTCGCCGCCGGCATCGCCGTCTGCGGCCTCGGCCACGCGCATCCGAAGCTGGTGGCGGCGCTGACCCTGCAGGCGCAGACGCTGTGGCACACCTCCAACCTGTTCCATGTCGCGGGCCAGGAGACGGTGGCGGCGAAGCTGGCGGCGCTCAGCTTCGGCGACGTGGTCTTCTTCGGCAATTCCGGTGCCGAGGCCAATGAATGCGCGATCAAGCTGGCGCGGCGCTACCACGCCTCGACAGGCAACCCGGAGCGCTGGCGGATCCTCGCCTTCGAGGGCAGCTTCCACGGCCGCACGCTGGCGACGCTGGCGGCTGCGGGGAACCCGAAGAACCTGCAGGGCTTCGGCCCGGTGACACCGGGCTTCGACCATGCCCCCTATGGCGATCTCGCCCGGGCGGCGGAGCTGGTCGGGCCGGACACCGCCGCCATCCTGGTCGAGCCGATCCAGGGCGAGGGCGGCATCCGGGTGCCGGATCCCGCGTTCCTGAAGGGGCTCCGCGATCTCGCCGACCGCGCCGGCGTGCTGTTGATGTTCGACGAGGTGCAATGCGGGCTCGGCCGGTCGGGCAAGCTGTTCGCGCATGAGCGGGTCGGCGTGGTGCCGGACGTGATGAGCCTGGCGAAGACTCTCGGCGGCGGGCTGCCGGTCGCCGCCTGCGTCGCCACGGCCAAGGCCGCGTCCGGCATGACGCCCGGCAGCCACGCCTCCACCTTCGGCGGCAATCTTCTGGCGATGGCGGTGGCGTCCACCGTGCTCGACATCATCGCCGAGCCGGGTTTCCTCGCTGCCGTCGCCCGCAGGGGCGAGCATCTGGCCGCCGGCCTCGACGGGCTGGTCGCCCGCCACCGGCACGTCTTCGAATCCCGGCGCGGCGTCGGGTTGATGCAGGGCCTCCGCTGTGCCGCGCCCCAGGACGAGGTGGTGGAGCGTCTGCGCGCCGCCGGATTGCTGGTAGTCCCGGCCCAGGACCGCGTGATCCGCTTCCTGCCGCCGCTGATCGTCTCCGAGCAGGAGATCGACGAGGCGCTTCTGATCCTCGAGTCGGTCGCCCGCTCGATGCCGGCGAAGGCGACCTAGAGTATCCGAACTGGCGGGGCGTCTAGCTGCGCCGGATGATGGTGCCGGCGCCGCCCTCGGTGAAGATCTCCAGCAGCTGCGCGTGCGGCACGCGGCCGTCGAGGATGACGGCGGCCTCTACGCCGCCGTCGACGGCAAGCAGGCAGGTCTCGACCTTCGGGATCATGCCGCCGGAGATGGTGCCGTCCTTGATCAGCGCCCGGGCCTGATCGGCCGAGAGGTCGGAGATCAGCTTCTTGTTCTTGTCGAGCACGCCGGCGACGTCGGTCAGCAGCAGGAAGCGCGTCGCCTTGGTCGCCGCGGCGATCGCGCCGGCGGAGGTGTCGGCGTTGATGTTGTAGGTCTCGCCGTCATTGCCGTATCCGACCGGCGCCACCACCGGGATGATGTCGGCGGCGGCGAACTTGTGCAGGATCATCGGGTTGACCTCGACCGGCTCGCCGACGAATCCGAGGTCGAGCACCTTCTCGATGTTGGAGCCGGGATCGATCTTGGTGCGCTTGATCTTCTCCGCCCGGATCAGGCGTCCATCCTTGCCCGACACGCCGACCGCGGTGCCGCCGGCCTCGTTGATGTGGGCGACGATCTGCTTGTTGATGGTGCCGGCCAGGACCATCTCGACGATCTCGACCGTCGCCTTGTCGGTGACGCGAAGCCCGTCGATGAACTCGCTCTTGATCTTCAGACGCTCCAGCATCTGCCCGATCTGCGGGCCGCCGCCATGGACCACGATCGGATTGATGCCGATCTGCTTCATCAGCACCACGTCGCGGGCGAAGATCTTCGCCATCTCGTTGTCGCCCATGGCGTGGCCGCCATACTTCACGACGAAGGTCGAGCCGGCGTAGCGGCGCATGTACGGCAGCGCCTCGGAGAGCACCTTGGCCTTGGCGAGCATCTCGGCGTTGTCGGTCATGACCGGAGATCCGTATCGGGGTTCGAGGAAGGGCCGCGAAATCTAGCGGGAAGGCGGCGGCGCCGCCAGCTTCGCAAGGCGCGCCCGGAGCTCGGGCACGCCGGCGCCGGTGGTCGACGAGGTGACGACGATCTCTGGATGGGCGGCGAGATGCTTCGCCAACTCGCCCGCGACCTTGGCGACCGTCGCGGCGAGCTCGGCCGGCTTCGGCTGGTCGCCCTTGGTCATGGCGATCTGATAGGAGACGGCGCGCTCGTCCAGCCGCTTCATCAGGTCGCGGTCGCCGGGCTTCAGCCCATGGCGGGCGTCGACCAGCACCATGACCCGCGCCAGCGTCGGCCGCCCGAACAGATAGGCGTCGATCAGCTTCTCCCAGCGCTTGATGTCTGCCTTGGAGGCCGCCGCATAGCCGTAGCCCGGCATGTCGACCAGCATCAGACGATGGCCGAGATCGAAGAAGTTGAGCTGCCGGGTGCGGCCGGGCGTGTGCGAGACCCGCGCCAGATGCGTGCGGTTGGTGAGCGTGTTGAGCAGGCTCGACTTGCCGACGTTGGAGCGGCCGGCAAAGGCGATCTCCGGCAGTTCGAAGGGCGGCAGGCCCTCGATGCGCTCGGACCCGGCGACGAAGCTGCACTCCTGGGCGAAGAGGAGACGCCCCGCTTCCTCGTCGAGGGCGTCGACCTCGTTCGCCTTGGGCTCGCTCACGTCGCCTTCACGCCCATCCGCCGCATGATCGCCCATTGCTGGGCCATCGACAGCAGGTTGTTCCAGGCCCAGTAGATGACCAGGCCGGCCGGGAAGCTGGCGAGCATGACGGTGAAGACCAGCGGCAGGATCATGAACATCTTCGCCTGCACGGGATCCGCCGGCTGCGGGTTCAGCTTCTGCTGGAACCACATGGTGGCGCCCATGATCAGCGGCCAGACGCCGATCATCATCAGCTCCGGCGGCTGCCAGGGGATCAGGCCGAAGAGGTTGAAAATGGTGGTCGGATCAGGCGCCGACAGGTCCTTGATCCAGCCGAAGAACGGCGCGTGGCGCATCTCGATGGTGACGAACAGCACCTTGTAGAGTGCGAAGAACACCGGGATCTGCACGATGATGGGAAGGCAGCCGGCGGCCGGATTCACCTTCTCCTTCTTGTAGAGCCCCATCAGCTCCTGGTTCATCCGCTGCTTGTCGTTCTCGAAGCGCTCGCGCAGCTTCATCATCTCGGGCTGCAGCGCCTTCATCTTGCTCATCGCCACGTAGGACTTGTTGGCGAGCGGGAAGAAGATCGCCTTCACGATCACGGTGAGGACGAGAATGGCGACGCCGAAATTGCCGAGCACATGGGCCAGCCAGTCGAGTACAAAGAAGATCGGCCGGGTGAGGAAGTAGAACCAGCCCCAGTCGATGGCGAGGTCGAAGCGGACGATGCCGAACTCGTCCTTGTAGGCCTCGAGGGTGCCGACTTCCTTGGCGCCGACGAAGACGCGGCTCACCGACTCGATCGCCTGGCCGGCGGCCAGCGACTGGCCGGCGCCGAGCAGGTCGACCTGATACTTGTCGGCCTTGCCGGCCAGCGCGTGGGCGAAGCGTCCCTTGACCACGTCCTTCTGGTCGGGGATCGCCGCCACCATCCAGTACTTGTCGGTGAAGCCGATCCAGCCGCCGGTCGAGTTGTGCTCGACCACGCCACCCTTGGCGTCCTTCATGTCGCTGTAGGTCAGTTCCTTCAGCGTTCCGTCGAAGACGCCGTAGGCGCCCTCATGAAGAATGTAGTAGCCCAGCACATGCGGGGTGTTGGTTCGCGTGACCAGCTCGAAGGGATGCAGCGTCACCGGCTCGCCGGTCCCGGCGGCACGGACCACGCGCTGCGTCACCGTCACCATGTAGCGGTTGTCGATGGCGAAGCGCCGGTCGAAGCGGAAGCCCTGGCCGTTGTCCCAGGAAAGCGTCACCGGGCTTTCCGGGGTGAGCCGGTCCTTGTCGGCGGTCCAGACGGTCTCGGCGTCCGGCACCTTGAGGTCGCCGGCGCCGGCGGGGACCCAGCCCCAGTCGGCATAATAGGGGTCGGGGCTCGACGCCGGAGAGAGGAGCGTGATGTTGGGCGAGTTGGCAGCCGTGGTCTCGCGGTAGCCCTTGAGGACGACATCGTCGAGGCGGCCGCCCTTCAGCGCGATCGAGCCGCGGAGAGAGGGGGACTCGAGCGGGATGCGGCGGCTCTCGGCCAGAGCTTCCGTGCGGTTGACGGGTCGCATCAGCTGGGCGGCGACGTTGCCGGGAGCGGCAGGCACGGCCCCCGGGGCTCCAGGGGCGATCGGCCGCGTCACATCGCCCTGCGTGGCGGGCTGCTGCGCGATCTGCTCGCGCACCCGCGGCATCTCGTAAAAGAACTGAAAGCCGAGCAGGATGGCGAGCGACAGCGCGATCGCGATCACCAGGTTCTTTTGGTCGCCCATCGATGGTTCCGGTCGGTCAGCGGGAGGAGAGAGGCGGTACGGGGTCGTAGCCGTCACCGCCCCAGGGATGGCAGCGGCAGAGCCGCTTGGCGGCGAGCCAGGATCCCGTCACCGGGCCGTGGGTCTCGATCGCCTCGATCGCATATGAGGAGCAGCTCGGCAGGTAGCGGCAGTTCTGCCCGAGGATCGGGGAGACCATGAGCTGGTAGGCCCGGACGGCGCCGGTGAGCGCCAGGCTCCCCGGATCGGCCCTGCCTTTGTGGGTCCTGGTCGAACGAATGCTGGCGGGGCCGGTCATCGCCGCTCCCGGTCGACGCGCTCGAGCGCCCGGCCGAGATCATCGATCAGGAGCTGAAAAGGTCGCTTGACGGTCTCCGCCCGGGCAATGACGACGTAGTCGCGCCCGTCACGGCCCTTCGCCGCCAGCACCTGGTCGACGGCGGCGCGCAGCCGGCGCTTGGCGCGGTTGCGCTGAACCGCACCGCCAACCTTGCGGCTGGCGGTGAAGCCGACGCGGAGAGGATCGATGTCGCCACGGGCACGCGCCTGCAGGACAAGGCCGGGCATCGCCGCCTTCTGTCCCTGAGACGCGACCTGGAGGAATTCCGGCCGCCGCTTGAGCCGCCGGACCGCCATGGTTTCGACTTGCCTTTAGGCGGAGAGGCGCTTGCGGCCCTTGGCGCGGCGGGAATTCAGGACCTTGCGGCCGCCGACCGTCGCCATGCGGGACCGGAAGCCGTGCCGCCGCTTGCGGACGAGCACGCTCGGCTGATAAGTGCGCTTCACGAGAGAACTCCGTATGCCCGCTAGTCGGGCTTCACGCGAACAAGGCCCGCTGTATAGTGGCTCGGTCCGCCCAAGTCAACCAACGCCGCCGGCGTCGAGCTGCGGTGATCCGTTGACCCCGGCGGCACGTAAATGGCCCGAAAGGGGGCCGGCGGTGGAGCTCCGTATCTTGAGAATTCTGCCGCGCCGGATCGGGCTGTCCGCCCGGTTGCTGATGCTGACGGTTTTCTTCGTCATGCTGACGGAAGTGATGTTGTTCGTTCCGTCGATTTCTCGATACAGACTTGTCTATCTACAAGAAAAACTAGCGGCATCCCACCTCGCCGGGCTTTCGCTGGAGGCAACGCCGGACCGAATGGTGACGGAGCAGCTGACCTCGACGCTGCTTCGCCATGTCGGCGCTCATGCCGTCGGCCTCTACGGCGACGGCAAGCTCACCCACAACCTGATGGTCCCGCAGATGCCCGGGGTCGATCGCGAGATCGACCTTCGCGATGACACGGCGGTCGAGCTGATCGCCGACGCCTTCGACACCCTGATGCAGGGCCGAAACCGCATCCTCCGCATCATCGGGCCCAGCCCCAAGGACGAGTCCGTGCTGGCGGTCGTCGTCCTCGACGAACGGCCACTGCGGATCGAGATGTACGACTATTCCAAGCGCATCCTCGGGCTTTCCATCGTCATCGCAGTGATGACGGCGAGCCTCCTCTATCTGTCGCTCCAGGTACTTCTGGTCCGCCCGAT
>CAMDFP010000067.1 GCA_945897335.1 Asaia bogorensis | reverse complement strand
TGAGCGCTAGGTATGTTAAATCTCCTGAGAACGGAACTGAAAAGATCAGATTTAATTTTCTAACTACTCTTCATTATATGAGAAAATTTGGTTCATTTGGAGCTTATATTGACTGAATTCCAAGCCCTACTAGTGCAATGACCTACTCTATTTCTGTCGACAGATTTATGGCGATCTTTGGGACCGGACGCGAAAGAGCGGAGGTCATTAAGGAGTTCGAGCATATGGCGTTTAAAAATGTTTGGGAGCGTCGGGAAGACGATGGCTCAATTCCTCCCTCAGACTTTCCTGAGCGGATATGACGTCTTTCATAGACCGCTTCAGGAGTGATGTCGGGCGGACTTACCTACAGATTTTAGATGATGCGTTGACCGTAGAACGATCTGCCATCTAAGCTAGAAGCGACGGCTGTCCTCGTCCCTGCCCGGTCCGGGCGGCGACGGGATGCTCCCGCCGAACGGAGGCATCCCAATTCGAAGGAGCGACGGCGCCGATCCCCTGCGACATCGCCACTCGCCTGCGGCCGCGCCGACACGTGCGCGGCGCCGGACATCCGTAGAGGGAGGATCAGCATGAATCGTCGTCAGTTCCTGGGCACGACCGCCGCGGCCGCGGCGCTTGCATCCGGCACGGGCTTTCTTGGCGCGGCGCGGCCCGCCGAAGCCGCCATCGGTACCGTCGGTGCCTGGCGGCGGGTGGAGGTCACCTTCACCGCCAGCCCGAAATGGGGCGCCGGCGCCGGCAAGCTCTGGCTGCCGGCGCCGATGGACACGCCCTACCAGCGCGTGCTCGGCGTCACCTGGGGGCAGGGGCCCGATCGCATCGGGCTCAACTACGACCCGATCTACCGGGCGCCGGCGATCTCGGCGGAGTGGGGGGCCGGCAAGGCCCGTGACGTGCAGGTGACCTATGTGATCGAGACCATCGACCGCCAGTTGAGCCTGAAATCGCTGCCGCCCCGCTCGGGCGGGCTTCCCGACGACGTCCGCGTCTTCCTCGCCGCGACCCCGACCATGCCGGTCGACGGCATCGTGAAGGAGTCGGCGATGAAGATCGTCAAGGGCGCCAACCATCCGGTCGAGAAGGCGCGGGCGATCTACGACTGGATCGTCGAGAACACCTTCCGCGATCCCAAGACCAAGGGCTGCGGCATCGGCGACATCAAGTACATGCTGGAGAGCGGCAATCTCGGCGGCAAATGCGCCGACATCAACTCGCTGTTCGTCGGTCTCTCGCGCGCGGCGGGCATCCCGGCCCGCGAGATGTTCGGCGTCCGCACCGCCGACTCCACCACCTTCAAAAGCCTGGGGCGCAGCGGCGACATCTCCAAGGCCCAGCATTGCCGGGCCGAGTTCTACGCCGCCGGCCTCGGATGGGTCCCGGTCGATCCGGCCGATGTCAGGAAGGCCGTGCTCGAGGAGAACCTGGCCCTCGGCGATCCGAAGATCGTGGCGCTCTGCCAGAAGCTGTTCGGCGCCTGGGAGATGAACTGGATGGGCTTCAACGTCGCCCGCGACTTCCGCCTGCCGCCGGGCGGGAGCACGCCGATCAACTTCTTCATGTACCCGGAAGCCGAGGCAGCAGGCGTGGAGCTCGACGGCACCGATCCGGACAGCTTCGCCTACAAGATCGTCGCCAAGCCGGTCTGAGGCCGCTGCCGGCGCCGCCCTTCCTCGCCAGGGGGAAGGGCGGCTGGTATCCTCTTCGGGCACACGCAGGCGATCGGGGGATCCCATGTCGGACTCGAAGGGCGTGACCTATGCCGAGGTCGTCCCCGGCTATTTCGAGAAGCGTGGCCTGAAGCGGCATGCCCGCTTCTGGTCGCTGTGGGCACTTGGCGTCGGCGCCGTCATCTCCGGCGATTTCTCCGGCTGGAACTTAGGCCTCGCCGTCGGCGGCTTCGGCGGGCTGTTCGTCGCTGCCCTGGTCATCACCGTGATGTATCTCGGCCTGATCTTCAGCCTGGCCGAGATGTCGCCGGCGATGCCGCATACGGGCGGCGCCTATTCCTTCGCCCGCAGCGCCATGGGGCCTTGGGGCGGCTTCGTCACCGGCCTCGCCGAGAACATGGAATACGTGCTGGCGCCGGCGGTGATCGTCTTCTTCCTGTCCTCGTATCTGGGCGCGATCTTCGGCACGCCGGCGGCGATGCAGCCGCTCTGGTGGGTCGGAGCCTATGCGCTGTTCATCGGCCTCAATGTCTTCGGCGTGGCGCTCTCGTTCCGCGTCTCGATGGGCGTGACGCTGGCGGCGCTCGGCGTGCTGCTGTTCTTCTGGATCAGCGCAGTCCCGCACTTCAGCCTCGCCAACGCGCTGAACATCCAGCCGACCGCCGGCAACAGCGCCTGGCTTCCCTTCGGCTGGTCGGGCGTGCTGGCGGCGCTGCCCTTCGCGGTCTGGTTCTACCTCGCGATCGAGGAGCTGCCGCTGGCGGCCGAAGAGGTGCACGAGCCGCAGGAGCACATGCCGAAAGGCCTGATCTTCGGCATCCTGACGCTGATCCTCTGCGCCTTCCTGACGCTCTTCCTCAACAGCGGCGTGGCGCCCGGCGCCGACGGCCTGAAGGCGTCTGCCGAGCCCCTGCTCGACGGCTTCCGTACGATATACGGCGAGGAGATCGGCAAGCTGCTCTCGGTCTTCGCCGTGCTCGGCCTGATCGCCAGCTTCCATACGATCATCTTCGCCTATGGACGCCAGATCTACTCGCTGTCACGGGCGGGCTATTTCCCTACCGCGCTGTCGGTGACGCACGGCACCCGGAAGACCCCGCATGTGGCGCTGGTCTCGGGCGGCCTCCTCGGCCTCGGCGTTCTGCTGGTCACCTGGTATGCGGCCGGCGCGGAGACGGGCGGCGCCTTCATCGGCGGCACGCTGCTCAACATGGCGGTGTTCGGAGCCATGATCTCCTACCTGATGCAGGCGCTCTCGTTCATCCTGCTGAGAGTGAAGATGCCCGACATCCACCGGCCCTATGTCAGCCCGCTCGGAATCCCCGGCGCCGCGGCGACGCTGGTCATCGCGGTGGTGACGCTGGGCTTCCAGCTCTCGGACGCGGCCTATCGCGAGGGCGTGATCGGGGCGGCGATCTGGTACGTGCTGGGCATCGTCTATTTCGCGCTGATCGGCCGCCACCAGCTGGTGCGCTCGCCCGAGGAGGAGTTCGCCATCCGCGCCGGCGGATGAGCAGCTTCTAGCCGGCGGGAGCCTTGTCGCGGCGGGACGGATCGAGCGGGAAGATCGCCTGCTCGGGCACGCGGTTCCATTTCGGACAGCCGGCGCAGGAGGGATCGGGATCGTCGCCGACGAAGCGTCGCGCGAGCGTGGCGAGCTTCGGGCCGTTGAAGGCCTCGCGGATCGAGCCCTCCTTCAGCGTCCCTATCTCGGGCACGAACTCATAGCAGCACGGACGCAGGCCCCCGTCCGGATAGAAGTAGAGGAACCGGTGGAGGTAGGAGCAGTCCTTCACCAGGGCTTCCGAGTCCTTGAGGCGGCCGAGGCGCGCATGTTCCGCCGGCGTCAGCGAGGCATAGGCACGGCCGAGATCGTCCATCTGCCGCGCTCGTAGGTCCTCGGCGCGCTTCACCGCCTCGCCAGCCTCATGGTTCAGCGGCCCCTGCATGCGCTCCAGCGCCGTCGCCACCGCGTCCTCGGCGAGGTCGAGGGCTTCCTCGTCCAGGTCGGCGAGATCGACAAGGCTCTCGATCGGCGGCAGCCCGGCGTAATAGGCGTCGTCGAGATAGGGGAGCGCGAGACGCGTGCCGGTCGGGCGCTGGTTCGGGTCGGGCGGCGCGTCGGTCGGCACCGGCATGGCGATCCGGATGCCGAGTTCGGCCGCCCGCCGGTTCATGCGATCGAGATGGAATCGATAGGCGCCGGGATATTGCGCGTAGGGCTCGTCGAGAAGGGCTGGCCGCGTGGTCTCGACGGCGATGCCGTTGATGCGCTGGATGCCGAGGAAGCTGGCGAGGTCGACCATCAGCGGCAGGTCGCGGAGATTGCTGGCAAGGAAGCAGAAGTTGATCGCCATCTGCAGCCGGAGCGGGCGCGGCAGCAGCTCGCCGGCGCGGGTCAGGACACGAACGTTGCGCATGACCTTGCCGAATTGCGCGCCGAGACGCAGCGCCTCGAAGGTCGCCGGGGTTGCGCCGTCGAGCGACACGCGGAGATGGGTCGCGCCCCAGAGATGGCGGAGCCGCTTCTTCGCGATCACCGTGCCGTTGGTGTTGATGAAGAGGTTGCAGCCATAGGCATGCGCCTGCTCGGCGGCGATCTCGGTGTTGCGGGCCAGCAGGTTCTCGCCGGCGGCGGAGAGGGAGATCTGGCGGGCGTAGGGGAAGGCGTCATGCGCGATCTTGCGGATCTGGTCGTCGGACATGGTCCAGGCCTTGGCCTGGTAGATCGCATGATCCTCGTCGGTGCCGTGGGTGGGGCAATAGGGGCAGCGGAGGTTGCAGAATCCGATGGTTTGCAGGTCCGGCACCTCGGGCATCGCCGGCAGGCGCACGTCGCCGAGCGCCCGGTTGATGGCGAGCGCCAGCTGGTTCAGGTCCTTGACCGGGAAGTAGGCCCAGCCGGACCGGGTGAAGTCGGTCAGCGAGGGCTCGAGCAGGGAGCGATCGACGGGGGTGTTCTCCGGCCTCAAGGCCAGATAGTCCCGGGTCATGCGCTCGAGGCGCGAGGTGTCGGCACGAACAGAGATGGTTCTTCTCCCGGGCGACCGGTCAGGATCGCGTTTACTCCATTCTACCATGGCCTTACCGGCTACGTGTGGACAGGCTGGGAACCGCTCGCTTAGTGTCCAATAAGGTCAATGTTCGGCCCAGGGCGGTCGGCGGCAACGGGAGGCGTGTCATGTCGTATCGGGGAAGCTGGCGGGGCGTCGGGCTTGCGGTGGGCGTGCTGGTGGCGATGGCGACGTCTGCGGACGCGCAGCCGGTGTTCAAGACGAACATCGTCGCCGACCCGGCCATGGTCGATCCGATCACCTATTCGGAGATCATCGCCGGCCGCATCATGGACAAGGTCTACGAGGGCTTCAGCGCCAATACCGCCGAAGGCAAGATCGTGCCGGCGCTGGCGACCGAGTGGAAGGCGAACGACAATGCCACCGTCTGGCGCTTCTCGCTGCGCAAGGGCGTGAAGATGCATTCCGGCCGCGAGTTCACCGCCAAGGACGTGAAGTATACCTTCGAGCAGCTGCTGCTTCCCGGCAACAAGGCCGGCCTCAACAGTGCCTATCTCTCGTCGGTCGCCGGCGCCAAGGAGATGAAGGACGGCAAGGCGACCGAGCTCTCCGGCTTCACCGCGATCGACTCGCACACCATTGAGGTGCGGTTCACCGAGCCGGAAGTGCTGTTCCCGATCTATCCGTTCTATCTGATGGACTCCGGCACGGTCGCCGAGAGCGGCGCCGACTGGGCGACCAAGGTCTCGGCCGGCACCGGTCCTTTCAAGTTCAATTCCTGGAAGCGCGGCGTCGAGGTCAAGATTGACGCGCACAAGGATTATTGGGGCGGCACGCCGACGATCGGCGGCGTCCAGTTTCTGATCGTGCCCGCGGCCGACACGGCGCTCTCCATGTACGAAGCCGGGGAGCTGCACTTCGCGCTGCTGGCAGACTCGCTCGCCCGCCGCATCATCACCGACCCCAAGTACAAAGACCAGGTGGTCCAGGCCGCCCGCGCCCAGATCAACTATCTCGGCATGAACCAGAATCTCTACGCGCCTTTCAAGGACAAGCGGGTGCGCGAGGCGGTGTCGCTGGCGCTCGACCGGCCGGCGATGATGAAGGGCCTCTGGGGCGGCACCGCGCTGCCGCTCAACGGCCAGGTGACGCCGGGTGTCGCCGGCTACACCCCCGGCCTGCCCGAGCTGAAATACGACCCCGAGCGCGCCAAGCAGCTCCTCGCCGAAGCAGGCTTCCCGGGCGGCAAGGGCCTGCCGCCGATCGAAATCGTCTCGACCGAGCCGTCGAAGGACGAGCTCGCCTACTACGCCAACCAGTTCAAGCGCGTGCTGGGCTGGGACGTCACGGTGAAGATCGCCGAGCGTGCCACCCATATCCGCCAGATGAATGCCGGCGAGGTCGCGTTCTTCCCTTGGGGCTGGACCGCCGGATATCCGGACGCCATGTACTACCTCTCGCAGGTCTGGCACTCGAAGAGCCCGTACAACCGTTCGCGCTGGTCGAACGCCGAGTTCGACAAGGTGATCGACAAGGCCCGGACCGTTTCGAACGCGGAAGAGCGCTACAAGCTCTACAACGAGGCCGAGAAGATCCTGATGGCCGAATGGGGCACGGCGCCGCTGCCGATCCTCTCGAACATCGCGCTCCGGAAGCCGAACGTGAAGAATGTGACGATGACGCCGTTCGGCTATTCGGACTTCAACAAGATCACGATCAACTGATCGCATCCGCCACCAACTCGGAACCCGCCCCCTCGATGGGGGAGGGCAGGGTGGGGGTGGAGCCCCGCACTCGATCACCGAAGATGTCCGCACTCACCCCCCACCCCAACCCTCCCCCACGCTTCGCGGGGGGAGGGGGCAAGGCATAAGCCTAACCGTGCTCTCCTACGCCCTCCGCCGGCTGCTCGGTCTGGTCCCGGTCCTCATGGCCGTGATCCTGCTGACCTTCGCCACCAACCACCTGACGCCGGGCGACCCGGTCGGTACCATGCTGGGCGACCAGTCGGCCAATGTGGTGCTGGCGGCCAAGCTCCGCGCCGAGTACGGCCTGGATAAGTCACTGTGGGCCCAGTTCACCGGCTACGTCGCCGGGCTGGCGGTCGGCGACTTCGGCCTCAGCTACCGCTTCGTCGGCGTCAAGGTGACCGAGGTGATCTGGGACGGGCTCAAAATCAGCCCGGTGCTGGCGCTGGCCGGCACGGCGGTCGCCGTGCCGCTCGGCCTGATCGTCGGCGTGTTTGCGGCCCTTCGCCGCAACACGCTGGCGGATACCGGCGTGATCCTGGCGCTGACCGCCGGCATCTCGATCCCCAACTTCGCCATGGCGGCCTACCTCGTCTATCTCTTCTCGATCAAGCTGGCGGTGCTGCCGGTCGCGGGCTGGGGCAGCTTCGCCCAGGCGATCCTGCCGGTCGGCATCCTGGCGATTGCGCCGGCCGCCTATATCGCGCGCCTGTCGCGCACCTACATGCTGGAGGTCCTGCAGCAGGACTACATCCGGACGGCGCGGGCCAAGGGGCTGCGCGAACGCCTGGTGATCTACCGTCACGCGCTCCGCAACACGCTGGTGCCGCTGCTCACCACCATCGGCATCATCTTCGGTGGGCTGCTCTCGGGCACCTTCGTGATCGAGACCGTCTTCAACATCCCCGGCCTCGGCCGGCTCGCCATCCAGTCGATCTTCGCTCGCGACTACCCGGTCACCATGGCGATCGTGCTGCTGTTCACCGGCTTCTACACGCTGATCAACCTCGCCGTGGACCTGCTCTACGGTATCGTCGATCCGCGCATCCGGCTGGGCTCGCGATGACGGTGAACGTGATCGAGCCGGCGATCGCGCCGATGAGGTCGGACTTCTGGCCGAAGTTCCGGCGGAACCGTAATGCCATCGCCGGATCGGTGATCGTCACCTTCGTCGTGCTGGTCGCGATCTTCGCCCGCCTGATCTCGCCCTACGACTATGACGAGACCGACATCCTGTTCACCTGGGCGCATCCGTCGTCGGAGCATCTGCTGGGCACCGACGCGCTCGGCCGCGACATCCTCTCCCGCCTGATTGTCGGTGCCCAGGTGTCTCTGACCGTGGCCTTCGCGGTGCTCGGCATCACGCTCACAGTCGGCATCCTGCTCGGCATGATCGCGGGATATTTCGGCGGCAAGCTTGATGCGGCGATCATGCGGACGGTCGACATCATCTTCGCCTTTCCCGACATCATCTTCGCCATCTTGCTGGCCTCCGCCATGGGCCCGGGCATCGTCACGGTGATCGTCTCGCTGTCGGTCGTGTGGTGGCCCGGCATCGCGCGGCTCACGCGCTCACTGGTGCTCCAGCTCCGCACCGAGCTCTACGTCGATGCCGCCATCGCGTCGGGCACGCCGCCCTTCGTCATCCTCATCCGCCACTTCCTGCCGAACATCGTCGCCCCCCTGATCGTGCGGGCCTCGATCGGCGTCGGCTTCATCATCATGGCGGAAGCGACCTTGAGCTTCCTCGGCATCGGCGTGCAGGAACCCCGGCCCTCCTGGGGCGGGATGATCCGGGACGGCATCGTCTCGCTCCGCACCGAACCCTATCTCGCGCTCTCGGCCTCGACCGCGCTCGGCCTCACCATCATCGGCTTCAATCTGTTCGGCGACGGTCTCCGCGACATCCTCGATCCCCGGATCAAGGACCGATGACGGCAGCAGCCCCGGTCCTCGAGATCACCGATCTCTCCGTCTCCTTCCAGACCCCTGAGAGGAAGCGCCTCAAGGTCCTGGACGGGGTCACTCTGCATATCGACGGCGGCGAGGTGCTGGGAGTGGTCGGCGAGTCGGGATCCGGAAAGTCGGTGACCGCGCTCTCGATCCTCAGGCTCCTCGGCGAGCAGGGCGCGATCGACGCCGGCACCATCTCGCTCGCCGGGCAGGAGCTGACGAAACTGCCCGAGACGGCGATGCTGAAGATCCGCGGCCGCCATGCCGCGATGATCTTCCAGGAGCCGATGACCTCGCTGAACCCGGTCTACAGCGTCGGCTTCCAGATCATGGAAGTGCTGATCGAGCATCTCGACATCTCCGCGAGCGAAGCCCGAGGCCGCGCCATAGACCTGATGAAGCGGGTCGGTATCCCGGCGGCCGAAGAGCGCGTCGACGCCTTCCCGCACCAGCTCTCCGGCGGCATGCGCCAGCGGGTGATGATCGCGATCGCGCTCGCCTGCAACCCCAAGCTCCTGATCGCCGACGAGCCGACGACCGCGCTCGACGTCACCATCCAGGCACAGATTCTGGCGCTGATGCGCACGCTCCGTGACGAGACCGGCGCCGCCATCCTGATGATCACCCACGACCTCGGCGTCATCGCCCAGATGGCCGACCGGGTGGTGGTCATGTATGCGGGGCAGGTGGTGGAGGAGGGCGTGGTCGGTGAGCTGTTCGCCCGCCCTCTGCATCCCTATACGCGGCTTCTCATGCGCTCGATTCCGCTGGCACGAAAGAAGCTGGCGCGCCTGGAAGCCATTGCCGGCACCACCCCGTCGCCGGCGAGCTTCCCCTCCGGCTGCCGTTTCAATCCGCGCTGCCCCGACGCGGAGGACCGCTGCCGGGTCGAGCCGCAGGTTCTCCGCCGCTTCGCCGACGGCCGCCAGGCCCGCTGCTGGAAGGTAGGGGCATGACGGCGCTGCTCGAGGTCAGGAATCTGACCAAGGACTTCCCGATTGGCGCCGACTTCCTTGGCCGGCCGCGGGCGCAGCTTCGCGCCGTCGATGACGTCTCCTTCGCCGTGGCACCGGGCGAGACGTTGGGTTTCGTCGGCGAGAGCGGCTGCGGCAAGACCACGGTCGGCCGGCTGATCTTGCGGCTGCTGGCGCCGACCGGCGGTTCCATCCATTTCGACGGCCAGGACATCACCAACCTGACCGAACCGGAGATGCGCCCGCGCCGGCGCGACATCCAGGTGGTGTTCCAGGATCCCTATTCCTCGCTGAACCCGCGCATGATGGTGCGCGACATCGTCGGCGAGCCGCTCCGAAACTTCGGCTTCTCCCGCACCCAGATCGACGAGCGCGTCGCCGAGCTGATGCGCATCGTCGGATTGCCGCCGGAATACAGGAGCCGCTACCCGCACGCCTTTTCCGGCGGCCAGCGTCAGCGCATAGGGATCGCGCGCGCGCTCGCCGTCTCGCCCAAGCTGGTCGTCTGCGACGAGGCGGTCTCGGCGCTCGACGTCTCGATCCAGGCGCAGATCCTGAACCTGCTTTCCGACATCCAGAGCCAGTTCGGCCTGACGCTCTTGTTCATCTCGCATAATCTCGGCGTCGTCCGTCACGTGAGTCATCGCATCGCGGTGATGTATCTCGGCCGGCTGGTCGAACTGGCGAGCGAGGACGCGCTGTTCGAGCGGCCGCTGCATCCCTATACAGCGGCGCTGATCGCCGCCGTGCCCGAGCCCGATCCCGCGACCCGCGGCAAGCTCACGGTGCTGCCGGGTGAGATCCCGAGCCCGCTCGATCCGCCGCCGGGCTGCCCCTTCAACACCCGCTGCCCCCGCGCCGAGACGCGCTGCCGTGCCGAGCTGCCTGATTTCCGCGAGCTCGAGCCCGGCCGTTGGGTCCGTTGTCACTTTCCGGGATGATGAACCGATGATCGTCGAACGCACGCAGTACTACGCCAAGCCCGGCCGCGCCGCCGACGTGCTGGCCATCAGGCGCGAGGCGAGCCGCATCCGCGTTTCGCTCGGGCTCCCGGCCGGCACGATCTACGTGAAGTCGGGCGGCGACGGACCGGACGTGCGCTGGGAATGCACGTTCCCGAGCGAAGCCGCGCACCAGGCCGATCTCGCCGCCCGCGACAAGAGCCCCGACTTCGAGACCATCCGCGGCCGGCAGCGGGACGCGATCCAGCGTTTCGAACGCCACGTCGAGGCCCGCGATGCCGACGGTCCCGACTGGTGGGGTGACGTCTCCCTCGACGGTCACCCGGTGGTGCCGACCGAGCATACGTTCCGAAGCGGCAGTCTCGAGCTCAAGGGCTATTTCTACGTGCCGCCGGGGAAAGGGCCGTTTCCCTGCGTGCTCCTCAATCATGGCAGCGGCGTCAGCCAGGGGACGCTCGACGTCTCGCGGCCGGGAACCGCGTCCTGGCTGATGAGCTGGGGTATCGCCTCGTTCCTGGCGCATCGCCGGGGATACGGCAATTCGCCGGGGACGCCGTGGCGCGAGGATTGTCCGGCTCCCTTCGGCACCGACGAGTATGACGGCCAGCTTGCCCGGCGCCTGGACGCCGAGAGCGACGACGTGCTGGCGGCGCTCTCATATCTGAAAACGCTGCCGGAGGTCATTCCCGGCCGGATCGGCGTCATGGGCTCCTCCTTCGGCGGCACCAACACGCTGCTGGCCGCGTCCAAGACCGACCAGTTCCGCTGCGCCGTCGAATTCGCAGGCGCCGCGATGAACTGGGATCGGACACCGCGCCTGCGCGAGCTGATGTTGACGGCCGCGCACAAGGTCACCTGCCCGATCTTCTACCTCCAGGCGGCCAACGACTATTCGATCCGCCCGACCATCGAGATCGCCGACTCGCTCAAGAGCACCAGAGGCGTATACGAGGCGAAGATCTTCCCGGCGCACGGCATCAACAACAACGAAGGCCACCTGCTGGAAAGCACCGGGCAGCTCCGCTGGGGCCCGGACGTGCGGCGCTTCTTCGAACGGTGGCTGTGATGAAGGGTGCGTGGCTCGAGGACCTGACCTGGGTCGAGGCGGCGGAGCGGTTAAAGGCCGGGCAACCGGTCATCATCCCGATCGGCGCGCGCTCGAAAGAGCACGGGCATCACCTGCCGCTGAAGACCGACTACCTGCTGGCCCGCGAATTCGGCCAGCGCATCGCCGACGCCCTGCCGGTGGTGGTCGCGCCGGTCGTCGACTTCGGCTACTACCCGGCTTTCGTCAACTATCCGGGCAGCCAGAACCTGCGCGCCGACACCTTCATCGCGGTACTGACCGACCTGATCGGCAATTTCATCGACCATGGCGTGACCCGCATCGCCGTGGTTAACACCGGCGTCTCGACCGAGGCCCCGCTCCGCATCGCCGTGCGCAACATCTATGACGAGCGGAAGGTGCGGGTGATGACCGCCGACATCCGCGCGCTCGGCTCGGCGACCAAGGGCCTGATGAAGCAGAAGCTCGGCGGCCACGGCGACGAGCAGGAAACTTCGATGATCCTGGCGATCGAGCCCAAGTCGGTGAAGATGAATCTCGCGAAGCCCGACTATGGCCACGCGCTGTCGGAGCCGAAGACGGTCTTCTACATGCCGACGGTGTTCGACGGCAGCAAGACTTCCGGCGCGGACTACAGCCTCACCGGTGTCCGCGGTGATCCCAGCCTGGCGACGGCCGAGAAGGGCCGGAAGGTTCTGGCCGCCATGGCGGGCGAACTGATCGATGGTCTGAAGGCGATCTATCCCGAGGCTTTCCGGCCGCCGTCCTCGAAGCCGAAGGTGGCGCCGCGGCGGTCGCGCGGAGCCAAGCGGCGCAGATGAGCGACGCGGATGTCGTCATCGTCGGCTTCGGCTTCGCCGGCGGCATCGCCGCGATCGAGGCGGCGGAGCAGGGGGCTTCGGTCATCCTGCTGGAAAAGATGCCGGATCCCGGCGGCATCTCCGTCTGCTCGGCCGGCGGCATCCGCGTCGCCAGGGATGCAGGCCAGGCGCTCGCATACCTCGAAGCCACCAATGCCGGCACCACCCCGACGCCGGTGCTGAAGGCCCTGGCGGACGGCATGACCGAGGTCGGTGCCTATATGAAGGCGCTTGGCGACGCGGTCGGCGCCGTCGTCGTCGAGCGTGCGGCCGAGGGCAACTATCCGTTCGCCGGCTACGACACCTTCGGCTTCTCGAACGTCGACGATATTCCGGGCGTCGATCTCGCCAAGACCTTTCCTCATGTCCGCGGCAATCCGGCGGGCGCGCGGATGTTCAAGGTCGTGCTCGACAACGTGATGAAACGGAAGGCGATCGACGTCCGCCTCGACACGCCGGTCCGCCGCCTGATCATCGAGAATGGCAAAGTGGTCGGCGTGCAGACCGACAAGGGGCCGGTGCGGGCGAGGAAGGCGGTGGTTCTGACCACCGGCGGCTTCGAGGCCGACCCGGAGTTGCAGCTCCAGTTCTGGCAGCTGAAGCCGGTGCTCTCGGCCGCCGTCCGCTGCAACACCGGCGACGGCATCCGCATGGCGCAGGCGGCCGGAGCCTCGCTCTGGCACATGTGGCACTTCCACGGCTGTTACGGCTTCCGCCACCCTGATCCGGCCTATCCCTTCGGCATCCGCCTGAAGCGCCTGCCGGACTGGCTGCCAGGTAAGGGCGCGCGGGGTGATGTGCGCATGTCGTGGATCGTCGTCGACCGATCCGGCAAACGCTTCATGAACGAGTATCACCCGTATCTGCAGGATACCGGCCACCGGCCGATGGACCACTACGAGCCGGAGATGCAGGCCTATCCGCATGTGCCCGGGTTGCTGATCGTCGACGACGAGGGCCGCAAGCTCTATCCGATCGGCGCGCCGACCTATAATGACCGCAACGTTTCCTTCGCCTGGAGCCGGAACAACCTGGCCGAGGTCGATCTCGGCATCCTCAAGCGCGCGGACTCGATTCCGGAGATGGCGCGCCAGATGGGCACCAGCGAGGCGAAGCTTGCCCGTACGCTCGCCGACTGGAACCAGGCCTGCGCTGCCGGGCACGATCCGGAATTCGGCCGGCCGCCGTCCTCGATGATCCCTGTCGCGAAGCCGCCCTTCTTCTGGGGCGAGGTCTGGCCCGTCGTCTCCAACACGCAGGGCGGCCCCGCCCATGACGAACGCCAGCGCGTGCTGGACGCCTTCGGCGAGCCGATCCCCGGCCTCTATGCCGCCGGCGAACTCGGCAGCGTCTTCGGCCATCTCTACATGTCGGGCGGCAATCTCGCCGAATGCTTCATCGGCGGCCGCATCGCCGGGCGCGAGGCCGCCCATGCCTGAACGGGAGCGCCTAGCAATGACCGATCGTTTCGATGACAACCTCGGCTACTACTTCCAGCCCGCGGCCCGCCGCTTTCCCGACAAGGTGGCGCTGATCGATCTCTCGCCGGCGAGTCCGCGCGAGGTGACCTACCGCGAGCTGGATGAGCGCCATGATCGCTTCGCAGCATTGCTGACGAAGCTCGGCCTCAAGCCCGGCGACCGCATCGCCATGTCGATCGGCAACCGCTTCGAGTTCGTCGAGGTGATGTATGGCGCCATGCGCGCCGGCATCGTGCCGGTGCCGCTGAACACCAAGCTCGGCGCCGACACGCTGGCCTTCACCATCGAGAATGCCGGCTGCGTCGGCGCGGTGGTTGAGCCGTCGGCCAACCCGCACATGGTAGGCCTGGTCGACAAGGCAGGATTGAAGGTGAAGCTCGCCTTCGGCCCCGTGCCGCCCGGCTGGACCGACTACGAGACGGCGCTGCAGGCGACGCCCGCCAGCTTCGATCCGCCCGAGCTCGCCGACGACCACCCGTCGTTCCAGCCCTATACCTCGGGTTCGACCGGCCGGCCGAAGGGCGTAGTGCTCACCCATGCTGGCCAGCTCTGGTGGATCCGTGCGCTCGAGAAATATTGGCCGGCGACGTCGGATTATCGCGCCTTGGCCGCGGTGCCGCTCTATCACAAGAACGCCATGGCCGGCGCGGTGAAGCCGATGCTCCAGTGCGGCGGCTCGGTCGTGATCCTGCCGGGCTTCGAGCCGCGGCGCTTCCTCAATGTCCTTTCGTCCTACAAGTGCACGCATGCCGGCGGCGTGCCGGCGGTGTTCACGCTGCTCCTGCAGCAGAAGGATCTGATCAAGAGCCTCGATTTCTCGTCACTCAAGTCGCTGAAGATCGGCTCGGCGCCGACGCCGAAGGAGCTGATGGATGCGGTCGAGGAGGCCTTCGGAATTCCCGTCGCTGAGAGCTACGGGTTGACCGAGGGCGGTCCGGTGATGATCGGCCCCCGGCTCGACGGAAAGCCGGCGCCGCATGGCAGCTGCGGCGTCGCCTGGCCGGAGGGCGAGGTGAAGCTGGTCGGCACCGACGGCAAGGAAGACCCGAGGTACGGCGAGCTGTGGGTGAAGAACCCCGGTGTCACCCCCGGCTACTACAACCTGCCCGAGGTCAACAAGCAGCGCCTCGTCGACGGCTGGCTCAAGACCGGCGATCTCTTCGCCAAGGACGAGCAGGGCTTCTTCTATTTCAAGGGCCGCACCGACGACATGTTCAACTGCGGCGGCGAGAACGTCTATCCGCTCGAGGTCGAGAACCTGATGCTGAAGCATCCCGGTGTCGCCGACGTCTCCGTCGTGCCGGTGCCGCACCAGGTGAAGGGCGAGGCGCCGGTGGCGCTGGTGGTGAAGGCCAAGGGGATCGAGCTGGACGAGGCGGCCCTCAAGACCTTCTGCCTGAAGAACGGCCCCGCCTATGCGCATCCCAGGCGGATCTTCTTCGACGACACGCTGCCGCTGAACGGCGCGGCCAAGACCGACCGCAAGCTGGTGAAGGAACGGGTGATGTCGCTGCTCGGCGGGGCTCCGCTCGGCGGAAGCTAAGCCGTACCCGGTGGCGGCGGATATTCCATCAGGATGAAATCGTCGGGCGTGCCGGCGACGGCCAGTCCGAGGCGCTCGTAGAAGCGTTTCGCGGCTTCATTCACCGGCAGGACGTAAAGCTGCAGCGGCTTGCCGGCCGCTCGTGCCTCGGCCATCAGCTCGCGCATGATCGCCGAGCCGATCCCGTGGTTCTGATAGGCCGGCAGAAGATACAGCTTCACCACGAAGATCGATGTCTCGGATCGCCGAATGCCGACATAGCCACAGCGGATGCCGGAGCAGATGACCAGGCGATGGTCCAGCTCGGGAAATGACGTGCGCAGGTCGTTCCACTGGAACGCCGGATCCCAACCGCCCCAGGTCTTCTCGAAATGGCCCCGCATGACGGTTTCGGTCAGGGCCATGATGAAATCGGCATCCGCCTGGGTGCCGGTCTCGAACTGGAAGTCCATGCAGCGAGGCTCCCTCGCTTCGCTCGCCCCCGCCCCAACCCTCCCCCGCCTTCGGCGGGAGAGGGGGGACGACTACGACGGCAGCTATTTCTTCTCGATGTTCCAGAGCGCCAGCACGTTGGTGCGTAGCACGCCGTCGAGGTTCTTGCGCCAGGCCGAGAGCCGCTCGTACTTGCCGAGCGGGACGTAGGGGACGACTTCCCAGAGGCGCTTGTGGAGGGCTTCCAGGAGCTTGAGCTGGTCGGCCTCGGTGGTGGCGCGGAGATACTGGTTGCGGAGCTTCTCGGCCTCTTCGTCGCAAGGCCAGCCGAACCAGTTCTTGCCGTCGCAGCCGGTGCCGACGCTGATATTGGTCAAGGGCGACATGCCGCCGATGCCATCGGAGAAGGTCTGGAAGATGTGATACCCGCCCTGGTAGGGGTTGGACTTGTTGCCGCGGCGGGTGATCACCGCGCCCCAGTCCGACATCTGCAGGTCGACGTTGATGCCGATCTTCTTCAGGTTCTCGGTGGTCACCTGGGCGACGGCGTTGTGGTGGAAGAGGTCGCCGGCGCCGAGCAGCACGATCTTCTCGCCGTTGTAGCCGGCCTCCTTCAGGAGCTGCTTCGCCTTCTCGTAGTTCGGCTTCATGTAGGGCTCGGCGCCGACCTGGGTGCCGTTCGGGCTGCCGCAGGTGAAGAACGAGAAGCAGCTCTCGCCGCTACCGAAGGCCGCCTGCATGTATTCCTGCTGGTCGATCATCATGGCCAGCGCCTGGCGCGCCTTCGGATGGTTGAACGGCGGGTGCAGGTGGTTCGGACGCAGCAGGCCGTACCAGCCCGCCTTAGAGAGCGCCTCGACCTGGACATTGGCGTTCTTCGCCAGGATCGCCTTCTGGTCGTTGTTGATCGCCTCGATCATGTCGACCTCGCCGGCACCGAGCGCGGCGACGGCGACGGCGGGATCGGGCATCGAGGTCCACTCGACCCGGTCGACCCTGACGACGCGGCCGCCGGCGAGACCATCGGCCGGCTCGCTCCGCGCCACATAGCCGTCATGCTTGGCGTAGACGACCTTCGAGCCCGAGACGAGCTCGGCCGCCACGTATTTGAACGGGCCGGAGCCGATGGTGTTGTTGTGCGCGGTGAACGCGTCGGTCTTCGCCGCCGCCTCCGGCATGATGCCGGGAATGCTGCCGGCCGTGGACGCCAGCGTGAACAGCACGAGGCCGTAGGGCTCCTTCAAGGTCAGCGTGAAGGTGCTGTCGTCGACCGCGTCGATCGAGGCGGTGACCTCGTTCAGCTTCTGGCCGGCGGAGTCGCGCAGCATCCAGCGCTTGATCGACGGGACCACGTCCTTGGTCGTGACCTTGGAGCCGTCGTGGAAGGTGAGGCCGGGGCGGAGCGTGAAGGTGTATTTGAGCTTGTCCTCCGACAGCGTGTGGTTCCCGACCATCTGCGGCTTGGCCGAGAGCTTCGAGTCCCAGGCGAACAGCATGTCGTAAACCATCATCGCGTGGTCGTTGGTGATGGTCGCGGTGGTGAAGTGGGCGTCCGTCACCTTGAGGTCGGCGTGCGGGACCATCTTCAGAACCTTGTTGCTGCCCTGCGCCGAGGCGAGGCCCGGTGCCAGAAGCGCGGCGGCGGCAACGACACCAACGCGTCCCAGGAATCCCAGCGTGTTCATTTTGATTGTCTCCCCTTGTTTCACGACAATCCTTCGATGCTATGCCACCGGCGACCCGACGGGAATGTCGTTCTGCGGGATGAACCTGGGCGGGTCTCGGCGCACTAACCCTATGGCCCTCTGGAATGTCGCCAGGACATAGCCGGGCTCGTCGTCTTGTCCCCGGGGTCTCCGGCTCCGGGGCGGGGAGGGACAAGGGTGAACGAGTCGCAGGCATCCACGGGGGGTGGGGCCATGACGATGGTGCGCGCCGTCGTCCCGGCGTACTGGACGCTGGGGACGGCAGTCTTCCTTCTGATGCTCTCTTCCATGCCCGTCGCCGCCCAGTCGCCCGAGGGCGGTCAGGCGGTCCCGGCTATCCATCCGTCCCCCGTCGCCGACATCGCTGTGCCTGCGGACGCACTCCGGACGCTCAGGCTGCGGCTCGTCACCGCGATCCTCGTCGCGCTTAGCGGCGCCTCCGCGCCGAGCGGGTCACAGGCCGTCAGATGGTCGCAGGCGAGGGCAGGGGCGGGGTCGAGCAACGTCACCGAACGGGGCGAAAGCCGAAGACCGGCATCGCCTACCGCTTTACCTCAAATCATGACTGCGAATTCAGCCAGGTGACGACTCTATTCAATTTATATTTAGATTCGGTTCGATGCTTACCGCGATACCGTAGTATTCGCGACTCGCAATCGAGAATAATTACAAGACTTTTCAGACATTTTACTGTGACTGAGGCATATTCCCGGCGCTGACCACCTAGCGATCGCAATCCCCGGGCGACGACCAGAGACGGCTCAGCTGGCCCTTCGACGAAGCGACCGAGACGCTTCGCGATCGACATCCGCCACGGCGGGTGAGGGTGAGAAATGGTCGCTCGGGCGGGCTGCGCAGCGTCGGCCGGACCTAGGGCGTGTCCTCAATTAGAGGATTCCCAAGAGTAGAGATGCGTGATTCATAGGAGGTCGGCCTGAAGGGGGGGCTGACCGATGCGACGTTATGGCTTGCGTGATGACCAGTGGGATCGGATCAAGGATTTGCTGCCCGGTCGCGC
>CAMDFP010000066.1 GCA_945897335.1 Asaia bogorensis | reverse complement strand
AACCCCTTCTACTCACTGGCAAACGACGCTGGCCTGCTTCCTGCATTTATAGGCGGCGTCACAACGTCTTCGCCGAGGAGTGTCATGGAAACCACGATGTATCTTGCGATTGCACGCCAGGCAGTGCTGCGCCGCGAGATGGAGTCGGTGGCGCACAACCTCGCGAACTCCAGCACCACCGGCTACAAGTCGCAGGCCCCGCTGTTCAAGGAAGTTCTGTCGAAGTCCTCGCCGACCGAGCGGACCTCCTCGGTCATCGACCAGGGGCTGATGACCAACACCGCCGACGGCCCGCTCAAGACCACCGACAATACCTACGATTTCGGCATCCGCGGCGCCGGCTACTTCGCCGTCCAGACCCCGTCCGGCGAGCGCTACACCCGCAACGGCAACTTCAAGCTCGACTCCGCCAGCCGCCTCGTCACCCAGAACGACAGCGGCGTGCTCGGCGCCGACAACCGCCCGATCGTGATCCCGCCGAATGCCGGCGAGATCCACGTCGCCGGCGACGGCACGATCCTCGCCGGAACCCAGGTCGTGGGCCAGATGAAGATCGTCGGGTTCACCAACGACCGCGCCCTCAAGCGCGGGCCGAATAGCCTCCTGATCGCCGACGAGCCGCCGCAGAAGGCCCCGCAGGCCCGCGTCGCCCAGGGCGTCATCGAGCAATCCAACGTGGTTCCGATGTTCGAGATCTCGCGCATGAGCGAGATCACCCGCAACTTCCAAGAGGCGGCCAACATGATCTCGCAGGAGCATGACCGCCTTCGTGACGCGGTCCGCCGTATCGGCAAGCCGGTCGGCGCCTAAAGAGATCGAAGGGAGCTTTTAAGCCATGCGCGCACTCACCATCGCCGCCACCGGAATGTTGGCCCAGCAGACCAACGTCGAGGTGCTGTCCAACAACATCGCCAACCTGAACACGACCTCGTACAAGCGCTCCCGGGTTGAGTTCCAGGACCTGCTCTACCAGGATCAGCGGCGGGTCGGTTCGGCCTCCTCGGAAGCCGGCACGATCGTTCCGGCCGGTCTGCAGGTCGGCCTCGGCGTCCGCGCCGCCGCCGTCTACCGGCTGAACCAGCAGGGCACGCTGCAGTTGACCGAGAACACCCTCGACCTCGGCATCCGCGGCGAAGGCTTCTTCAACATCCAGCTGCCGAACGGCCAGACTGCCTACACGCGCTCGGGCTCCTTCCAGCTCTCCCCGACCGGTCAGGTCGTCACCCAGGACGGCTACACTGTGCAGCCCGGCATCACCGTGCCGCAGAACACCCTGGACATCTCGATCAACGCTTCCGGCCAGGTCTACGCCAAGCTCGACGGCGTGGTGGCCCCGCAGCTCCTCGGCCAGTTCACGCTCAGCAACTTCCCGAACCTCGCCGGCCTCGAGTCGGTCGGTCAGAACCTGCTGCTGCAGACGCCCGCCTCCGGCAACCCGATCGCCGGCACCCCGGGCACGCTCGGCTTCGGCAGCGTCATGCAGGGCTTCCTCGAGGCCTCCAACGTCAATGCGGTCGCCGAGATCACCAACCTGATCACCGCCCAGCGCGCCTACGAGCTGAACTCGAAGGTGATCCAGGCCTCCGACGACATGATGGGCACTATCAACCAGCTGCGCTGATCCGACTTCCTGAAAGCCTCGCACCATGAACCGCACGCTTCGCATCCTCGCTCTCTGCCTCCCGCTGGCGCTCGCGCCGCTTGCCGGAAGCTTCGCCGAAGTCGGCAAGCCGATCCTCAAGCTCAAGTCCGAAGTGAGCGGCGACGCGATCCTGCTCGGCGACCTGTTCGACAACGTCGATGCCGAGAAGGCCCAGATCCGGCTCGACCAGTCCCCGGCTCCGGGCAACCGCGTGACCTACCAGCCGTCCCAGCTCGCCGCCTTCGCCCGCATGCACGGGATCGAGTGGAAGCCGGCGACCTATATGGACAAGGTCGTGGTCGAGCGGATCGGCCAGGTGGTCGCCCGCCAGACCGTCGATGCGGCGCTGCGCAAGGCGCTGGCCGCCAAGGGCGTCACCGGCGACATCGAGTTCGAGATCGCGAGCCGCGCCTACCAGCTCTATGTCTCCGAGACCCAGGCGCCGACCGTCGCGGTCGACCTCCAGCACTACGACCCGGACAGCCGCTCCTTCATCGCCGAGTTCCGCGCCCCCGCCGACGAGCCCAGGGCCGACCGCGTCCGCGTCGCCGGCCGGGCGCATGTCATGCTCGATGTGCCGGTTCTCAACCGCCGGATGATGCCGAGCGAGATCATCCGCACCGCCGACCTGACCTGGGTCAAGATGCGCTCCGGACCGGCGCTCGCCAACCACGCGACCCTGCTCGAAGACGTGCTCGGCCGCACCCCGAAGCGCCCGCTGCAGGCCGGCCAGCCGATCCGCCAGTCGGACGTCGGTCTCTTCACCCTGGTCCAGCGCAACGAGAGCGTGACCATGGTCATGCGCACCAAGGCCATGACCCTCACCGTCCAGGGCAAAGCCCTCGACGATGGCGTCGAAGGTCAGACCATCCGCGTGCAGAACCCCAAGAGCAACCGCACGGTCGAAGGCCGCGTGACCGGACATGGCGAGGTGACGGTGGTCATCGGCTCCATGGTCACCGCCGCCGCGTCCAATCGCTCGACCGTCCAGCGCTAACCCGACACTCGAACCGATCCTAAAGAAGGCAGACAACCCATGCGTATCGCCCGCCTCGCCTCCCTTGGCCTCGCCGTCATCGCCCTCGCCGGCTGCTCCGCCCTCGACCGCATGTCGAACATCGGCGAAGCGCCGAAGATGACCGACATCGCCAACCCGCAGGCGGCGACCGGTTACAAGCCGGTCAGCATGCCGATGCCGGCGCCGATCACAGCCGAGCGGCAGCCTTCCTCGCTGTGGGCGGCCGGATCTCGCGGGTTCTTCAAGGATCAGCGGGCGAACCGGGTCGGCGACATCCTGACCGTCCTCATCGAGATCAACGACGAGGCGAAGTACGAGAACACTACGACCCGCAGCCGCAAGAATTCGGACAACGCCACCCTCGGCTCGCTGTTCGGCCTGCAGGGCCCAATCAACCGCATCCTGCCGGGATCAGACAACGCGACGCTCATCGACACGACCTCCGCCCTCTCCAACGAAGGCAAGGGCGCGATCGACCGCAGCGAGGAGATCAAGCTGAAGATCGCCGCGACCATCACGCAGGTGCTGCCCAACGGCAACCTGGTCGTCATCGGCCGACAGGAAGTCCGCGTCAACTACGAGGTGCGCGAGCTGCAGATCGCCGGAGTCATTCGCCAGGAAGACATCACCACGCTCAACACCATCAGCTACGAGAAGATGGCCGAGGCGCGGATCTCCTACGGCGGCCGCGGCCACATCACCGACGTCCAGCAGCCCCGCTACGGTTCGCAGATGCTCGACATCCTCCTGCCCTTCTAACGGCAGAACCAGATCCGGAGCTGGCCGGTTTCCCCCACCCCGCCGGCCGCAACGGAAAAGGGCCGGTGCCGAAAGGCACCGGCCCTTCGCTTCTCACGACCTTGCCCGCCTCAGATGACCGACAGGATCGCGGCTCTCAGTGCGTCCGGATCGACGGAGATGTCGTAGTCCCAGGACGTCCTGCCCGACCGGCCCGCAATCTTGCTGCCTATTCTCGCGTGCCTCTGCCCGGCGCCCGTCGTCACCAGATGGATCTGGGTAGTCGCCATCAGATCGAGGCCGATCTCGACGACCCCGCTTCCCCGGGGAAGCATGAGGCAGCTCATGCTTCCTGCCCCCAGCGTCGTCACCAGCACGCGGCATCCCGCGAACGCGGCGAGCTGCTCGTCCAGGCTCATGGTCTCCGGATAGATCCTGGCGAGCTTGAGATCGCCGAGACCGTCCACGAGCGCGTCCTCGTTGACGATCCGCCGCGTCTGCGCCCGCGCGCGCGAGATCAGCAGAACCGCCCCCGCCTCGGACGAAGGTGCCTCGGCGATCGACAGGCGATCCTGAAGCCACTCGACGTAGGCGGGATCGGGATACTGGAACATGTGGGTCATGGAGGGAACCACCAGGCGGTCGAAGCCGATCGACTCCGGAGCCGGCTCGACCAGGATCCGGTCGCGCGCGATCCCGAGCCGCTCGAACCACTCGAAGGCGAAGGGGGAGCACTCCGTCACCAGGAAACGATAGTCGCTCAGGCGATGGCCATGGTCGGTCAGCACCTTGAGCTTCGAGGTGACGTCGCATGTGAGGTGCCCGAAATTCGCCGTCGGACCGAGCAGGACAGTCGGCGCGCCGACGCGCCTCGTGATCTCCGGCATGACCAGGAGAACGCGGCCGTTTGCCCGCGCGAAGATCGTGTAGACCGCCGCGTCCACCGAGCTGGGCGAATAGGGCACGATCCGCTCGTAGTAGTATCGATCGTCCCGATCGAGGACGGCCGAGTCCGCAAAGGCACGAAGGCCCGCATCTTCGAGGACGAAGTCGATGTCGTCGCCGTAGTAGAGCCCGCCATAGTGCGGTTCGCGGACGACGAAGCGGCGCGGTGTCTGATCGAGCAAGCGATCGCCGGTCCTGAGTCCGTTGAACGTCCGCATCACCTCGACGAGCCTCGCCGGCCCACCGCGAACGGCCTCTCGCGGCGCCAAGCTCACCCGACGCCGATAGTGACGCGCCGCACCGCCGGCGTCCTTCAAGGCGGTGAAGGCCTGCCCGAGGATGTTCTGGATCTCCGGATTGTCGCTTTCCTTGGATCCGGCCAGGGTTGCCACAACCGCCTCGTACGCGCCTGCGATGCAGAGTGCCCGGCAATAGAGAAGCCGGACGTCTTCCCGGCCCGGGTCGATCGCCTCGGCGCGGGCGGCGCTGGTGAGAGCCTCCAACCCGACATCGGCGTAGGTCTCAAGCTCGCAGCGCACAGCATGAAAGGCGAAAGTGTCGGGCAACCAGACGATCGCTGCCCGCAAGAGCTGTGCGCTCTCGGCCATTCGGCCGACCCCGGCAAACTCGTTCCCGGCCAGGATGACGAGATCGGCCAGCGGTACGCCGGTTTGCGCCTCGATGCGCCGCATCCACAGCAACGATGCGCCGGCGTGGGCAGCCATCGCGGCTAGGCTCGCCTGAGCGCCGACCGACCGGGGATCGAGGGCGATGGCCGAACGGAGAGGATCGGATCCAGCCGCGTTGACGCGCCGGAGCGTTCCTTCCTTGAAGCCGGACTTCAGTTCGTCCGTCGCCTCGGCCGGCAGACGTGTCGTCAACGCCGACGCCGATCCGGAACCGCCGCGCCGACCGCAGCAGAAAGGCGCAACCGGACGGACTGGAGTGCGTGTCGACGGAAAGCCGCGATCATCGAGAGACCACCGGAGCTTGGGACGCCCGAACTCTACTCGATTTCAATGGCCGAACCGGGCGTTTCAGTCGGATCGGGCCGGCGCCGGCTTCAGTCGTCGCGGTGAGTGCGCTCGAGCCGCTCGTGGCGTTCCTGCGCTTCCAGGCTGAGGGTCGCGATCGGACGCGCCTCCAACCGCCGAAGCGAGATCGGCTCGTCGGTTTCCTCGCAGTAGCCGTAAGTGCCGTCGATGATGCGTTGCAGCGCCTCGTCGATCTTTGAGATCAGCTTGCGCTCGCGATCGCGGGTCCGGAGCTCGATCGCGTGGTCGGTCTCGAGCGAGGCGCGGTCGGCCATGTCCGGCTGCTGCAGGTTCTCCTCGGTCAGGTGACGCAAGGTGATGTTGGCTTCCCGCAGCAACTCTTCGCGCCAGCGCAGCAGCTTCTGGCGGAAGTACTCCCGCTGCAGCGGGTTCATGAATTCCTCTTCATCCGAGGGACGATAGTGAGGCGGAAGTTGAATCGGCAGCGAACTCTTCGAAGCCACGGATGCCCTCTTGCCTGTGCCCTACCCTGAAGGCGGGCGGAGCATACAGAGGGTGCCCGTGGGCATCAAGCCTTGGTCCACGGGCCACTCGCCCGCGCAGCCCATTGAGAAATATGACAATTTTATCAGCGACGGCGACCGAGGCGACCCGCGCCCCGGCAATCAGGCCTGCGTATCCAGCTTTGCGAGCTCGACCCGGGCGCGAAGCTCGATCTCGTCCAGGATCTCCCCCAGCCTCGGATCGACGACCTGGCCGCGGTTCTCCTGGACCAGGCGATCAAGGGCTTCAAGCCGGTCGCGAGGGATCGCGCCGGTTAGCAGCCCGACACGAATCTCCTCCAGCTGGTCGAGCATGTCCTCGGCGCGCTTCTTCGAACGTCCGCCTGAACGATCGGTCGCATCGCGAACGCCGAAAGTGGGATCGACAGGGGCGGCAACGCCGGTCGCGCGCGGCGCTTCCGGCCCGTCGAGACCCTCGAGCAGCTTCGAGAACTCGCCGGGCTTCGCCTGCGACCCCTTATCGGAGCGGCGGACCGAGGCAGCCTTGGCCGTGCCCGTCGGATCGACTTTCATGGGCCTCCTGTCCGTAACGCCCCCTATATATCGTTACGGAAACAGCCGGAGCAACAAGTTAAACGAAAGGCGGCAAGGGCAAGTCTAGCATGGGCCAGCCCGTGCGTCACCGCGGCGGCAATCGGCAAAATCTGCCGGCCCGCGCCCGGCAGCCCCTGCCGCTCCCGGCCGAAACGCTCTGGAAACACCGGATTCATGAGTGCTTTCCGTGGCATGCTTCTCGCATTCCTTGGGCCCCGCAAGGAGTGCCTCATGACCGTCCCACCGGATTCCCCTTCATCCCTCCGCCGCTGGCTCGCCGCTCTCGGCTTGCTGGCCGCCCTGCTGCTGCCGGCCGCCGGCCATGCGCAGTCGCGTATCAAGGACATCGCCGACTTCGAAGGCATCCGCGACAACATGCTGGTCGGCTACGGCCTGGTCGTCGGCCTCAACGGCACCGGCGACTCGCTTCAGAACTCGGTATTCACCAAGGAGAGCCTGGTCGGCATGCTGGACCGGCTCGGCGTGAATGCCCGCGACACGAGCCTTCGTACCAAGAACATCGCCGCCGTCATGGTGACGGCGACACTTCCCCCCTTCGCCCGCCAGGGAACCCGGGTCGACATCGTCGTCTCGACTCTCGGCGATGCGTCCAACCTGATGGGCGGGACGCTCCTGGTGACGCCGCTGGTCGGCGCCGACGCTGAAGTCTACGCAGTCGCCCAGGGCACGGTCGCAGTATCCGGATTCTCCGCCCAGGGCGCCGGCGCCTCGGTCACCCGCGGTGTCCCTACCGCCGGCCGCATCGCCAACGGCGCCATCGTCGAGCGCGAGATCCCCTTCCAGCTGGCCTCTCTCGATCTGGTGCGCATCGCGCTTCGCAACCCCGACCTTACCACCGCGCGCCGCATCGCCCAGGCGATCAACGCCTTTGTCGGCGTGCCCGCCGCCCGCTCGCTCGATCCCGGCACGGTCTCCATGCAGATCCCGGTGAACTACCAGAACGACGTGATCGGCCTCCTGACCGACGTCGAGCAGCTCCGCGTCGCTCCCGACCAGGTCGCCAAGGTGGTGATCGACGAGCAGTCCGGCGTGATCGTCATGGGCGAAAACGTCCGTCTCTCCACCGTCGCCATCGCCCAGGGCAACCTCACCATCCGAATCACCGAGACCCCGCAGGTCTCCCAGCCCGAGGCCTTCTCCACCGGCGGAACCACCCAGGTAGTGCCGCGCACCCAGATCGACGTCGACTCCGGCGAAGGCAAGAAGTTCGGCGTGATGCGCTCGGGCGTGACCTTGCAGGAGCTGGTCGACGGCCTGAATGCGCTGGGCGTCAGCCCGCGCGACATGATCTCCATCCTCCAGTCGATCAAGGCCGCGGGCGCGCTCCAGGCCGAAATCGTCCTGATGTAAGGGCCAGGCCGATGACCACCTCCGCCATTTCCCCCCTTCCCGGCATGGACGCGCAGACGCTGAACGCGATGCGCACCAACAAGTCCTTCGACGTGAAGAACCCCAAGAGCCTCGACGCCCTGAAGAAGGTCGGACAGGAGTTCGAGGCGCAGTTCCTCTCGCAGATGCTCGGCCACATGTTCAACGGCGTCAAAACGAACAAGATGTTCGGCGGCGGCCAGGGCGAGGACATGTTCAAGTCGATGATGGTCGAGGAATACGGCAAGTCGATCGCGAAGGCAGGCGGGATCGGGGTCGCCGATCAGGTGGTCCGCTCCGTCATGCTGCAATTCCAGGAGGCCGCCCAGAAATGACCAATCCCGCCGCCCGTCTCAACGAGCTGGTCACCGTGCTCGATCGCCTGGAGACGGTCATGTCCCAGGAGACCGAGCTTCTCCGCCGGGTCAAGGTCAGCGAGTCCGCTCCCTTCGCTCTCGAGAAGCAGCGCCTGGCCGAGGTCTATGCCCAGATGCACCAGCAACTGGTCGAAGATCCGACGCCGCTCGCGATCCTGACCGAGAGCCAGCGTCAGGGCTTCCGCGATATGCTCGCCCATTTCCGCAAGACGGCTGAAGCGAACGAGCGCGCGGTCAACGCCTGCAAGACCGTGAGCGAGCGCGTCATCCAGACCGTCGTCAACGCGGTGAAGCAGAACCGCGTCCAGCATGCGAGCTACGGCGCCAACGGCGTCATCGGCACCGGCTGGAAGGAACAGAAAGGCGTCTCCCTCGCCCTCGACCGCCTCGCCTGAGAACGTCGGCCCGCCGCTTGGACTAGCATCGCGCAATCCGGGGAAGAGCGAGCGGACGGCGACGCCCCTCGCCGGTATAGAGTCCCCCGATGGGACCACTACGCGTCGCGACCTTCCAACGCCGGCCGCGCTTTGACGACGTGCCCGGCACGCTCGAGCGGCTGCTCGAAGATCTCCGCTGGTGCGACGCCCGAGATGTCGGTCTTGCGGTCTTTCCCGAGTGCTATCTGCAGGGCTATGGCCGCGACCCGGAGGCCATCGCCCGCCGGGCCGTCTCTCTCGACGACGCGATCGTCGGGGAGATGCTCGCGAGGCTCGAGCCCTTCCGCACGTCCCTCGTTCTCGGCATCGTCGAACGCCGCGGAGCGGCCTGCTACAACACTGCGGTCGTCATCTGCCACGGCCGGCTGATCGGCCGGTATTCCAAGGCGCATCCGAACGAACCCGCGTTCGAAGCCGGCACCGAGTTTCCGATTTTCGAGACCCGCGGATGGCCATTCGGACTCAACATCTGCAACGATGCCAATTTTCCCGACGCGGCCCTTCGCATCAGCCGCCAGGGAGCCAAGCTGTTGTGCTACCCGCTCAACAACATGCTGGCACCGGCCACTGCGGAGCGCTGGCGCGAACGGGGCCTCGCCAACTTGAAGCAGCGAGCGATCGAGACCGGTTGCTGGGTGGCCTCATCGGATGTGGTCGGCCGAAGCGGCGAACTGGTCAGCTACGGCCTCACCTGCATCCTCCGCGCAGACGGCGAGGTGCTGGCCCGCGTCCCCGAGCATGAGGAAGGCGTCGCGACCTTCGACCTGGACTGACTGGGTTTTAGACTCTGACGCAGAAGAACCCAAGGCTCTCATGCGAGGGCCCCGAGCGCACAGAGATCCGGTTCAACGAGCTTTTTGCCCGTCAGGCCGTCAGCCGAACCCCACCCGTCGTCCCTTCGGACCCGCCGCCATCGGACGTCTTGACCGGCGCGGGCGGAGGAGCCGCGGCTGGTTCCGTCGACGATCTGCTCGGAACTGCTGCTTCCTCGGTGCCGCTGCCGAACTCACTCGGCGCGGCCGCCGGCGTAGCCTGGGGAGCGTTGTCGCGATACAGCTTCACGACCTTCTCCGAAGGATACTGCCGGGTGACGTCGCCGGTCTCGGAATCACGGAACTGGAAAACCAGAACCCGAGCTGCTTTGTCGAACCGGAAGACGGGGCTGAGGAAGGGCTCCTGCGGCTTATCCGATGCCACAGGAACAGACACACCCCCGGAAGCGCCACGCGTGGCACCCGGAAGCGGACTGACTGACCCTGTTAACGCTGCGACATTCATCGCAACAAACCCCTTTCTAGCTACTTAACTATAGGAGGCCGGACAAGGTTTGTCTAGGGGTACGTTAACGGAATATTCACATCTACGGCGCCACCGCCCGATGCGATCTTAAATACTATCTTAGATGAAGTTGGACAACGTCAGATCCTTGAGGGTGGCCGTTACCTGGAAACTGGAGCTGAGCTGTGCCTGCAGCCCCTGGAGCTTGCTGATCGCCTCATAGGGATCCGCATCCTCCAGCCGGCCCAGCTCGTTGTCGAACAAGGTAAGGCGCTGTTCGTGCTGTAGATCGACCGACTTCATCCGGTTCTCGATGGCGCCGATGGTGCCGAGAACCGAGCGAAGCCCGTTGAAGGCGGGAGCCGCCGTCGAGGGCACGCCCGCCGGCGCCGTCAGGTTCGAGCCTTCCAGGGCCTGGTCGATGCGGAAGCTCGCCGCGTCCATCAGCTCGAAGAAGGAGGTCGAGGCCGCCGCGGTGAAGTCGGTGGTGGCAAAAGTATAGATGCCCTGCAGCAGGGCGGCGATCGAAGGGTCGTCGCCACGGACGGTGTAGCCGACATCGGTCCCCTCGTCGATGCGGACCGTCAGCGCGTTGGTGAAGGGCGGGCTGTTTGAATAGGTCGCGTTGTCGCCCTGGTAGGGGAAGGTATCGGGTGCCGCCCCGGTATAGGCGGCGGCGCTGGGGGTGAGCGTCGTTACGATGGCGTTGAACGCGACGGTCGAGCCGTTGGCCACGTAGTTCGAGGCGCCGGCGGTGTTGATGACATTGTCCAGAACCTGCAACGGTGTGCCGGCAGTGGCGACGTCGCCGGGATCGACCATCGGCGGCGTCGAGATCAGCCGGCCGGAGAAAATGTAGCGCCCCTCGTACTGGGTGTTGAGGAGCTGGTTGATCTCCTTGAGGGCCGAGGTCGCCTCGTCCTGGAAGACCGCGCGCACCGTCGGGTCGGTCGCCATGTAGGTGCGGTTCTGGAGGAACTTGGCGCGGAAGTCGGTGGCGATCTCGGTCATCCGCGTCATCGCCTTGTCGACCACGCCGAGGCGGGCCTGGGTCGAAGCGATGGTGTCGCGATAGTTCTGGACCTCCTCCTTCTGCTGGTGGAAGTCGAGCGTCATCCGCGAGATCGAGCCGAGACCCGAATACACGTCCGTCTTTTTGCCGGATGCAATCTGCAGCTGGACCTTGTCCAGCTGAGTCTGAATGTTGCGGACGTTGCTCTGCAGAAGCAGGTTCTGCGCGAGTGTAGCAACGCTGTTGATCCCGCCAGCCATGGCGTTTCTCCTCTGGCCTTACTACTGGCCGATACGAAGCAGTTCGTCGAACATCTGAGTCACGGTCGTCATGACCCGCGCCGACGCGGAATAGGAATTCTGAAGCTGGATCATGCGGCCGAGCTCGTCATCGACATTGACGCCGCTCTGGTCGCGAAGCCGCTCTTTGAGCGCCTCCGTAATGGTGTTCTGGTCGTCGAGCGCCGCCTGGTAGGTGGCGGTCTGCGTCGCCTGGTAGCCGGTGAAGCCGTTGGCCGCGGCCTCGAGCGTGTTGGACGTTCCGAGCTGGACGGCGGCGGCATATGTTTGCGCCGTCTCGAACATGGTGAGGACGGAGCGAAGCTGGGTCTGGTCGCCGCGGAACGTGCTCTCGGTCGCGACGCCGACGGTGCTGGTGCCGTCGCGAAGCCGCCAGAGATTTCCGGCGACGGAAAGGATCGGGTTGGTGGTGATCCGGCCGGCATATCCCACGATATTGGCCGCCGTGTTGGTGAAGGCCGCCGCCGGCGGGCCGCCGACCGCGCTGTCCGAGAAGACGGTGATGGCGGTGCCGGCAAAGCCCGTGCCCGTGCCCTCGAAGGCCAGCGTCATCCGTGCGGCCTGCTCGTCGAGCTGGGCCTGCGCCTGGGGCAGGATGGTGTCGCGAAGCGTGAACAGGCCGGCGAGACGTCCGCGCGTGATCGAACTGGTGATGTCGAGCGCTGTGCCGCCGGCGGGATTGGGAATGGTGATGCCGCCGAGCGTGGCGCTGAAGCCGGCCGCCGGCGCACCGACCGGGACGTAGGCGTCGGCCGCGACGATCGTCCCCTTCTGAGTGAAGCTCGCGGTGGTCGCCGACTGGTCCAGGAGGAAGCGGCTCGATTCCGTCAGCACCGCGAGCCGGCCGTCGGCGCGCACGAAGGTCTGGATGCCCATCTCCTTGGCGAGATTGGCAACCTGCTGGTCGCGCTGATCCTCGAGATCGGCGCTGGAGAGGCCCGAATTTCGGTTCTTCGCGATCTCGGTGTTCAGGCTATTGATGTTGGTGAGCGCGGTGTTGACGTTGGCGACGGAGTTGGCGATCTCCTGCTCGACCTGGGTCCGGTAGGCCTGGAGATTGTTGGTGAGGGAGTTGAGGTTGTCCTTGAGCGCCGTCGCCTTGTTGAAGGTGTCGGTCTGAGCGGCGGTGTTGTCGGGATGGTTGGTCAGGTCCTCGAAGGCACCGCGCATCGCCGCCATGCGCCCGCCGAGCGAGAGCTCGTCGCCGGGCTGGCCATAGAGCTTCTCGAGGCGGCCGAGGAATTCGTTGATGGCGCTGACGCGCGCGGTGCGGGAGGACGAGTCGCGGGCGTCGCGCTGGAGATAGAGATCGACCTCGCGCGTCACCGCCGGCAGTTGCGTGCCCTGGCCGACGCCGCCGACGACGTTCGGCAGCTGGTTCTGGATCTTGCGCGTATAGAATTCGGAATTGGCGTTGCCGACGTTCCGCGACACGGTCTCGATGCCCGACTGGGCGGCGCGGAGGCCGGACAGCGAGTTATGGAGCGACGTGTTCAGAGACGAGAGCGTGGAAACGGCCATGTCAGGCTTCCAAGACGTGGTTTGCCCGGTGTGGGCGACAATCAAGAAGCAATCGCCGTGCCACGCCAGACGCGGCTATTTCATTGAAGATGAACGAATAAATGCTGCACCCTAGGCGATGTCCCCGGCTTCGCCCGGCAAGGCGCGCGCCTCGACCCGGCAAGATTTGCCGCAGCGACAGGCTGCGTCAGGATGCGGTTTTTGCTACGGCGCCGCTGGCCGCAATGTTAATTTGCCCATGATGCGGCCCCGGGGCTGGCGCGAGGATTGCACGTACGCCGCGCCCGCGGGATTGCCGCGCTCGCCGACCGGAAGTGATCCATGGCCGAAAAAGTCGACATCCTGTTCATCAATCCGGGCGAACCCGCCCAGATCTATCAAGGCCTTGGCGACGAGTTCAGCGCCATCGAGCCGCCGGTCTTCGCCGGCCTGTTCGCAACCTATGCCCGCAAGCGCGGCGCCACAGTCGCCATCATCGACGGCCCGGCCGAGCGCCTGAATTCGGCCGAGGTCGCCGAGCGAGTCGCGAAAGACTACCGGCCGACCCTGGTGGTCGTGGTCGTCTACGGCTTCCAGCCCTCGGCCTCGACCCAGAACATGAGCGCAGCCGGACGGGTCGCCCAGTTGATCCACAGCCATGATCCGTCGATCAAGATCATGATGACCGGCACGCATCTGGCCGCCCTCCCCGAGCAGTCGATGAAGGAGGAGTCGATCGACTTCGTCTGCGATCGCGAAGGCCCGGTCACCATCTACAAGACCATGCAGGCGCTGAAGGCCGGCGAGACCGACTTCTCCAAGATCCCGTCGCTGTGGTGGAAGAAGGACGGCCAGGTCATGGCCCCGGCCGAGCACGAGGCGTTGCTGGTCGATCTGGACCAGGAGATGCCCGGCATCGCCTGGGACATGATGGACCCGCGCAACTACCGCTCCCACAACTGGCATTCCTTCGACCACATCCACGAGCGCACGCCCTATGCGGCGATCCACACCTCGCTCGGCTGCCCCTATAAGTGCTCGTTCTGCTGCATCAACGCGCCGTTCGGGAAGTCCTCGTACCGGATGTGGAGCCCGGAAGCGGTGGTCAAGGAGATCGACCATCTGGTCGCCAACTACGGCGTCAAGAACATCAAGTTCGTCGACGAGATGTTCGTGCTCAACAAGCGCCACGTGCTCGGCATCTCCGACCTCCTGATCGAGCGCGGCTACGATCTGAACATCTGGGCCTATGCCCGCGTCGACACCGTGCAGGACCAGTTCCTGGAGAAGCTCAGAAAGGCCGGCTTCCGCTGGCTCTGCCTCGGCATCGAGAGCGCGTCGGCCGACGTCCGCGACGGCGCGGCGAAGAAGTACGACCAGAACGACATCGCCGACACCGTGAACCGGATCAAGGACGCCGGCATCCACGTGCTCGGCAACTACATCTTCGGCCTGCCCGACGACACGCACGAGCGCATGCAGGAGACGCTGGACATGGCGCTCGCGCTCAACTGCGAGTTCGGCAACTTCTATTCGGCCATGGCTTATCCGGGGTCGCCGCTCTACCGCATGGCGGTCGAGAGCAAGATGGAGCTGCCGGAGAAGTGGCACCACTACTCCCAGCACGGCTATGAGTCGAAGCCGCTCCGCACCAAGTTCCTGACCTCGGGCGAGATCCTCAAGTTCCGGGACCACGCCTGGCAGACCTACTTCAACAGCCCCACATATTTGAAGCTGGTTCAGGAGAAGTTCGGGTCGGACGTGGTCGACCACGTCCATCGCATGACCCAGATGCCGCTCAGGCGGAAGCTGCTGGAGAAGGTCGCGGCCTGAGCGCCGCGACCGGCTCCCCTCACCTCCCCCAGGCGAAGGAACTCGCCGGCGGCAGGCGGCCGCCGATGGCTTCGGCGAGGCGCAGGCCCTCGTTCCACTTCGCCATGCGTTCCGAACGGGTGAACGAGCCGACCTTGAGCTGCGGCGCTCCCCAACCGACCGCAAGATGGACGATGGTGACGTCCTCGGTCTCGCCCGATCGCGCCGAGACGATGGCGCCGTAGCCGACCCGCCGCGCCTCGTCGAACGCCGCCTTGGTCTCGGTCAGCGTGCCCGCCTGGTTCGGCTTGATCAGCGCGGTGTTGCAGGCCCCTGCCCTCGCCGCCTCGCCGATGCGCCTGGCGCTGGTGACGACGAAGTCGTCGCCGACCACCTGCACCTTCGGCCCCGCCGCCTTGGTGAAGCGGGCGAAGGCGTCGGGATCGTCCTCGGCCAGCGGATCTTCGATCGAGACGATCGGATAGCGCTTCAGCCAGCCCAGCAACATCTCCGAGATCCCGTCCGAATCGAGCTCGCGCCCGTCCTTCGCCAGCCGGTAGCGGCCGCCGCGGCCGAAATTGCTGGCGGCGATGTCGAGCGCGATCCCGACCTCGGTGCCCGGCGTGAAGCCCGCCTTCTCGATGGCACGGACCAGGGTCTCAACCGCTTCCTCGTTCGAGTCGAAGACCGGCCAGTAACCGCCTTCGTCGGCGACGCCGGCGAGCTTTCCAGCCTCCGCCATCAGCTTGCCGGCGGCGAGATAGACCTCGGCCGTCCAGTCCAGCGCCTGGGCGAAGTCAGTGGCGCCGATGGCGATCACCATGAAGTCCTGCAGATCGACGCGCTTTCCCGCGTGCGCACCGCCGCCGAAGATCTGGATCTCGGGCAGCGGCAGCGGGCCGGAGCCGCCGAGATATTGCCAGAGCGGCTGCCCGGCGGCGGATGCTGCGGCATGGGCGACCGCCATCGATGTCGCGATCAGCGCGTTGCCGCCGAGGCGGCCCTTGTTGGGCGTGCCGTCGCGCTCGATCATCCGCTCGTCCACGCCCGCCTGGTCGACCGCGTCCATGCCCTTGATCAGAGCTCCGATCTCGCCGGAGACATGGGACACCGCACGGGTCACGTCGTAGCCGCCGACGCGTTCGCCGCCGTCGCGGAGGTCCACGGCTTCGCCCGAGCCTGTCGAAGCCCCGGCCGGCGCAATGGCGCGGCCGATCGCGCCGCCCTCCAGCCTGACCTCGACCTCGACGGTCGGGCGGCCGCGCGAGTCCCAGATCCGGCGGCCGTGGACATTGGCGATCTTGGTCGGGCTCATGCGAGCTCCTGCTTCCAGCGTTCGGCGATGAGGGCGAGGCGGGCCGGCGGCTCCGCCAGCAGATGGCGCGCAGCGCGGCGGATCTTGTCCTTGTCCGCCTCCGCCGTCACGTACTCGGCCGGCGACTTGCCGTCGACCCGGGCGAGAAGGAGTCCGGGCAGTAGCACCGCCGCCCGCGCCTCGAGACCCGCGGCCGGCTCCCAGTCGACGCCGGCGAGATAGCTCCGGCTCATGCCTGAGAACGAGGCCAGCAGCGCCGTCACCGCGTCCGGTCGCACCAGGCATTTCAGCAGCAGGTGGTTGAGGCAGAAGGCGAGGTCGAAGGCCGGGTCGCCGAACCACGCGCATTCCGCATCCAGGAAGATCGGACCCTTCGACCCGACCAGGATGTTCTTCGGGCTGACGTCGCCATGCACCAACGCCTTCTTGGTGGAGGCGGTTGTCGCGACGCTGCGGTGCAGCGCCTCGGCGCGATCAGGATGTCGCGCCGCCGCCGCTTCCAGGTACGGCGCGAGCCGGATCTCATGGAAGATCCGGTCGGTCGCAAATTGCGCGGGGATCGCCGGATCCGAAGCGGTGCCGGCGTGGATGCGGGCGAGCCGCGATCCCACCTCGGTGGCCGTCGAGACCTGCACCATGCCGTCGAGGAGCTGGCGTTTCCACAGCGGGTGCTGCGCCGGATCGAGATAGGCCATGGCGAAGACGCCCGCCTCCTCGTCGGCGGCGACCAGTACCGGCACCGCTTCAGGTAGGATGCGGGCAACGGTACGAAACCATCGGATCTCGTAACGCGAGCGCTCGACCGGCGCCCGCCAGTCCTGCGCGACCTTGAGCTTGGCCAGCGCGCGCTTGACGGCGATCGGACCGGCCGGAAGGTCGACTTTCCAGATATCAGAGGAAACGCCGCCCGCCAGCGGCGTCGCCGGCGGATGCTCGCCTGGGCGGATCAGGCCGAGGCGGACGAGGTCGGCATGGAGGGTATCGGCCGAGGTCATGGGACGAAGCTACGAAAGGACGGCGGCGCGGACCAGCGCCATGTGATGGCCGGCGAAAGACCGCGTCCAGCCGCCTTGACAAGCCCGGCCGGCGAGGCGCCAATCGCGCTCTTTCCAGGGGCATCATCCAAAGAGGCGCGACATGGCTGTTCATCGCAATCTGATCGCCGGCGAGTGGGTCGAGGGCAAGTCCGTCGGCCGCAACATCAACCCGTCCAACCTCGCCGACGTGGTGGGCGAATACATCCGCGCCGACGCGGCCCAAGCCGCCCAGGCGATCGCCGCCGCCCATGACGCTTTCCCGGCCTGGTCGCGTCACGGCCTCCAGGCCCGCGCCGACATCCTCGACAAGATCGGGACCGAGATCCTGGCCCGCCAGGACGAGCTCGGTACGCTGCTCTCCCGCGAGGAAGGCAAGACCAAGCCCGAAGGCGTCGGCGAAGCCAACCGCGCCGGCAACATCTTCAAGTTCTTCGCCGGCGAGGTGCTGCGCCAGGCCGGCGAGAAGCTGGCTTCGGTCCGCCCCAATGTCGATGTCGAGATCACCCGCGAGCCGATCGGCGTGGTCGGCATCATCACGCCGTGGAATTTCCCGATCGCGATCCCGGCCTGGAAGATCGCGCCGGCGCTGGCCTACGGCAATTGCGTGGTCTTCAAGCCGGCCGACCTAGTCCCGGGCAGCGCCTGGGCGCTGTCGGAGATCATCAGCCGGGCCGGCCTGCCGAAGGGCGTCTTCAACCTGGTGATGGGCCGTGGATCCGACGTCGGCGCCGCCATGCTTGCCGACAAGCGCATTGCCGGCATCAGCTTCACCGGCTCGGTGCAGACCGGCCGCAACGTCGCCCGCTCGGCGATCGAGCGCATGGCCAAGGTGCAGCTGGAGATGGGCGGCAAGAACCCGCTGGTCATCCTCGACGACGCCGACCTCAAGACAGCGGTCAACTGCTCGATCCAGGGCGCCTACTACTCGACCGGCCAGCGCTGCACCGCGTCGTCCCGCCTGATCGTGACCGAGGGCATCCACGACAAGTTCGTCGGCGCCATGATCGATGGCCTGAAGGCGCTCAAGATCGGCGACGCGCTGAAGCCGGAGACCCAGATCGGCCCGGTAGTCGACCAGAGCCAGCTCGACCAGGACATCAACTACATCGACATCGCCAAGAAGGAAGGCGCCAAGCTGGCCTTCGGCGGCGAGCGGCTGAACCGCGAGACCGAGGGCTTCTATCTCTCCCCCGCCCTGTTCACCGAGACCACCAACGCCATGCGGATCAGCCGCGAGGAAGTGTTCGGCCCCGTCGCCAACGTCATCCGGGTCAAGGGCTACGACGAGGCCCTGTCGGTCGCCAACGACACCGAGTTCGGCCTCTCGGCCGGCATCTGCACCACCTCGCTGAAGCACGCGAACGATTTCAAGCGCTCCTCGCAGGCCGGCATGGTGATGGTCAACCTGCCGACCGCCGGCGTCGACTACCACGTGCCCTTCGGCGGCCGGAAGGGCTCCAGCTACGGCCCGCGCGAGCAGGGCCGCTACGCCGCCGAGTTCTACACCACGGTCAAGACCGCCTACACGACGGCCTGACGTCGCCCCTCCCCCGCGCCCGGCGCGGGGGAGGATTCCGATGCTATGGTTTCCGAATGCTGAGCGATGCCGAGCTTGCGGCCTACCGCCGCGACGGGTTCCTGAGGATCGACGGATTCGCCGATCCAACCGCCTGCGACCGACTGGTGGCCCGCAGCTACGACCTCATCGACGCCTTCGATCCGGCCACCGTCTCCGTCTTCACCACCGACGAGCAGGTACGGACCACCGACCA
>CAMDFP010000065.1 GCA_945897335.1 Asaia bogorensis | reverse complement strand
AAAGCTCGGCATCTCATCGAAAATTTCTTCTGCAAGCTCAAGCAGTTCCGAGCCATCGCCACGCGCTACGACAAACGTGCCAGAAACTTCCTCGCCGCAATCTATCTGGCCTCGATCGCCATTTGGCTTAATTGAGGACACGCCCTAGTTCAGCTTAACGCCATCGAACTGATGGCGGCCGAACGGGCTGATGCGGAAGTCGACGACTTCCTTGCGGATCGGCTTGAAGACCACGGAGTGGGCGATGGTGAACCAGGGCGCCTCCTCCTTGAAAATCTTCTGGGCCTCTTCGTAGAGCGCCGTGCGCTTCGCCGTCTCGGGCGTGCGCTTGGCGGCGACCAGCAGGTCGTCGAAGGGCTTGTGGCACCACTTCGCGATGTTGCTGCCACCCGGGCGGGCAGCAGCGCAGCCCAGCAGCACATACATGAAGTTGTCGGGATCGCCGTTGTCGCCGGTCCATCCGAGCTGGGCCATCTGGTGCTCGCCCGCCTGGGCGCGCTTGCGGTACTCACCCCACTCGAAGCTGACGATCTTGGCCTTGACGCCGACCTTCGCCAGATCCGCCTGCATCATCTCGCCGATGCGCTGAGCGTTCGGGTTGTAGGGCCGCTGCACCGGCATGGCCCAGAGATCGGTCTCGAAGCCGTTGGGGTAGCCGGCCTCGGCCAGAAGCGCCTTCGCCTTCGCCTGATTGAAGGCATAGTCCTTGATGGAGGTGTTGTAGGACCACAGTGTCGGCGGAATCGGATTGATCGCCGGGACTCCGGCGCCGAGATAGACCGCATCGACGATCGCTTTCTTATCGATGGCCATGTTGAGGGCCTGGCGGACGCGCTTGTCGTCGAAGGGCTTCTTCTGGACGTTGAAGGCGAGGTAGCCGATGTTCAAGCCTTCCTGGCTGAGGACGGTGATGTCCTTGTCCTCACGCATCTTCGGCAGGTCGGCCGGATTCGGATACGGCATCACGTGGCACTCGCCGGCTTTCAGCTTGGCATAGCGGACCGCCGGATCCTTGGTGATCGAGTAGACGAGGCCGTCGAGCGCCGGCTTGCCGTTCCAGTGCTGGTCGAACGCCTGGAAGCGGATGGTCGAATCCTTCTGGTAGTTGACGAAGCGGAACGGGCCGGTCCCGATCGGCTCCTGGTCCATCTTCTCGGGCGTGCCGGCCTTCATCATCGCCTCGCCGTACTCGGCGGACAGGATGGTGGCGAAGTCCATCGCCATGTTGGCGATGAACGGCGCCTCGGCGTCGTTCAACTCGATCTTGACCGTGTAGTCGTCGGACTTGGAGACCGACTTCAAGAGCTTCGGCATGTCCATGTCGCCGAAGTAGTCGTAGGAGCCGCCGGAAACCTTGTGGAACGGATGGTCGGCCTTCCACTGGCGATTGATCGAGAACAGCACGTCGTCGGCGTTGAAGTCGCGGGTCGGCTTGAAAGTGTTCGAGGACTGCATCTTCACGCCCCGGCGGAGCTTGAAGGTGAAGGTCTTGCCGTCTTCGGACACGGTCCAGGACTCGGCGAGGCCGGGGATCACCTTGGTGGATCCGCGCTCGAACTCGACCAGCCGGTTGTAGACGTGGAACGAGGCGTCGAACGAGGTCCCCGTGGTGTTGATCTGCGGGTTGAAATTCTCCGGGCTACCCTCGGAGCAGAATACCAGCGTCGCGGCGTTGGAACCGCCCGCGAGCGCGAGCGCCATCAGCGCTCCCGTCCCGAGCGGGATCAGTTTTCTGGCGAACACTTCATGTCTCCTTAGTCGGATATGCGACCCCGGCGTTTCGTCGGGGCACTCTAACTATTTGTTATACCAAGCCACCCCACCCGCGCCACGGGAACATTGCGTGAGTTTCTGCGCCGCACCGGCGAGAATTGACCGGGAAACGTGAGCGCAGGATTGAACGTTCAGGACCGTGCCACCCTCTGAATATGAACTGTAACCTCGACCATCGAATTGCCGTAGTCTACGGCCAAGCTATTGGTCGAGTAGGAAAAAGGATGTTTGCCATGCGCCGTTTCCTGATCCTGGCGAGCCTGGCCCTCGTCGGCGTGTTTGCTTCGGTCGCACCTGCAAGCGCCGACTACCGCTATCACCGCGGTGGACCCCGCGTCGGCTTCGGCATTTTTTTCGCCGCGCCCGCTCCCTACTACTATGGCTATCCGTACTACGCCCCCTACTACGCGCCGCGGCCGGTCGTGGTGAACCAGCCGGTCTATGCCGCGCCGCCCGCGGGCACGGTCATCCGCGAGGGACGCGACGCCGCCGGCAACTACTGCCGCGAATACCAGAGCAACACCACCATCGACGGCCGCCCGGTCCCGACCTATGGGACCGCCTGCCAGCGGCCGGACGGGGCCTGGCAGATCATCAACTGATCGCCGCCTCGACCTGAAAATTCCGCGAACGGCGGAGGCGCAAGCCTCCGCCGTTTTCGTATCCGGCTACTTCCGATATTTCTGCGCCGCTTCCCAGACCGAATGGGTCCAGGCCCCGACGGGCTTTCGGGTGATCACCGGGTCTGAGCCGCCGGCCAGCAGGGTCGACACCGTCCGCTCATAGGCTGCCGGATCCAGATACCCCAATCCCCTGGCGCCTGGATCTATCAGGCGGGCGACGTCCTCCAGCATATGTGCCTGATGGATCGCGTTCTGGGCAAACGCGGCGTCGGCATCGAGCACGATCTTCACCGCCTCGGCCTGGTTCCTTTCGGCGAAATCCCAGCCCCTGAGCGACGCGGCGACGAAACGGGCGAGCTTGTCGGCCATCCCCGACTGGGCAAGCTTCATTTCGGTCGTGTAGAGGCCGTCTTCCAAGGTGGCGACGCCCATCTCCTCGTATTTGAAGACGACCAGGTCGTCCGCCTTCACCCCGCCGTCTATCACCTGCCAGTACTCATTGTAGGTCATGGTCGAGATGCAGTCGGCCTGTCTCTTCAGCAGCAGGCCGACGTCGAAGCCCTGGCGCAGGATCTTCACGTCCGGCGTCGCCCCGTCGGTCACTAAGCCGAGCCGGCTCATCCAGGCGAGGAACGGATATTCGTTACCGGCGAACCAGACGCCGAGCGTCCGCCCTTTCAGGTCGGCCGGTGCCCGGATGCCGGTATCCTTCCGGCAGGTCAGCATCATTCCCGAACGGGTGAAAACCTGGGCGATGTTGATCAGCGGCCAGCCCCTCTCTAGGGCCGCGAGCGCCGCTGGCATCCATTCGACGATCACGTCCGCGCCACCCCGCGCCAGCACCTCGGGCGGCGCGATGGAGGGGCCGCCCGGGAGGATTGTGACGTCGAGGCCGACCTCTTTGTAGAAGCCCTTGGCCTCAGCCGCGTAGTAGCCGGCGAACTGTGCCTGGGGCACCCATTTGAGCTGAAGCGTCAGCTTGTCCTGGGCAGCAGCCGATGTCGCCAGTAGCGTCGCCGCAGCCAGGACCATCAACCCGGTTGTCATCCTTCGCATCATTCAATCCTTCCTTGGAACTCGCCCCGATCAGGCACGATCATCGGAAAGCATTCAAGCAGAGGACGGGCGCCCTTGTGGCGGCGAAGAGCCCGGGCCCAAGATCGTCGGACAGGAAAAATCGTTCCTCCCCAAGGCTTCCCGTCCCTCGAATCCGGAGACCCCGAGAATGATCCGATCCAGGTTTGCCGCCTTCGCGTCCGCCGCCGCATTCGCAGCGATGATGGCCGGCGCCGCACAGGCGCAGACGACCGTCAAGCTGATCCCCCAGGCCGACCTCAAATCACTCGATCCGGTGTGGAACACCGCGGCGATCAGGCTGAATCACGTATTCATGGTGTTCGATACGCTGTTCGGCCCCGACACCAAGATGCCGACTCAACGCGACGGCACCAACTGGTTCGGCTGGCCCAGCGACGAGGAGCTGGGAGAAGCTGCGGAGGCCTATATCCCACAGGTCAAACCGGAGGAGCGGAAGGCCGCGATCGAGACGATCCAGAAGCGCCATTACGAGGTGACGCCGTTCGCTACCACCGGGCAGTTCCAGTCGCCCGTGGCGTACCGCAAGAACATCGTCAGCATGCCGAAGACGCTGATCGTCACCCACTGGAACACCGAGAAGAAGTGACCGCTTGAGCGAATGCCGGGCGGAAGCCGATCCGGATCGAGGGTTAGCTCGCCCTCGTGCCCGCTCTCCCGCGTAAGACGCCGGAGAGGGTTCCGATTTAGACGCGTACCGCCACGCCGGCCACCAGGTTCTCCTCGACGAAGCCGATCACCCGGCGCTTGAACAGATCGGTGTGCTTGCCCGCCAGAGTCTCGGCGGCGTCGACGTCACCGCCGGCGATGGTCGCGATCATCTGGCGGTGCTCGTCGACGATGTCCTGGCCATGCTGGCTGCGGCTGCGGCCGAGCGGCGGGTCGTAGACGAGGGCCAGGCGCGAGAGCCGCATGCCCTGGTTCAGGAGATCGCCGAAGAAGCGCGCGAGCCAGGGGTTGCCGGCGGCATCGGCGACCGCCATGTGGAAATCGAAATTGGTGCGCGCCATGGCGTCGACGTCGCCCTTCATCGCCGCTGCCTCAAACCCCGCCTCGGTCGCCTCGATTCGTTCGAGGTCGGCCGGGTGACGGCGCGAGGCCGCCAGCCGCGTGATCGCGCGCTGGCAGAGATCGAGCGCCTCGAAGAAGGCCCGTACCTCATCAAGCGAGATTGAGGCGACGCGGGCGCCGCGGTTCGGCGTCAGCGTCACCAAGCCTTCGGAGGCGAGCCGGATGATCGCCTCGCGGACGGGTGTGCGCGACATGCCGAGGGTCTCGACCAGCACGCCTTCCTCGAGATCGGCGCCGGGCGCGAGCGCCAGGGACAGGATGCGCTCGCGTAGCGCCTGGTAGGCGTGCTCGGCCCCGGCGCCCTTCGAGCGCTTGACCGGCTTAGACGCCCTGACCATACTGCATACACCGTGTATTCATTTTCGCGAGGGTCGATGTCCTGGTTCATCGGGGTCGATGTCGGCGGCACCTTCACCGACTTCCACTGCCTCAACGAACTAACAGGCGAGGCATTCGTCCACAAGGCGCCGTCGACGCCGGACAACCCCGCCCGCGCCATCGTCGAGGGCGTCCGCGCCGTCGCGGGCCGCCTCGGCGTCGACTTCGGCGATATCCGCCGCTTGGCCCATGGCACCACCGTCGCCACCAACGCGCTGATCCAGCGGAAAGGCGGCAAGGTGGCGCTGGTCACCACCAAGGGTTTCCGAGACCTGCTGGAGATCGGCCGCCAGTTGCGTCCGCACATGTATTCGCTGCAGGAAGACCAGCCGGAAGCGCTGGTGCCGCGCCAATGGCGGTTCGAGGTGGCGGAGCGGATGACCGCCGACGGCACCGCCGAGACGCCGCTGGACCAGGACGACCTCGCCCGCGCCGCCGCTGCGATCAAGGCGGCAAAGGTCGATGCCGTCGCCGTCGGCTTCCTGTTCTCCTTCCTCAATCCCGAGCATGAGCGGACGGCAGCCGACGCGCTCGCCGCCGCGCTTCCCGGCATCCACGTCTCGCGCTCGTCGGAAGTGCAGCCGGAATTCCGCGAGTACGAGCGCTTCTCCACCACCGTGCTGAACGCCTATCTGCAGCCGGTGCTCACCCGATATCTCGCCGATCTCGGCGAGCAGGTCGGCGGCCTTTCCGGCAAGATCCAGATCGGCATCAACCAGTCTTCCGGCGGACTGATGTCGATCGGCCGCTCGCATCGCTTCCCGGTGAGGACGGCGCTGTCGGGCCCGGCCGCCGGCGCAGTCGGCGCCATCCATGTCGCGCGCCTGTCCAGTCGGCCGGACGTGGTGACGCTCGACATGGGCGGGACCTCGGCCGACGTGGCGCTGATCCGGGGATACACCACCGACACCGCGCATGACCGCCAGGTCGGCGGCTTCCCGGTGCGCCTGCCGATGATCGACATCAACACCATCGGCGCCGGCGGCGGCTCGATCGCCTGGTTCGCGCCCGACGGGTTGCTCAAGGTCGGCCCGACCAGCGCCGGCGCCGTGCCTGGCCCCGCCTGCTACGGCCTCGGCGGCACCCAGGCGACCGTCACCGACGCCAATCTCGTGCTCGGCCGTTTGAGCCCGCGCGGGCTCCTCGACGGCAAAGTCGCGCTCGATGCCGAGGCATCGCGGCGCGCGCTGCAGCCGATCGCCGATCGCCTGGGATTCACGGTCGAGCGCACCGCGCATGGCATCCTCGCCATCGTCGTCGCCAACATGGTGCGCGCCATCCGCACGGTCTCGGTCGAGCGCGGTCATGATCCCCGCGGCTATGCCCTGATGCCCTTCGGCGGCGCCGGGCCGCTGCACGCGACCGACGTCGCCGTCAGCCTCGGCATGCGCGAGATCCTGGTGCCGCCCTCGCCCGGCATCCTCTGTGCCCAGGGCCTGGTGGTCTCCGACCTCAAGGAGGATTTTGTCCGCACAAGGCGTACCAAAGTGACCGCCGGTGAGGCGCCCGCGATGGCTCGCGTCGTCGCCGATCTTTCGGAGGATGCCGGGCGCTGGCTCGCCGCCGAAGGCATCGCCGCCGGCGACCGCGAGACCGCGCTCACCCTCGATATGCGCTATGTCGGCCAGAACTTCGAGCTGCCGGTGAGGCTCCCCAGCGCAGCGTTGCCGGATGCGGCGACGCTGGCGAAGCTGTTCGCCGCCGTGCATGAGCAGAGCTACGGCTATTCAAACGCCGAGGCGCCGGTCGAAATCGTGAATTTCCGGCTGACGGCGCGAGCGAAGCGGGCCGAGACGACCGCACCGCCTCCCGCCGGACCGCCGGGTCCGACGCCGGCGCCGGTCGGGCGTCGTCCCGTGCACTTCCGCTGGGAAGGCGCCGACGACACGCCGGTCTATCGCCGCGACGCACTCAAGCCCGGCCATCGTCTCGCCGGCCCGGCTGTGATCGAGCAGCTCGACGCCACCACGCTGCTCTATCCCGGCGATACTCTCACCGTCGATGCCGCCGGCTCCCTCCTGGTCGAGGTGAATTCATGATCGATCCGATCACGCTGGAGATCGTCCAGAACGGGCTGCGCTCGATCACCGACGAATCCTTCATCGCCCTCATGAAGAGCGCGTATTCGACCAACATAAAGGAGCGCCGCGACCATTCCTGCGCCGTGCTCGACCTCAAGGGCCGGCTGATCGCGCAGGCCGAGAACTCGCTCCCGATCCATCTCGCCTCGATGTGGGGCCTGATGACGGCCGTGCTGGGCAAGATCCCGGTCTCCGACATGGCCGAGGGCGACATCTTCATCGCCAACGACCCCCATGTCGCCGGCGGCACCCATCTGCCCGACGTCAACATGGCGATGCCGGTCTTCATCGACGGCAAGGTGCTCGCCTTCGTCTGCAACATCGCGCACCACGCCGACATGGGCGGCATGGCGCCCGGCAGCATGGCCGGCGGCATGCGCGAAATCTACCAGGAGGGCCTCCGCATCCCGGTCGTGCGCCTGTTCCGCGCCGGCGTGCTGGTGCAGGACATCTTCGATCTGGTGCTGCTGAACGTGCGTGTGCCCGACGAGCGGAAAGGCGACTACTTCGCCCAGGTCGCCGCCTGTCGCCTCGGCGAGCGGCGGCTGAAGGAGATGGCGGCCCGCTACGGCGGCGCCATGCTGACAGAGGCCTTCGGCGAGATCATCGATCGCACCCGCCAGCGGATGGAGCGCGCCATCGCCACCATCCCGCCCGGCACCTACCGCTTCGCCGACCGCATGGACGATGACGGGCTCGGCACCATCGACATCCCGATCGTGATCGAGATCACCGTCGGCAACGGCCGGGTGCGCGCCGACTTCACCGGCTCGGCGCCGGAGGTCGACGGCAACATCAACCTGAAGCTCAACGGCGCGGCCGCCACCGTCGCCTATGCGCTGAAGGCGCTGCTGGATCCGGACGTGCCCAACAACCAGGGCGTCCTCGACGTCATCGACGTCTTTGCTCCCGAAGGCACGGTGGTCAATTGCGCGCCGCCGGCGGCGACCGCCGCCCGGGCGCACGTCTGCCAGCGCATCGTCGACTGCGTCATCGGCGCGCTGGCCCCTGCCATCCCCGACCGCGCCGTCGCCGCCGCCAACGGCGCCAACACCACCGCCGTGCTTTCCGGCATCGATCCGGCAACGAAGCAGCGCTACGTCTACCTGGAAACCCTCGGCGGCGGCTTCGGCGGGCGCGCCACCAAGGACGGCAAGGACGGCGTCCAGGTCCACATCACCAACACCTCGAACCTGCCGGTCGAGGCGATCGAGATGGAATACCCGCTCAGGGTCGAGAGCTACGGGCTGATCGAGGATTCCGGCGGTGCCGGCACCTATCGCGGCGGCCTCGGCCTTCGCCGGGTGGTCAAGCCCGTCGGCCACGAGGCGGTGTTCAGCGGCACCGGCGAGCGCTTCCGCTTCGCCCCCTGGGGCCTATTCGGCGGCCAGGACGGCATGCCCGGCCGCTTCCAGCGCCGCGAGCCCGATGGCAACCTGACCGCCCTCGACAACAAGCCGGCCGAGGTGACTTTGACGCCGGACCAGGCAGTGGTGATGGAGACGCCCGGCGCCGGCGGTTATGGCGATCCGAGCGGTCGGGCGCCCGAGCTGCTCGATCGCGACACCAGATCCGGCAAGTTCTCGGCCGGCTATCTCGGCCGTGCCTATCCGAAGGGAAAGAAATGAGCGAGCGTTACGATGTCGTCGTCGTCGGGGCCGGCGTCAGCGGCGCCAGCCTCGCTTGGGCGCTGAAGACCCGCGGCGTAAAGCGCGTGCTGCTGGTCGAGCGCGACCGGCCGGCCTCGGGCGGCACCGGCAAGAGTGCCGCGATCGTCCGCCAGCACTACTCCACGCCGCTGATGGCTCGGATGGCGCGCGCCTCGCTCGACGTATTCCAGGACAAGGCCAAGGCCTGCGGCTTCCAGCAGGTGGGATACCTGTTCCTGGTCCCGCCGGAGCAGGCGGCGACGGCGCAGGCCAACATGGCGATGCAGCGCACCGTCGGCGTCGAGACCGAGTGGCTCGAACCCGCGGCTCTCAAGCAGAAGGCGGGCGACTGGCTCAACATGGACGGCGTCGGTGGCGCCACCTTCGAACCGAAGGGCGGCTATGCCGATCCGGTCCGCACCACCGAGGCGATGGTCGCGATGTTCAAGGAGCTCGGCGGCGAGTTCCGCGAGCGGACGGCCGTGCGCGGCCTCACGCGCAAAGGCGACCGCATCACCGGGCTTTCGACCGACGCCGGCGAGGTCGAGGCCGGCACCGTGGTGAACGCCGCCGGCCCGTGGTCGACGATGCTGGCGACCAGCGTCGGGATCGAGATGCAGATGCGGGCGATCCGCGAGCAGGACACCGTCTGGGAAGCCCGACCCGGACGGCCGGTGCCGGCGCACTCGATCTCGAACGCGGTCGATGCGACTTACCTCCGGCCGCTGGGCGGCAACCGCTATGTCGTCGGCCGCGGCTTCCCCAAGGAGTATTTCGACTGCGATCCCTATAACTACAAGCTGACCGCCGACGACGACTTCGTCGCCGAGGTCCAGCGACGCCTCATCATGCGTTTCCCGACCATGGAGGGCGCGAAGCTGGTCGACTCCTATGCCGCGCTCTACGACGTCACCGTCGACTGGTATCCCTATGTCGGCCCGCGTGCCGGCCTCGCCGGCTACGCCGATTTCTCCGGCGGCAGCGGCCACGGCTTCAAGATCGCCCCCGCCCTCGCCGCCGAGCTGGCGGAGTGGATCGCGAGCGGAACAGTGAAGCCCGACTTCGCCCGCCTCTCCTACGACCGCATCGCGAAGAAGGAGACGTTTGCGGGATCGTATGGAGGGAATCGGGGATAAAACCTCCCCAGCCGGGAGAGGGTTTCGAGCTAAGGTCACTCGACTCCTCCCGGAGACGACCATGACCCAGCTTGCCAACACCGCCTCTCCCGCGGACCTGCTCGACCGGCGTCACGCCGCCGTCGACGAGATGATCGACCGCGTGCGCGAGATCGAACGCCGCCAGGGGGTGACGCGGCCAGCGCTGGCATCGATCGAGCGCGAGCTGATCCAACTCGCGTCCCGCAGCGAGCTGTTCCCGAAGGACCAGTTCGCGATCCGGCCGGGCAAGCCGACGATCTATCGTCTGGCGGAAGATCCCGACAACCGTTTCGCCCTCTACGCCTCCGCCGGAGCTCTCGGCAAATATCAGCCGCCGCACAACCACACGACCTGGGCGGTGATCGCCGGCGTCTACGGCCAGGAGCACAACGTCATGTACGAGCGGTGCGACGACCGCTCGGTGCCCGGCCAGGGCAAGCTGAGGAAGACCGGGGAGCGCACGGTCGAGAAGGGCGTCGCGGTCTCCTACCTGCCCGACGACTTCCACACCATCCAGACCCGAGGCGAGGAAGAGGGTCTGCATCTGCACCTTTACGGCCTCAGCCTCGAGCACCTGCCCGATCGCATCGGCTTCAAGACGCCGGAGGACACGGCCTACGACCGTTTCATGCGGGCGCCCAACATCGGCGCGCCGCTGCTGCCGGCGCGCGATCTCAAGGCGATGATCACCGATGGCGGCGAGCTGGCGATCCTGGATGTGCGCGAGGAAGGCGTGTTCTCGCGCCGCCATCTGCTCTTCGCCTCGTCGCTTCCCTTGAGCCGGCTCGAACTCGGCATCGACGCGCTGGTGCCGCGGCGCTCGGCCCGCATCGTGCTCATCGACGCCGATGACGGCCTCGCACAACGCGCCGCGGCCAAACTGATGCGCTTCGGCTACCGCAATCTCGCGATCCTGGATGGCGGCATCGAGGGCTGGGCCAAGTCAGGATTCGAGCTGTTCGGCGGCACCTACGTGCCGAGCAAGGCCTTCGGCGAGTTCGTCGAGCACGAAGAGGAAACGCCGAGGATGGAGGCGGCGGAGATCAAGGCGCTGGTCGATGCCGGCCGCGACATCGTCATCCTCGACAGCCGGCCGCTGGACGAGTTCAGGAAGATGAGCATCCCTGGCGGTCTCGACTGCCCCGGCGCCGAGCTGGTGCATCGCGGCTTCGGAATGGTGCGCTCTCCGGACACGTTGGTCGTCGTCAACTGCGCCGGCCGCACCCGCAGCATCATCGGCGCGCAGTCGCTGATCAACGCCGGGCTGCCGAACAAGGTGGTGGCGCTGAAGAACGGCACTATGGGCTGGCACCTGGCCGGCCTGAAGCTGGCCAAGGGCGAGACGGCGATGGCGCCGCTGCCGGCGGCCGAGGGATTGGCGAAGGCCAGGGAGGCGGCCGAGCGTGTCGCCCGGCGTTTCGGCGTCCGCAGCATCGGCCCGGCCGACCTCGCGCGCTTCCAGGCGGAGGCCGAGACGCGCAGCCTCTACGTCTTCGACGTCCGCTCACCTGAGGAATATCGCGCCGGCCATCGTCCGGGCACGCGCTCGGCCCCCGGCGGCCAGCTGGTGCAGGCGACGGACTCCTATGCCGCGACCCGCAACGCCCGCGTCATCCTGGTCGACGACAACGGCGTGCGCGCGACCATGACCGCCTCCTGGCTGATCCAGATGGGCTGGGACCACGTCTACGTGCTCGACGGCGGCCTCGACGGGCCGCAGGAGATCGGGCCGGAGCCACGCAGCGTGCTTGGGCTCGGAGGCGTGAAGTCGCCCTGGATCGACCCGCATGGCCTGAAGCAGCGGCTCGATGCCGGCGACACGGTGGTCATCGATCTCGACACCAGCCTGCGCTTTCGCGAGCGGCACATCCCCGGCGCCGTCTTCGGCATCCGCTCGCGCCTGACGGATCTGATCCCGACCTTGCCGAAGGGAAAGCACGTGGTGCTGACCTCCAGCGACGGCCTCGCTGCCAGGCTCGCCGCCGACGAGGTCCAGGAAATGGCGGAGACCGACGTCGCGGCGCTGCTCGGCGGCACCGAGGCCTGGGCCGCCGCCGGCCTACCCACCGTCGCCGGCACGGAGAGCCTGCCGGCCGCGCCTGACGACGTCTGGTACCGGCCCTACGACCGTGCGACCGGGGTCGAGGAGGCGATGAAGGAATACCTCTCCTGGGAGCTCGACCTTGTCCGCCAGATCGAGCGCGACGGCGACACGCGGTTCAGGACGTTTCCGGCCAGCCCCTAGCGCAGCCGAAACTGCACCGGCACCAACAGCTCGAGCTTCGCCTGGGTCATGTCCGCCGGCATTGGCGGCAACGGCTCGGCCCGCTTGATCATAGCTTCGACCTCACGGTCGAGCTCGGGGAAGCCGGAGCTGGTGCGGATGCGATATCTGAGGACACGACCCTGGCGGTCCAGCTCGAAATGCAGCACCGCCGTGCCCTGCTGACGGCGGAGCTGGGACTGACGCGGGTATTCCTTGTGCTTTTCGAGCCAGGCGAGGATCACCGCGAAATACTCGGCGTCGGCGCCAGGCTGGCCGACGGAGGGCGGCAGCGCGGCGAGCTGAGGCTGTGACGGGAGGCGTCGGACTCGGCCGGGCCGGCGGAGGCGGCGGCGTCCGGGCGACGACCGGGGTCGCCGGCTTCAACACCGGCTTCGGTGGCGGCGGGGGTGGAACCGGCTGGGCCTCGGTCGGAACCACCGCTTGCGTCACGGCCAGCTCCGGCATCGGCTCGACCAGCGGGATCGCCTCGGGCGGCTGCACTTCCGCCATATCCGGTCGGGCCTCCACCGGCGTCACCTGCTCAGGCTGCGGCACGTTCGGTGTCGCGATCTGGGGGCTCAGCGCCATCTCGATCGGGGCGGGAACGCTAGCCGCCTTCGAGCGAATATCCCCCATGTTCAGCGCCAGCACCACCGCCCGCGCCCGCGCCAGCCCCTCCAGCCGCCCGGCATCGCGGGCGAGCCGCCGGAACCGCATGATCTTGTCGATGATGATCCCCCAGCAGACCACCGAGGCGGCGATCGGGAGGGTCATGACTCCCTTCACGATCGCATCGGCCTGCAGGAACAGGCCGAGCATGCTGTAGTCGTGGGCGCCCGCAAGGGCGACGTCGGGAAGCATCCGGAGGTCCTACTTCGTCAAAGCGATCTTGGCGCGGGAGGCGACCGCGACCAGGTCGATGCAGTTCGGCCGCTCGTCGGCGCCTACTTTGCAGGAGAGCACGTCGTTCACCAGCACCGTGCCGATCCCGGCGCAGTGCAGCGAGGCGACGTCGAACAGCTTGACCGAGGTCTTGGTCGGCCGGAGCGGTCCGACCTCAGCGGCGGTCGCCGCCCCCGACAGCACGGATGCCGCGAGGACAGCCGAAACGACCCATCCGCCCCCCGCCCTGCCGATCATGCTCGATCCTCGAATGCAGTTTGAAACCCGCTTGCGCCCCGGCATCGTGGGAAATACGACATCGGAGCATTTTCTCATACTAAGAATGAATTGCAAATGCTTCGTGCCAATCGGCGAGATGGCAGGAAACCTTGTCGGGGGACGTGACATTGTTAGTTCGGTATCCGGGTATGGCATGAAAGGGCTGCGATTTTCCCCGCCGGCCGCCGGGAGAAACGGTTAGCCTCTCGTACAGGAAGTAAGCAATCAGCATGGATCAGGGTCCGGCCCCCGGCGCAGAGCTCTCTTCGGCGCGGCCACGCCGCCGTGGCTGGCGCGGGCGGATCATCGGCGTCTTCCTGACGCTCCTGGTCGTCGCCGGGCTTGGGGCCGGCGCCTGGTGGCTGACGCAGCGCCCCGCCGAGGTGCGTCCCGGCGGCGGGCCGGGCGCCTTCAGACGGGTGGTGACGACCGTCGGCGTCGCCGCAGCGACCAAGGCCGACATTCCCGTCATCATCGACGCGCTCGGCACGGTGACGCCGGCCGCCACCGTCACGGTCCGCCCGCAGGTATCGGGCGTGATCTCCGAGATCCGCTTCCGCGAGGGCGAGACGGTCGCCAAGGACCAGATCCTGGTGGTACTCGACCCCCGCCCGTTCCAACTCGCCCTCGACGTTGCGCAGGGCAATCTCGCCCGCGACGAGGCCCAGCTTCAGAATGCTCAGGTTCAGCTGGAGCGTTTCCGCACGCTGCTCGGCCAGAACTCGATCGCGCGCCAGGAAGTCGACACCCAGGCCGCCACCGTCAAGCAGCTCCAGGGCACCATCGCCGCCAATCGCGCGGCGGTGGACACGGCAAAGCTCAATCTCGCCTACAGCCGGATCACCGCGCCCATCAGCGGGCGGGTCGGGCTCCGGCCGATCGACGTCGGCAACTACGTGACGAGCGGCGATGCGGCCGGCGTCGCCGTCATCAACCAGGTGGTGCCGATCGACGTCCTGTTTTCGGTGCCCGAGGACGACGTGCCGCGCATCGAGGCACGGGTGGCCAAGGGCGCACCGCCGGACGTGACCGCGCTGGACCGGACGCGGACGACGACGCTGGGCCAGGGCAAGTTCCAGACCCTCGACAACCTGATCGACACCACGACCGGCACGGTGAAAGCCAAGGCGCGCTTCGGCAACCAGGGCGGCGCGCTGTTTCCGGGGCAGTTCGTCAATGTCCGCATCCAGCTCGACACCATTCCGGGGGCGATCGTGGTGCCGGTCGCCGCCGTCCGCCACGGCATCGACGGCGACTTCACCTATGTGCTGAACGAGGACAGCACCGTGAAGCTGCGGAAGGTCAGGCGCGGGCCGACCGTCGGCGACATGGTCTCCATCCCCGAAGGCATCGCCGAGGGCGAGCGGGTGGTCACCGAAGGCGGCGACCGACTGACCGACGGCCAGCAGGTCCAGCTTCCGGGCCAGGCCGCTCCTCAGCGACCGGCCGGTCAAGGCCAGGGGCAGCGCGGCCAGCGTAGCGGGCAGCGCCCCGCCGGCGCGCCGGCGCCCGGCACCTCGACGCCTCCAGCCGCGCCGCCCGCCACCACAACGCCATGAGCGATCCGGACGACGTCGCGCGCCCGGGGCCTGGCAGCATGAACCCTTCGGCCCCCTTCGTGCTTCGGCCGGTGGCGACCTCGCTGCTGATGGCGGCGATCGTGCTGGCCGGCCTCGTCGGCTTCTGGCTCCTGCCGGTCTCGGCGCTGCCCGAAGTCGACTATCCGACGATCCAGGTGCGGACGCTCTATCCGGGAGCGAGCCCGGAGGTCGTCGCCCATACCGTCACCGCGCCGCTGGAGCGTCAGTTCGGCCAGATGTCGGGCCTGAAGCGGATGAGCTCGACCAGCGCCGCAGGCGCCTCCGTCATCACACTGCAGTTCGACCTCAACCTGACGCTCGACATCGCCGAGCAGCAGGTCCAGGCGGCCATCAACGCCGGCGGCACCCTGCTCCCCACCGGACTTCCGGCGCCACCGGTCTATTCGAAGGTCAATCCGGCGGACTCGCCGATCCTGACGCTGTCGGTGACCTCGGACACCCTGCCGCTGACCAACGTGCAGGATCTCGTCGACACCCGCCTCGCCCAGAAGATCTCGCAGGTCTCGGGCGTCGGCCTGGTCAGCTTGAGCGGCGGCAACCGCCCGGCGGTCCGCATCCAGGTCGACACCAACCGGCTTGCCGCCTACGGGCTCGGCATCGACTCTCTGCGGACGACGATCAACACCGCCAACACCAACAGCGCCAAGGGCAGCTTCGACGGGGCCACCCGCGCCTATACGATCAACGCCAACGACCAGCTGCTGACCGTCGACGACTACCGCAACCTGATCATCGCCTATCGCAACGACGCGCCGATCCGCCTTTCCACGGTCGCCAACGTCGTCGACGGCGCCGAGAACAAGTGGCTGGGCGCCTGGGCAGGCACGACCCCGGCGATCATCGTCAACGTCCAGCGCCAGCCCGGCGCCAACGTCATCGCCACCGTGGACGCGATCAAGGCGCTGCTGCCCGAGCTGCAGCGCGGGCTTCCGGCCGGCGTCAGGGTCAATGTCCTCAGCGACCGTACCGCCGGCATCCGTGCCTCGGTCCGCGACGTCGAGATCGAGCTGGCGCTCGCGGTCGTGCTGGTCGTGCTGGTGATCTTCTTTTTCCTGCACTCGATCCAGGCCACGATCATCGCAAGCCTGGCGGTGCCGATCTCGCTGATCGGCACGCTGGGCGCCATGTACCTGCTGGGTTACAGCATCAACAACTTGAGCCTGATGGCGCTGACCATCGCCACCGGCTTCGTCGTCGACGACGCCATCGTCGTGATCGAGAACATCGCGCGATATCTCCGCCAGGGAAACTCGCCCATCGAGGCGGCACTTAAGGGATCGAAGCAGATCGGCTTCACCATCATCTCGCTCACCGTCTCGCTGATCGCCGTCCTGATCCCGCTCTTGTTCATGGGTGACGTCATCGGCCGCCTGTTCCGGGAGTTCGCGGTGACGCTGGCGCTGACCATTGTGATCTCGGCGGTGGTGTCGCTGACCCTGACGCCGATGCTGGCGGCGCGCTGGCTGAAGCCGGAACCCGACGAGAAGACCGTCAGGCGCTCGCAGAGCTGGGTCGAGCGGGTCGTGGCCGGCTATGACCGCAGCCTCGGCTGGGTCCTCGGCCACCAGTCCCTGACCCTGGTCGTCGCCGCGGTCACGCTGGCGCTGACCGTCGCCCTCTATGTCTACATCCCGAAGGGCCTGTTCCCGACCCAGGACACGGGCGAGCTGCAGGCGGAGATCCATGTCGCCCGCACGGTGTCCTACGCCAAGATGGCCGAGGTCCAGCAGGAGGTGGCGAAGGCGATCCTGCAGGATCCGGACGTGCGCTCGCTCAGCTCCTTCATCGGCGTCGACGGCTCCAATACGACGCTGCTCGGCGTCGGCCGCATGCTGATCAATCTTAAGGATGCGCGGACGACCCGGCAGCCGGCGACCATGGCGCGGCTGAAGGAACGTGCCGAGACTGTCCCCGGCATCACCTTCTACGTACAGCCGGTGCAGGACCTGACCATCGACGCCGAGACCGGACCAACCCAGTATCGCCTGTCGCTCTCCGGGGTCGAGACCATCGCCGTCAATGAGTGGGCGCAGAAGCTGACCGACGCGCTCCAGGACGTGCCGGAGGTCCGGAACGCCACCACCGAGGCCGGCGCCCTCGGCTATGCCGCCTTCGTCGAGGTCGACCGCGACGCCGCCGCCCGAGTCAACGTCACCCTCTCGACTCTGGACGAGACGCTCTACAGCGCCTTCGGCCAGCGCATCGTCTCGACCATCTTCACCGAGACCAACCAGTACCGGGTGATCCTCGAGGCGAGGCCGGGCCTCTTCTCCCAACCCCAGGATCTCGGCCAGCTGCGCCTGCCGACGGTCGGCGGCGGCACCACGCCGCTCTCGGTCGTCACCAGGATCCGCGAGCGCGCGGTGCCGCTGCAGATCACCCATGTGGCGCAGTTCCCGGCTGCGACCATCGGCTTCGACACCGCGCCCGGGATCTCGCTCGGCGGTGCGGTCGATGCGATCCGCACGGCCGCCCAGGAGATCGGCATACCGGCCGGCATCGGCCTCAGCTTCCTCGGCGCCGCCAGCGCCTACCAGGCCTCGCTGCAGAACGAGCTTTGGCTGATCCTGGCGGCGATCGTCTGCGTCTACATCGTGCTGGGCGTGCTCTACGAGAGCTTCATCCACCCGCTGACGATCCTCTCGACGCTGCCCTCGGCCGGCGTCGGCGCCCTTCTCGCCCTGATGATCACCGGCTCCGACCTCGGGATCATCGGGATCATCGGCATCATCCTCCTGATAGGCATCGTCAAGAAGAACGCGATCATGATGATCGACTTCGCCATCGACGCCGAGCGCAACGAGGGCAAGTCGGCCGAGGAGGCGATCCGCCAGGCGGCCTTGCTGCGCTTCCGCCCGATCCTTATGACCACGCTCGCAGCATTGTTCGCTGCCGTGCCGCTGATGGTGGGCTGGGGGCATGGTTCGGAGCTGCGCAACCCGCTCGGCGTCTCGATCTTCGGTGGCCTGGTCTTAAGCCAGATCCTGACCCTGTTCACCACGCCGGTGATCTACCTCGCCTTCGATCGCCTGGCGCGCCGCGGCGGGGAGCGGACCGATCACGGCCCTGCCCGCGAGGCGCCGGCGCCGTGAACCTCTCCGAACCCTTCGTCCGGCGGCCGGTCGGCACCACGCTGCTCACCATCGGCATCGCGCTCGCGGGCATCGCGGCCTATTTCGCGCTGCCGGTCTCGCCCCTGCCCCAGGTCGACTTCCCGACCATCTCGGTCCGCGCCAGCGTGTCGGGGGCCAGCCCGGAGACGATGGCCTCCAGCGTGGCGACGCCCCTCGAACGGCGGCTCGGGATCATCGCAGATGTGACCGAGATGACTTCGTCCAGCGGCGCCGGCTCGACCGGCGTCACGCTGCAGTTCAAGCTCAGCCGCGACATCAACGGCGCCGCCCGCGATGTGATGGCGGCGATCAACGCCGCCCGCGGCGACCTGCCGTCGGCGCTCCGCAGCAACCCCACATATCGCAAGTTCAACCCGGCCGACGCCCCGGTGATGATCCTGGCGCTGACCTCGACCACGCTATCGCGGGGCCAGATCTACGAGGCGGCGGCGAACGTGGTCCAGCAGAAGCTGTCCCAGGTCAACGGCGTCGGCGACGTCGAGATCGGCGGAAGCTCGCTGCCGGCGGTACGGGTCGAGCTCGTCCCCTACTCACTGTCGAAGTACGGCATCAGCCTCGAGGACGTGCGCGCCGCCATCGCCGCCGCCAATCCGAACCGGCCGCGCGGCGCGATCGAGGGCGAAGGCCGCCGCTACCAGCTCTACAGCGAAGACAAGGCCCTGGTCGCCGCCGACTTCCGAGACCTCGTCATCGCCTGGCGCGACGGGGCGCCGGTCAGGCTCCGCAACGTCGCCGATGTCATCGACAGCGTCGAGG
>CAMDFP010000064.1 GCA_945897335.1 Asaia bogorensis | reverse complement strand
GTGCAGCGGACGGCGATATCCACGTCCGCCCGCGCGTCGTTGTCGCCACGGGCGCGCGAGCCGAACAGAAGCACGGACTCGACCTCGGGACTGCCGGCAAGGGACCGAATCTGGGTGAGGACCGCATCCGGAAGGTTCATGCATCGCATTTTGCCGCACTCCACCCGATCGCGCCATGCCTCACGCCAGCCGCTTCTCCATATCCACGAAGGTCGGCCATGCGTAGCCCGGATGGGCGTGCTCGGCGATCTCCACGAATCCGCAGGCGGCGAAGAGCTTGCGGTTGTCGGCGAGCACCAGGCGTGTCGAGAGGTGCAGGCGCGGCAGCTTCAGCGATCGTGCTTCAGCTTCCGCCGCCGCCAGCATGCGCTTGGCGAGACCTTGTCCGCGGAACTCCGGATGCACGGCGACGCGGCCGATGTAGAGGCCGCCTTTCTCGGTCTTCCAGAGAAGGCACGCGGCCGGCCCCTCGAACATCGCGCCGCCACCGCCTTCGGCGAAGTGTGCGCGGATGTTGTCGCCTGACTCCTTCAGCGCCGATGGCAGCGGGTCGGTCACAACCGTCTGGCGCGCGAAACAGAAGCGAATGAGCTCGGCGAGCGCGTCCGCATCTGCCGGCGTCGCCGCGCGGAGACTCGGCGTCATGCGTCGAGCGCTTGCCATTCGCCGCTGTCGATCGAGCGGCGCATCGCGTCGAGCCGGCGCATGGCGGCGACGCCGTCGGCGATTTCCGGCACGTCCGCCGCCTCGCCTCGCACGCGGGCGAGGAATCCCTGGAGGAGGGCGCGGTAGCCCTTGTGATCCTCGTCGGCGGCGACCGTCGGGTTCGGCTCCCACACCATCGTGTCCGCCGCCTCGCTCAGCGTGGCATCCGGATCGTCGACCTTGAAGGCCGGGTCGCGGACGTAGCGCACCTCGGTCACGTTCCTGACCTCGACGCGGCGATGGTCGCCCATCGCCTGCCACCATTCGACCGGGGCGCCACGGGACTGCAGCGTTCCCATCGCCAGCGTCGCGAGCGCGCCCGAGCGGCAGTCGAAGTCGACATGCAGCAGCAGGCGTCCGGGTGACGCCTCGTGCTTGCGGACGCGGAGGCCCGTGAGCGGCCCCATCAGCCAGGGCACAAGGTCGAGATAATGGACGCAGTGATGCAGGTAGAAGCCGGCATAGTCCGGGTTGCCCTGGAAATAGGTCGGCGCGGTCATGTAGTGGCCGAGGAATCCGGCGAGCGGCCCGAACTCCGGCCGGCGCGTCACGTTCCAGGCGATGCGGTTGGCGGTCGAGTGCCGCTTCATGAATCCCACCACCGCCGGACGCTTCGCCCGCTCGGCCGCGGCCAGGATCGCCTCGGCCTCGGCGGCGGTCGTCCCCGGCGGCTTCTCGATGAAGACGGGGAGGCCGCGGGCCAGCGCCAGCGGCGCCAGCGCGGCATGAACGGCCGGGCCGACGGCGATGCCGATGGCGTCCAGGCCTGGATGGGAAAGCAGGTCCCGGGCCTCGGCATAGGGGGTCGCCGCCGGGGCCAGGAGGCGGCCGCGATCGAGCGCGCCGGTGTCGGGATCGGCGATCGCGGCGACCTCGCAGCCGAGGCCGGCCAGCTTCGGCAGAAGCATCGCCGTGGCGTGGCGACCGAGCCCGATCCAGCCGATCTTCAGTCGAGTTTCCAAGCTCATGGCGGCCAGTCTGCCTCAGCCGGCGAAGCCCCGTCGAGCGCGTCTAGTCTCCGGCGGCGTTCAAGGCCATGTTGCAGCAGAGGTCGAGCGGGACGGCCGATCCCAAGATCATGGCGGGCGCGATCGCCACCTTCGTGTTGCTGCAGGACTGGCTGAGACCGGCGTTCCGCGAGGCGGAGCAAGCGCGGCTTGACGATCGTATCGGGAGCGGCGGACCAGGAAGCGAGGTCCGCAGACTCTTTACGCTCCAGCCGCCGCCAGATACTTCCTCAGCAACCGCACACTCTTCGCAATGTCCGCATCCTCGTTCCGCGAAGGCGGCCGCCATTGCGCCAGCGGCACGCCGATGCGCTCGTCCTCGCGGCGGAAGGGCTCCAGAGTGATCGGCCCGCGATAGTGGATCCGCGCCAGGCCGTGGCAGACCGTCGCCCAGTCGACATGGCCGGTGCCGAGGAATCCGCGATGGTTCTCGTTCGCCTGGAAGTGGACGAGGTGCTTGCCGCAAGTGCGGATCGCCTCCGCCATGCCGCCTTCCTCCATGTTCATGTGGAAGGTGTCGAGCATGACGCCGAGGCCGGGAACGCGGGCGAGGCCGACCAGCTCGACCGCCTGGCGGGCGGTGTTGACCATGTCGGTCTCGAAGCGGTTCAACGGTTCGATCGCCAGCACCACGTCCTGCGAGGCGGCATAGGTGCCGGCCTCGGCCAGTGCCTCCGCGGCCCAGCCGACGCGCGACGTGCGCTTGGCCTCGTCGACCGGTGCGGGCGCGCGGCCGGCGAAGACCAGCGGCGCGCCGTAGATCGGCCCGCCGACGATGCGGGCGCCCAAGGCAACCGCGACGTCGACGCAGCGCTTCAGATATTCGCGCCCCGCCTTCCGGGAGGCTCCGTCGTCCGAGGTGGGATCGCGCGCCGGGTTCATGCGGGCAGCCAGGGCGACGGCGAGGCCGGCCCCCTCGATCGCGGCCCGCAGCTCGCCGATCGGAACCTCGCCCGGCTCCGGCACCAGCATCTCGACGAAGTCGAGCCCGGCCGCGCGCACGCGTTGGAACAGCGGGAACTGCGCCGCCGTGAATGGCCGCGCATAGGACATCGAGATGATGCCGATGGGGTTCATGCGAAGCGATCCGACCGCGCTTTGCGCGGCCCCCACCCCGTCCCTCCCCCGGCTTCGCCGGGAGAGGGGGCACGAAATCTCTTATCCCCTCGCCCGTGCGAAGCGCGGGGGAGGGTTAGGGTGGGGGTCGAGCATAGCGAGGTCGGACTCATACCGGCGGCTTGCCGAGCGGGGCGCCGGCGCCGGTGCGCTCCACGATCAGGCCGTAGTGCTCGGGCCGGCGATGCTTGGCGAAGTTGAAGATCGAGTCCTTGTAGGTCTTGCAGCGATCCAGGTCGCAGAGCGCGACGGCCACCTCGTCGCCGAGCGTGGTGCATTGCGCCACGATCTCGCCGGACGGCGCGATGATGCAGCTCTGGCCGATCTGGTCGACGCCTTCCTCGACCCCGGCCTTGGCGACGCCCACCACCCAGGTGCCGTTCTGGTAGGCGCCGGACTGCATCGAGAGGTGGTTGTGGAAGTTGTTGAGGTCGTCGGTCTCCGGCATCGCCGGGTTATGCACGGGCGTGTTGTAGCCCAGCATGACGATCTCGACGCCCTGCAGGCCCATGACGCGGTAGGTCTCGGGCCAGCGGCGGTCGTTGCAGACCGCGAGCCCCATCTTGCCGCCCATCGTCTCCCACACCGGGAATCCCAGGTCGCCGACCTCGAAGTAGCGCTTTTCCAGATTCTGGAACGGATAGCCCGGCTTGTAGTCGGTGACGCCCGGCAGATGCACCTTCCGGTACTTGCCGACGATGCGGCCCTGCTTGTCGACCAGGATGGCGGTGTTGAAGCGGCGCTTCCTGCCCGAAGAGAAATCCAGCTCGCAATATCCCAGCTTGAAGCCCATGCCCATCTTCTTCGCCGCGTCGAACAGCGGCTGCGTCGCCGGACCCGGCATCTCGCGCTCGAAATAGCTGTCGAGCTCGTCCTCGTCCTCGATCCACCAATGCGGGAAGAACGCGGTCAGCGCCGCCTCGGTATAGACGATGAGGTCGGCGCCCATGCGCTTGGCGGTCTCCATCATCGCGATGAGACGGGCGACCACTTCCTGGCGCGGCTGCGTCTTCGGGATCGGTCCCATCTGGGCGGCGGCGACGACGAGCGAGCGGGACATGCAGCACCTCGAGGAAGATCCGGGCGACGCCGACTATGGCGGCGAAACGGGGCCGCCTCAATTCCAATGTCGGCGCCCACGAATTGACAGTCCTCCCGAGCCGGCGCCAGTCTGTCCGCCAGCTCGAAAAAGGGAATGTCGATGAAGAGTCTCCTGGCCGCGATCGCGGTCGGCCTGCTGGCCGGCGCCTGTGCGCCGGTCACGACCGCGCCTTCGTCCGGTCTCTCGCCGGCACGCATCGCCGAGATCGTGGCGAGCCCGGACCGCAGCGCCGCCGACCGCACCAACGACCGGCGGCGGAAGCCGGAGGAGATGCTGGCCTTCGTCGCGCCGCGCCCCGGCATGGTCGCGCTCGACCTCTCGGCCGCCGGCGGCTACACCACCGAACTTCTCGCCAGGTCGATCGGGCCCACGGGCAAGGTCTACGGCCAGGCGCCGGTGCGCGATCCCAACCGCGCGCCGCCGCGTCCGGCCGCGCCGGAAGGCAACAGCAATCCGTCAGCAACGCCGGCTCCGGCGGCGGCGGCCCCGGCCGCGCCGCCGGCACCGCCGCGCCCCTCGGCCGTGGCGCTGGCCGACCGGGACGCGGCGATGAAGCGGGCCGGCGTTCCGGCGGCGCCGATCGTCGCCGTGCCGCAGCCGTTCGAGGACCCGGTCCCGGTCGCGATCCTGCCCGGCAGCCTCGATCTCGCCACCCTGATGTTCAACTATCACGACCTCGGTTTCATGGGCGTCGACCGCGCGGCGATGAACCGGGCGGTGTTCCGGGCGCTGAAATCAGGCGGCACGTACGTGATCGCCGACCATGCCGGCCGGCCCGGCACCGGCATCTCCGAATCCGGCACTCTGCACCGCATCGAGGAGGCGTTCCTGAAGGCCGAGGTCGAGGCCGCCGGGTTCAGGCTGGCGGCCGAGGGGATGTTCCTTCGCAACCCCAACGACCCGCGTGACAAGAACACGCCCGACCCGCCGCAGCCGAAGGACGAGTTCGTGCTGAAATTCGTCAAGCCCTGAAGGCGCGGCCGGAGAGGGAGGCGCCGGATGAACCGAACGGAGATCGATGAGGCCGCCGCCTCGGTCCGGGGTTTCGAAACCACGAGCTCGACCATCGCCTTCGTCGACTTGGCCGGGTTCAGTGCGATCACCGACGTCTTCGGCGACGCCACCGCGATCGCGATGCTCGAGCTTTTCGAGGACAAGGTGCGCGTCGCGCTGGACGGGCGTTCCTCGCCGATCAAGTGGATCGGCGACGAGGCGATGCTGGGATTTCCCGATCCCGAGGCCGCGCTTCAGGTGCTGGGCCGCCTGCTGCCGGCGTGCCGCGCCGAGCCCCGGCTGCCGCTGACGCGGGCCGGTCTCAACCACGGCCCCGTGCTGCGCCGGGCGAACGACTACTTCGGCGCGACGGTGAACATCGCCGCGCGCCTCACCGATCTGGCCACGCCCGGGCAGCTTCTGGCGACGCGGTCGGTCGCCGATGTCGCGGCGGCGCAGGGGATCGGTGTCCGGGACCTTGGCGCGGTGGCGCTGAGATCGGTCGCCGGCTCCCTCCCTCATTTCGACATCGAGCTTGCGCCGGCGCCCGACCCGGCCTGGATCGATCCGGTGTGCAAGATGCATGCGCCCTACGAAGCGTTCCGCCGGACGCCGCCGACCGGGCCGTGGTTCTGTTCCCAGAGTTGCGCCGAGGCGTATCGGCGATCGCCGGCCACATATCCGCTCGCGTAGGGCTAGAGCCGGCTCGGCTTGAAGCGCTTGCGATAGCGGGCGGTGTTCTCGCCGGACAGCATGAACACGCCTTCGCCCCGATAGTGGATCGTCTTCGGGTATTTCGGCGATGGCGCCACATGCGCCTTCACCACCTCGAAGACGAACTGGCTGTATTTGTTGATCAGGCTGGCATCGACCAGCCGGCACTCGAAGCTGGCGAAGCACTCGCCGATCAAGGGAGCGCCGACCTTGGCCGCCGGCACCGCCGTCAGGCCGAAGCGCGCGAACTTGTCGATCTGGCGCCCGGAGCTGTTGCCGATGTCCACCACCGTCTGGGCCAGATCGACGGTGGGGACGTTGATCACGCATTCCCGGCTTTTGCGGATCAGCCCGAAGCTGTGGTTCTGGTCCCAGATGTAGCAGCCGATCAGCGAGGGCGCGAAGCCCATCACCATGTGCCAGCCCATGGTCATGATGTTGGTCTCGCCCTTCCAGGCCGAGCTGACCAGCACGATCGGGCCGGGCTCGAGGAAGCGGCGGATCCCGCCGACGGGGAGATCCTTCTTGGCGCGGGGTTTCATCGATCGGCTCCTCGCTCGCTTGAATGCGCGGCGTCCCGATCTTAACCCGGAGAGGCGGTGAGGCTTCCTTGGCCGCCCCCCCCTCGCGTGACGAGCGAGGGGGGCGCTTGGGTTCGCCCTAGAAGACGTAGGAGGCGATGCCCGAGACGGTCGATCCGTCGTTCTCGATGTAGATCAGCAGGCTCCGGCCCGAAGCGCAGTTGGCAGCGAGGACGGGCGTCGCATAGGCGCTCTGGGTGACGAAGGAGTTGCCGCTCGTGGTAAAGGCGAACATGTACTGGCTCGACCCATAGACGGCGGCGCCGCAGACACTCATGCGGAACGAGAACCAGCCGGCCGACGCCGTTCCGACGGAGGAGCCGTTCTTGTCGGCCGCGCTGGGCTCGGCCGGCCCGAACAGGCCTATGAGCGGGCGCGGCGACTTCGCGCCGTCGGCCGCGGCCCGGGGCGCGGTCAGGCGGCGATCGAGCTCTTCCGCCAGCGCCTGGACGCCCGGCGGATGCATCTGCGCCGCCGCCGGCAGCGCCATGACGAAGACAGTGAGAATCAAGGCAAGCATGCGCACGGTTCGTCTCCTCCCGTTGGTGTCAGGCTTTTCCCAGCCGGCCGGCGGCTTATAGAGAGTGATTGTTCGTGTCCTTCGCCACATCCTCCATCTTGTGGATGGCGCGGCTTGCCGCCCGCATTCATTTCCGATACGAAAGCGAAGGATTTGAGAAGGATCGAGGCATGACCGCCATTCGCAGGATCGGCCCGGCGGAGTCGCCGGAGCGCCAGGCGCGGATCGAGCTCGCCGCCTGCTTTCGCATCGCCAACCGGCTCGGCTGGAACGAGGGCATCGCCAACCATTTCTCGGTCCAGGTGGCGCCCGACCGCTACCTGCTCAATCCCTATGAGCTGCATTTCCGCGAGATCACCGCGTCGAACCTGCTGCTGGTCGACGGCGAGGGCAAGGTGCATGCGGGCGAGGGGCAGGTGCGCCGCGCCGCCTTCTTCCTGCATCCCCGGCTGCACACGCTGCTGCCGCGCGCGACCGCGATCATCCATGCGCATCCCCCGAACGCGACCGCGATCTGCTGCGTGAAGAACGGGCGCCTCGACCACTCCAGCGCGCATGCGATGCTGTTCGCCCGCCAGGTCTGCTACGAGGACGAGATGGGCGGGCCGCCCGACGAAAACGAGATCCGACGCCTGGTCTCCAAGATCGGCGACAAGACCATCATCATGCACGCGATGCACGGCCTCACCACCATCGGCTCCTGCATCGCCGACGCCTTCGACAATTTCTACTTCACCGAACGCTGGGCGATGCTGACCCTGCTCTCCGCCGGCATGGGCCAGGAGCGCCACCGCATGCCCGACGAGATGCTGTGGGCGTCGCCCGACCGCGACAAGACGCTGACGCCGCGCGCCCAGCAGGCGCATCTGAACGCCTGGATGCGCGTGCTCGACAAGGACGAGCCCGACTACAAGAGCTGAGCGGTGCGGGGCTAGGCGGGGAGAAGCCCGGTCGCGAGCAGCGGCAGGGCGAGGCCGAGGCCGCCGATCACGGCGAAGGTCAGCGCCATGCCGAGCACGCGGTAGACTCCGGGCGCCGCCTCGCTCCGCAAGCCGAAGAAGTGCGACAGGCGGGCGAGGAGGAATCCGGCGCCGGCGCCGTGGAGCGCCGCGGCGGGCAGGCCCTGCACTTCCGAGAGCGCCAGCAGGATCAGGAAGAAGGGTGTGTATTCGACGAAGTTGCCGTGAACGCGGATGGCGCGCTCCATCTCGTCGCTGCCCTGATGGCCGATCGAGATGCGGTGCCGCCGCCTGAGCCGGATCACCCGCAGCGACAGGAGGATGAGGCCGAGCGCCGCGGCGGCTGCGTAGAAGGAGGCGATCATGACCCGTTCATACGGCCGATGGCGGCGGACGGATCAGGCGGGCCGATCCGTGTCGAGCGCGGGGCCGGCCGGCTAGTCCGCGACCACGTCCTTCGATCCCTCCGCGCCCATGTAGACGGCGAGGATGCGCACCGTGGTCGCGCCGGTGTTGCGCCCGGCATGGCTGACGTTCATCGCCTCCATGAAGCTGTCGCCCTGCCGGTAGACCCGCGTCCCCTGCGCGCCGTAGTCGACGGTGAGCTCACCCTCCAGCATGTAGGCGAACAGCGGCACGCCGTGGCGATGCAGGATCGTCCGCTCGCCCGGCGCCATCACCACGATCGCCGACGTCACCACCGCCTTGCCCGTCGTCGGATAGACGATGTCCTCGCCGACGATCGTCTTCGAGGTCGAGGCCGTGCCGGTCAGATAGTAGCTGCCCTGCGCGAAGGCGGGGGCGGAGACGGTGAGGGCACAGGCGACGGCGGCGGCGGAAAGCAGGCGGTTCATTTCATCCTCGATGTGCGTAGGGGCGCTGCGAGCCCCCCACCCTAGCCCTCCCCCACGAACGGGGGGAGGGGACACGACGTCGTACCCCCTCCCCCCTCCGTGGGGGAGGGATGGGGTGGGGGGCCCGCCGCCGCCGGACTTGCACCTCACCCCCGCCATGGCAATATGCACCTCATGGCCAAGCAATCTGCCGCCCGCCGCCTCCACCCTCTGCCGGCCGAGCCCGAGCCGGCGCCGCTCTGGCGCCTCTGCGCCGAGCAACTCGGCCGCCCGGTCGCCTCGGAGGCCGCGCTTCTCCGCTTCGTCACCCACGCGCCGCTCCCGATGTCGGTGGTCCAGCGGCTGCTGAAGCATGGCTGGCACCTGGACGAGATCCATTCGACCGTCATCCCCAGGCGCACCTTCGCCTTCCGCAAGAGCCGGGGCCAGACGGTGCTGACCGCGGAGGAGACCGACCGCGCCGTCCGCGGCGCCCGCATCGTGGCGCTGGCCGAGACGGTGTTCGGCGACCGCGTCAAGGCGCTCGCCTGGCTGCGCAAGCCGAAGAGTTTCCTCGACGGCCGGGCGCCGATGCAGGTGCTGGCGCTCTCCGAGCCGACGCGACTGATCGAGGAGAAGCTGCTTCAGCTCGACTACGGCATGGCCGCGTGAAGCTGTGGCGGGTCTCCCGGCACACGGATCTCGGCGGCATCGGCGGCACGCTCGCCTCCGGCCGCTGGCATAGCCGCGGCCGCCCGGTCGTCTACCTCGCCGAGCACCCCTCGCTCGCCGTCCTCGAAGTGATCGTCAATCTCGAGATCGACCGCTCGGAGGTTCCGCGCGGATTCTTCCTGATCGAGGTCGAGGCGCCGGATCGCCTCTCGATGGCATCGGTCTCGCCGAACGACCTCCCGCCGGACTGGCCGAAGCGCCAGAACGTGACGCGGCGGCTGGGCGATGCCCTGGTGCAACTGGCGGAGGTCGCTCTGATCAAGGTGCCGTCCGCCGTCGTCTCCGAGAGCTGGAACTATCTCTTGAACCCGGCACACGCCGACGCGGCGAAGATCAAGGTGGTGCGGGCTACTCCCGATCCATTCGACGCGAGGCTGTTTGCGCGGGCGTGACACGGATTGACGATCGTGGTTCGTTTCTGAGAACGCTGATACCCGCCCGTGAGTTGGATTTTCGTATTTGGCGCGCTCCGACAACTAGTCGGCCGCTGGGCGATTTGTGCCTTCGGCCGGCAGCCGATATGCAGCTATGTGTTAGCTGGGTGGTGCCGTCTGATATGTCGGCTACGCCGCCACCTTGGTCATTTGACGCCACCTCCGTATGATCGACGCGGGAGCTCCTAGAAAAACACGATGGCTTACCGTCTCGCCGCATCATCGCTACTCAATGCGATTAAGCACCTCTGCAAGTACGGCGACACGGATGTGTTTCCACACCTGCCAGAGCTGGCTTTTCTGCGTGAACAGGAAGCCGACGTCGTCAAGGAACTGGGGAATCTCGATCTAGATACCTACAATCCGAGCAGCGCCGTCGAGGCGCTGGGACCGAAGAGCCGCTATGGATTTCGGATCGTCCACCAACTACCAATCCTAGACACCGTTCTGTTGCTCGCGACGGTTATTGAGATAGGTGACCTAGTCGAAGCACATCGTCCGTCATCGAGCGGCACGGAAGCTTTTTCGTACCGCTTTTCACCGGACCACAAGGGCGGGCTCTTTCGTACGGATCGAACCTATAAGGACTGGTTGAATGCGCAGCACGCCTTCATCCAGGGCAATCTGAAGATTCGATACGTCGTCGCGACGGATATCTCGGACTTCTACGCCCGCGTAAATTTCCATCGTCTTGAGAATCTGCTCGACGAGGTGGCGCCTGGCCATGGCGCTGCTCGCTACATCAAGAAGCACATCAAGATTATCCGCGCGAAGCAGTCGTTTGGATTGCCGGTTGGTGGGAGCGCAGCTCGATTGCTTGCAGAGCTGTCGCTTAGCGACACCGATCGGGCGCTCCAGAATGATGGACGACTTGCCACACGATTTGTGGACGATTTCCGAATTTTTCTGCTGACTGGCGAAAGCCCCTACGACGCACTCGCCTTTATCGCGGAACAACTGGGTATCAACGAGGGACTATCACTGAACGTCGCTAAAACGGCGATCCACACACGTGCGGAGTACCTCGCGAAGCTGAAGCACCTCGTAACAGATGTCGCTGATGAGGCTGAGGGCGTGGCCTTTGAGGCCCTCGCAACTGACCTTTACTTCGATGACGAACCAGATCTCGCCGAACTCGAGAAGTTGAAGAGTATGAACTTGCTCGGTTTCCTTCAGGAGGAGGTCGGGAAAGAGTCGTTCGACATGGGGCGAATCAAGGTCATCTTTCGCGCTCTAAAAATCGCTAAGCCTGTCGAGGCCATCGGCTATCTGGCCGCAAATTTCGCTGAGCTTGTCGTATTCGCGAAAGAGATGACGCTTCTTATGCAGGTGCTCGAAGCCGAAAATCAGGGTTGTTTCAGTGACCTCGGCCCGACAGTCATCAAGACCATCCTCACCCCTCCCGCATCGAGCATCCAACTCATCAAAACTTGGCTACTCGAATTATTCGTGCGGGGCACCGTGCCAATCACGGCATCTGGCATTAAACAACTAGAGGCATTGCCATCCTCTTTGGACAAGCGGCAGCTTCACCTGATTCGGGGTAGGAACGGCGATAAGAACTTTTTCCGAAAGTACAAGACAGCATTCGGACAGCTCTCAGCACTTGAGCAACCGTGTGTCGTGTGGGGAGCAAGTTGCCTTCCGAAAGACGAGTATGAAACTTGGCTATCGGCTATGAAACCGATATTCGGGATGCCCTTGGGTTCTCTCTTCCTCAAATGGTCGCAGGCGCACCGCGAGAAGCTTGTCGGCAAGTTGGACGCTGCGACAGACGATCATCAGGAGTGAAATTAGAGTGTGAGTACCCGACGCTTGCCAATCCCTCCGCCCTCACGCGACAGTCATCTCCTCATCTTCCCGCCTCGAAAGCCCCGCCCATGTCCGACATCTGCGACCTCTCCACCGTCGAGCTGCGTCGGCTGATCGGCACCAAGGCGATCTCGCCGGTCGAGCTGTTGAAGAGCTGCCGGCGGCGCATCGCGGACGTGAACCCGACGCTGAACGCGGTGGTCGCCACCATCTGGCCGCGTGCTGAAAAAGAGGCGAAGGCGGCGGAGGCGGCCGTCCGTCGCGGCGACGAGCTCGGCGTGCTTCACGGGCTGCCGCTGGGCGTCAAGGATGCCGAGAACGCCGAAGGCCTGCCGACCACCATGGGCTCGCCGATCTTTGCCAAGAACATGGCGAAGGAGGATGCGGCGATGGTGACGGCCTGCCGCAAGGCCGGCGCCATCGTGGTCGGCAAGACCAACATCCCGGAGTTCGGCGCCGGCGCCAACACCAACAACCCGGTCTACGGGCCGACCGGCAATCCCTTCGATCCGAAGCGGATCTGCGGCGGCTCCTCGGGCGGCTCGGCGGTCGCGCTGGCGACATCCATGCTGCCGCTCTGCACCGGATCGGACACCGGCGGCAGCTTGCGCATCCCCGCCGCCTTCTGCGGCGTCGTCGGGTTCCGGGGATCGCCCGGCATCGTTCCCTCCGAGCGCCGGGCGCTGGGCTGGACGCCGCTGTCGGTGGTCGGCGCCATGGGGCGCAGCGTCGCCGATGCCGGGCTGATGCTCTCGGCCATGGCGGTGTTCGACAGCCGCGATCCCTTCTCGCGCCCGATCGACGGCGAGCAGTTCCGCCTGCTGCGCCCGGTGGATCTCTCGCGCCTTCGCGTCGCCTTCACCGAGGATTACGGCTTCTGTCCCGTGGACAACCGCATCCGCAAGACCTTCCGCGAGCGGGTCAAGCGCTTCGCGCCGGCCTTCAAGAGCTGCGTCGAGGCGACGCCGGACATGACCGGCGCCGACGAGAGCTTCGAGGTGCTGCGCGCGGTCTCGTTCCTGCCGAGCTTCAAGGAGCACTACGAGAAGCGCCGCCACGTGCTCGGCCCCAACATCATCGCCAACTACGAGGAGGGGCTGCGCTATACCGCCGCCGACGTCGGCCGCGCGCACACCCAGCAGACGGTGATCTTCCGGAAGGCGCAGGCCTTCTACAAGGACTTCGACCTGGTGCTGTCGCCGACGGTGGCGGTGCCGCCCTTCCCGTGGACGCAGCTCTATGCCGACAAGATCAACGGCAAGGGCACCCGGACGTATTTCCACTGGCTGGCGCTCACCTACGCGATGACGCTCACCGGGCATCCCTCGATCTCGATCCCCTGCGGGCTCGAGCCGACCGGCACCCCCTTCGGCCTGATGATCACCGGCCCGCACGCCGCCGACCGCTTCACGCTCGAGGCGGCGCATGCGCTCGAGCAGCATTTCGCCGGGGACGAGGTGCTGCGCCGGCCGATGCCGGACATCCGGAAATTGAGCCGGAAGTAGGTACTCTCACTTTTCGTTTAAATTGAGCTAAATACTTTTTAGCCGTCCGGTCGTATAGACTTACCTCTATGGGACTGAGGCGCTGGATCACCGCCGAGCCCGCCCGGGCGGTCGTGGCTGCCTTCGTGGTGGTCTTCGCCGTGTCCGCCGCCGGCGTCGGCCTCATCATCCAGCGCGACGTCAATGAGATCCTGGACAACCGGCGCCACGAGGCGGAGGCGGTCAAGGTCCGCCTCGAGGTCCTGCTGCGCAGCGCCGAGAACCAGCTGGCGCTGATCATCGGCGAGGCCGAGCACTTCATCGCCGAGAATCCCCGCGTCGAGACCATGGCGCCGGACCGGCGCGCCATGGTCTGGCAATCGCGGAGCGAGGACGGGCTGCACAGCTTCGAGCAGCTGAGCCCGGCGGAGCGCGGATCCGACGTCGGCAACCTGATCGCCTATGACGAGGTCCGGGCCAAGAGGGGCGGGCTGACGCGCACGTCGGCCGAGCTCGCCTACGAGGCGCGCCTCGCACTCAGCATGAGCCGCGCGTTCCAGGCGACCTTCCGCCTCAACCGCAGCGGCTCGGTCTACTTCATCGGCGAGGCCGGGGTGATGTACGTCTACCCCTGGACCAAGACCCGGGACTCAGGATTCGGCGACGACCTGTTCCTGCAGGACGTCTTCCAGTTCGCGCTGCCGGAGGCGAACCCCAAGCGCCGCCCGTTCTGGACGCCCGCCTATCTGGATTTCGCCGGCTTGAGCCTGGTCACGACCCATGGCGGTCCGCTCTACCGCAACGACAAGTTCATCGGCGTGGTCGCGATCGACCTGTCCCTGGACGAGATCCGCAAGTTCGTCCGCACCGAGCGCACGCGCGGCACGCTGATGCTGGCGGATTCGCAGCGGCGCCTGATCGCATCCTCGAACCCGGCGGTCGAGGACGCGTCCCGCCTCTATTCGCTGGCCGAGCAGATCCCGCGCGACATCGAGGGCGAGGTGCTGGGCGGCGTCGCCACCAAGAAGTCCGGACAGGTGATCGGCGGCGACCAGATCGTCACCTATCAGCGTCTCGACGTCGCCCCCTGGACCCTGGTCGAGACCCTGCCGATCGGCGAGATCTATGCCGGGCTCGCGACCGTCTATGGGCCGCCCACGGCGGCCTATGCCGGCATCCTGGTTCTGCTCTTCGTCTTCACCTGGCGCGTGGTCGACCGCACGTTCCGCCGGGTGCAGGAGGCGAATGCCGAGCTGCAGGTCACCTACTTCACACTGGAGAACGCCGCCGAGGGCATCATCTGGGTCGATCCCGCCGGCATCGTGGTCGAAGCCAATCGCATGGCGGCGACGATCGGCGGGCGCGAGGTCGGCACGCTGCACGGCCACCACATCTGCGAGTTCATTCCCGACCTGGCGCCGGCGAAGTTCCCGGCGCTGTGGGACCTGGTGAAGGCGGGCCGGCGGGGCGTGCCGCTGGAGCGCAGCTTCGTCCGCATCGACGGCTCGGTGGTGCCGATCGACACCACCGCCAAGTACATCAGGACCGGCGATCGCGAATTCATCTGCAGCTTCTTCCGCGACATCACCCGGCGAAAGCAGTCCGAGACCGAGCTTCGCGACGCCAAGGAAGCGGCGGAGGAGGCGACCAAGTCCAAGTCCTCCTTCCTCGCCATGATGAGCCACGAGATCCGGACGCCGATGAACGGCGTCATGTCGATGGCGGAGATGCTGGACCAGACCGAGCTCTCCTCCGACCAGCGCTCGATGAGCCAGGTGATCCGTGCATCCGCCCAGTCGCTGCTGACGATCATCAACGACATCCTCGACTTCTCGAAGATCGAGGCCGGCAAGCTCGACATCGAGGACGTGGAGTTCTCGCTCCTGGAGGTGGTCGAGGGCGTGGGCGAGCTGGTCGCCGGCCGCGCCGACGAGAAGGGCCTGTCGCTGGTGATCGACCTCGACGCTCAGATTCCCGACCGGCTGGCCGGCGATCCGACGCGGCTTCGCCAGATCCTGCTCAACCTGGTGGGCAACGCGATCAAGTTCACCGAGGCCGGCAGCGTGCTGCTCACGGTCGAGCGCCGGGAGTCGAGCGCGGACGGGCTCCAGCTGCGCTTCGAGATCATCGACACCGGCATCGGGCTGACGGAGGAGGAACGAGGCCGCCTGTTCCAGGCCTTCTCCCAGGCCGACACCTCGACCTCGCGCCGCTACGGCGGAACCGGACTCGGCCTCTCCATCTGCCACCGCCTGGTGGGCATGATGGGCGGATCGATCGGTGTCGAGTCGACGCCCGCGGTCGGCTCGACCTTCTGGCTGGAGCTGCCGTTCCGCGTCGTCGATCCGGTTCCGGACCGGCCGGAGCCCGGCATCGCCGACGCCCGCGTGCTGGCGCTGGGATTCGAGGGCCAGCGTCGCCGCGCGCTGGAACGCCTGCTGGCCGGCGCCGGCATCTCCGCCCGCTTCGCCGCAGCCGAGGGCGACAGCCTCGCCCAAGCCGCCGGCGAGTCGCCGGACCTCGTCCTGCTCGCCGTCAACCAGGGCCAGGACTCGGCGCTCGAGATCGGCCGCGCGCTGGCGGCGGGCGGTACCAAGGTCGCGCTGGCGGCACCGCGTGTCATGGCCTCCACCCTGGCCGAGGCCGACCGTTCCGGCTTCCTGGCAGCGCTCACCTTCCCGCTCCGCCGCCATCGGCTCTGGCGGGTGATCGCGGCCTCTGTCGGCCGGGCCGACCTGGATGCGCGCGATGCGACGGACAACGAGAATATCGGCTGGGTGCCGCCGCCGGAGGACGAAGCGCGCGCGGCCGGCACGCTCATCCTCGTCGCCGAGGACAATGCCACCAACCGCTTCGTCGTCTCGCGCCTCCTCTCGCAGCGCGGATACGCGCATGAGATGGCGGAGGACGGCGCCGAGGCCCTGTCGCGGATCGAGATGTTCGGTGGCTACGGCCTGCTCCTGACCGACTTCCACATGCCGGAGATGGACGGCTTCGAGCTGACCCGCGCCGTGCGCGCCCGCGAGGCCGTCGCCGGAGACGGAAAACGCATGCCGATCGTGGCGCTCACCGCCGATGCGCTCTCCGGCACCGAAGAGCGCTGCCTCGCCGCCGGCATGGACGGCTACCTCACCAAGCCCATCGACTCGGAACTGCTGACCGCGGCGCTCGATAAGTTCCTGCCGGGCGCGAAGGCGCTGCGCCGCCGCGCCGGTCCGGCGATTGCGCCGCCGACGGAATCCGCCCTGCCCAAGGTCGATCCGCAGATCCTCGTCCTGAAACGCATGGTCGACGCCTTCGGCAGCTTCGACGCCGATGCCCGTGCCTTCCTCGGGGTCTTCGCCGGCGAGGCGCGTCGGACGGCCGAGGCATTGCTGGCGACGCTGGACGCCGGCGACCAGGCCCAGGCCCGCCACCACGCCCATACGCTGAAGGGCTCCGCCCGTTCCTCGGGCGCGAGGCGCCTCGGCGATGTCGCCGCCGACATCCAGGACTGCCTCGACGGCGACGACATCGAGTCCGCCCGGCTCTTCGCCGGTGGTGTGATGAAGACGGTCGACGAGTTCTCGACGACCGTCGCTTCCCTCCTCGAACCGGTGTGAACCGACATGGCTCAGAACATCTCGTATGAAGGCGTCACCGTCCTCATCGTCGAGGACGAGCCCAACACGCGGCTCCTGGTCAAGCGCCTGCTGCTGCAGATCGGCATCGTCTCCGTGGTCGAGGCCTCCGACGGCAAGTCCGGCCTCGACGAGGCGATGCGCACACGCCCGACCATCATCCTCTGCGACGTTCACATGGAGCCGGTCGGAGGTCGCGCCTTCCTCAAGATGCTGCGCGGCCTGAAGGCACGCGCGCTCGCGCTCACGCCGGTGATCTTCCTCACCGCAGACAGCCAGCGCGACACCGTGCTCTTCGCCAAGGAACACCACGTCAACGGCTATCTGGTGAAACCGGTCTCGCTCAACGATCTGAAGTCCCGCATCGATGCGGTACTGAAGGGTACTGCTCCTGGGTGACCTCGCTGCGCCAGCTTTTCGCTTTCTCCAGGTACCCGATCACGTCCGCCATCGGCATGACATCACCCAGATCGACGTCGATGTCGTGCAGGAACACCTCGTGCGCCAGCTCGCAGCGCGCCCGGCAGCTTCAGGTCGCTGGAGCCGAATTTGGGCTTCGTATCGCCGTCCATCGCGCCCTCCCTTGCCCCCGCAGATGAAATCCATCGCCCGCCCGGCGAAACGACGCGGTCGGGTTTCCGCACTCCCTCGGCTCCGCGAAAAATGCTATCAGCGCGCTCATGAGTAAAACCGTCGACTTCATCGTCATCGGCGCCGGCATTGCTGGCGCCTCCGCCGCCTACGAGCTGGCCAGCGACTCCCGCGTCGTCGTGCTGGAGCGCGAATCCCAGCCGGGCTACCACACCACCGGCCGCTCGGCCGCGCTCTATACCGAGACCTACGGCAACCGCTCGATCCGCGCGACTACCAGTGCCAGCCGGGCCTTCTTCGAGAACCCGCCGCAGGGCTTCACCGAGCATCCGCTGCTGACGCCGAGGGGCACGCTCTTGATCGGGCGCGCCGACCAGGAGATGTCGCTGGCGCTCGCGCTCGAGGAAGGCCGGCGCACGGTGGATTCGGTCTCGATGATCGGCGCCGACGAATTGGCGGCGAAGGTCCCGTTCCTGAAGCCGGGATACGCCAAGGCCGCGGTGTGGGAGCCGGACGCCCGCGACATGGACGTGCATGCGATCCACCAGGGCTTCCTCCGGGGCTTCCGCGCCCGCGGCGGCCGGGTGATCACCGGCGCCGAGGTGATGGGGCTCGGGCGCAACGGCGACTGGACGGTCGAGACCCGCGCCGGCACCTTCAAGGCCCCGGTCGTCGTGAACGCCGCCGGCGCCTGGGCCGACGTGATCGCGCGCATGGCCGGCGCCCATCACATCGGGCTGGTGCCGAAGCGCCGCACCGCCTTCACCTTCGACGTGCCGGCGGGCACGCATCTGGATCCGGTGCCGGCCGTCGTCGACGTGGACGAGACCTGGTACATCAAGCCAGAGGCCGGCCGGCTTCTCGGCAGCCCGGCCGACGAGACGCCGTCGGAGCCCTGCGATGCGCAGCCGGAGGAACTCGACCTCGCCATCGCCATCGACCGCATCGAGCAGGCGCTGTCCTTCGGCGTCGGCCGCCTGCATTCGAAATGGGCGGGGCTGCGCTCCTTCGTCGCCGACAAGAGCATGGTTGCGGGATTCCCCAAGAAGACGCCGGGATTCTTCTGGCTCGCCGCCCAGGGCGGCTACGGCATCCAGACCTCGCCGGGCATGGCCCGCATCGCAGGATCGCTGGCCCGCGGCCGGCCGCTTCCCGCCGACATCGCCGATCGCGGCCTGGATGCGCATGATCTCTCGCCCGACCGCCTGAGCCTCGAGGTCTCCTGATGGCGGCGGAGATGGACAACCGCGACATCGACAACCCGGCGCTCGATCCCGAGCTCCGCAGGATCGACGACCTGTTCGTCCGCAGCTATTACGGCAAGGACCTGGGAACGCTGTGGGGCTCGATCTTCGATCCCGGCTTCGTCTTCATGGACGGCGCCGACGGGCGCAAGGTCGAGCGCGCCGAGTTCGACCGCGGCTGCTTAGGGCAACCGCCCTATCGCAACCTCGTGCACGACCAGGTCGCGACCCGGATCGAAGGCGACACCGCCGTCGTCACCGCCCGCAACCGCTACGAACGCCAGATCGACGGCCAGTGGGTCGCCTTCAACACCCGCTACGTCGACGTCT
>CAMDFP010000063.1 GCA_945897335.1 Asaia bogorensis | reverse complement strand
GACCAGATAGGCCGCGCCCACATACTTGACGACGTAGAACAGCGTCTCCGAGGTCGAGAGGATGGCGCCGAGGCCGACCGCCGAGAGCAGGAAGTAGACCCCGTTGCCGGTCTGCACGCCGAGCGCCGCTTTGAGCGAGGCGCCGAATCCGGACTTCACGCCGTGCGAGACAACCAGCAGCACCGCCGGGCCCGGCGCGATCGCCAGGACCGTCATGGTGAGGGTGAAAGCCAGCAGAACCTGCCAATCCATCGGTCGCTCCGGGCTGATGTTGCGGTGCAGCATAATGTCCCGAGGTCGACGCGACAACGGGGCGGATGCTAGACGGGAAGCGCCAATGACGGGAGGCCATGATGGGTGACCTTGCGGATGCCTTCGATCCGGCGATGACGCGGCTGGCGGTTGCGGCGGGCTTCTGGATCGCGCTGCATGTGGTGCTGGCGGGCTCGCCGCTGCGCTGGATGATCGCCGCGAAGATCGGCGAGAACGGCTTCCGCGGCCTGTTCTCGGTGCTCTCCGCGATCGGCATCACCTGGCTCGCCATCGCTTACAAGGGCGCGACCTCGCCTGAGTCCTTCTACGGGGTCCGCTTCATCGAGACCTGGATGCTGTGGGTGCCGCCCGTGGTGATGGCGCCGGCGCTCGTGCTCTTCGTCGGCTCGCTCACCGCACCCAACCCGACCATGGTCATGGGCGAACGACACCTGTCCCAGGCGGAGGACGAGCCGGCGCGGGGCGTGCTCCGCATCACCCGACATCCGATGCTCTGGAGCTTCCTCCTGTGGGCGGCCTCGCACTTCGTCGCCAATGGCGACATGGCCTCCTACCTCCTGTTCGGCAGCATCATGATCGTGGCGGCGGCCGGCATGGGCTCGATCGACAGGAAGCAGGCGCGCCGCGACCCCGAGGGTTGGAAGCGCTTCGCCGCCGTCACCTCGGTCGTGCCGTTCGTCGCCATCCTCACCGGCAGGAACCGTCTCGTCGCGGCGGAGATCGGCTGGAGCCGGATCGGCCTCGCCGCCGCGCTCTGGGTCGCGCTGGTCGCGGTGCATCCGCTGGTCTTCGGCGTCGCGGCGCTGCCTTAAGTCCTGAAACGATAACGGCCGGCAGGAGTGCCTGCCGGCCGTTTCGAAACGAAGTCCGCCCTGGTTACTCGGCGGGCTGCGGGCGAGGCTCGGGGGCGTGCGGCTTGTGGGCGTGCCCATGCGCCGGCGCGGGACCGTCGACGGCTTCCTTCTTCTCGAGCGCGGTGATCGACTCGGCGACGAAGCCGGCCGGCTTCGTCTTGGCCGCCATCAGCAGGTAGAAGACCGGGACGACGAAGAGCGTCATGACGGTCGCGAACAGCACGCCGCCGACGATGACGTTGCCGATGGCCTGGCGGCTCTCCGCGCCGGCGCCGGTGGCGATCGCCAGGGGCAGAGCGCCGATGGCAGTCGCGATCGAGGTCATCAGGATGGGGCGGAGCCGGGCCACCGACGATCCGAGGATGGCGTCGTAGACATTCTTGCCTTCGTCTCGCAGCTGGTTGGCGAACTCCACGATCAAGATGCCGTTCTTGGCGACGATTCCGACCAGCATGATCATGCCGATCTGGCTGTAGACGTTCAGCGACAGGCCCTGGAGGAACATGGTCCCGAGCGCGCCGGTGACCGCCAGAGGCACCGCCAGCATGATGACGAAGGGATGGACGTAGCTCTCGAACTGCGCTGCCAGCACCAGGAAGACGGTGAGGAGGGCGACGGCGAAGGTGAAGTAGATCGCGGCCGAGCTTTCCTTGAACTCGCGTGCCTCGCCGCGATAGCTGATGCGGGCCTGGGGCGGAAGCTCTGTCGCGGCCGTCCGCTCCACGAACTCGATGGCGTCGCCGAGCGTGTACCCTGCGGCGAGATTGGCCGAGACCGTGATCGAACGGAGCCGGTCGGTGCGATAGAACTCGCTGGCGCCGGCGGTGTCGCGAAGCCGGACCAGGCTCGACAGCGGGACCAACGCCCGGGTCGTCTGCGAACGCACGAAGATGTTGGTGAGATCGCTCGGCGTCGCCCGGTCCTGCGGGCTGGCCTGGAGGATGACGTTGTACTCCTCGCCGCGGTCCGAGAAGGTGGTGACGTTGCGCGACCCCAGCATCGTCTCCAGCGTGCGGCCGACCTCATCGACGGCGACGCCGAGATCGGCGGCGCGGTTGCGGTCCATCTCGACCCGGAACTGCGGCTTGTTTTCCTCGTAGTCGGCGTTGACGTTCTGAAGCCCGGGGTTCTCGCGCATCCGCTGCATCAGCGTGTCGCGCCAGCCGACCAGCTCTTCATAGGTGTTGCCGCCGATGACGACGCGGAGCGGCAGCTGGAAGGCCGGCTGCCCCAGGCTCGGCGGGTTGATGGCGATGGCGCGGACGCCCGGCAGCGCGTTCAGCTTCGGGAAAAGCTCGCGCACCATCTCTTGTTGCTTCTGGCTGCGCTCGCTCCACGGCTTTAGGCGGATGTTCAGCGAGGCCTGGCGGACGTCGCCGGGACGGCCGAACGACGGGGCCACGTTGGTGAATACGCGCTCGACGACACCGGTCTCGATGAGCGGCTTCAGGATCGCCTCGATCCGGTTCACCTGCTCGCGCGTGTAGTTGATCGCAGCCCCCTCGGGCGAGGTGACCGAGATAAAGAAGTATCCCCGGTCCTCGGTCGGTGCGAACTCGCGCGGCAGCGCCTTGAACAGGAAGTAGGAGGAGCAGGAGACGGCGATGCCGAGCGCGACGACCACGAGCGGCGCCTTCAGCGCATGCGTGAGCAGCCAGCGGTAACCCCCGATCAGCCCGAGGAACAGGGGCTCGGTCAGCTTGTGCAGCAGCCCTTCGCCCTCGACCGGCTTCAGCAGCTTCGAGCACAGCATCGGCGTCAGCGTCAGCGCCACCAGGCCCGAGAAGAGAACAGCGGCGGCGACCGAGATGCCGAACTCGCTGAACAAGCGGCCGGTGTTGCCGGGGAGCAGCGACAGCGGAATGAAGACGGCGATCAACACCAGCGTGGTCGAGATCACCGCGAAGCCGATCTGGCGCGCGCCGCGGACGGCAGCCAGCAGCGGCGGCTCGCCTTCCTCGATGTGGCGGTGGATGTTCTCGAGCACGACGATGGCGTCGTCGACGACCAGGCCGATCGCCAGCACGAATGCCAGCAGCGTGAGCACGTTCAGCGAGAAGCCGAAGGCAGCAAGGATCATGAACGAGGCGACGATCGACACCGGGATGGCGATGGTCGGGATCAGCGTCGCGCGGAAGGAGCGCAGGAAGAAGAAGATGACGCCGACGACCAGGGCCAGCGCGATGCCGAGCGCGTGGAACACCTCGTGGATCGACTGGGCGATGAAGGTGGAGGTGTCGAACGACACGTCGAGCGCGAGGCCGGCCGGGAGCGTGGTCCGGATCAGCGCGATCATGTCCTTGGCGCCTTCGGCAACGTCGAGCGTGTTTGCCTTCGACTGCTTGACGATGCCGAGGCCGATCGCGAGGTTGCCGTTGTTGCGGACGTCGCCGCGCGCATCCTCGGGCCCGAGTTCGACCTTGGCGACCTCGCCGAGGCGGACCGGGAAGCCGTCCTTGACCGCCAGCACGATGTTCCGGAACTGGTCCGGTGTCTTCATGCTGGTGTCGGTACGCACGGTGAACTCGCGCATCGTCGACTCGACGCGCCCGGCTGGAAGCTCGACGTTCTGCTTGCGCAGCGCTCCCTCTACGTCCTGGACCGTCAGCTCGCGGGCGGCGAGCTCGCGCCGGTCGAGCCAGACGCGCATGGAATAGCGACGCTCGCCGCCGATACGAACCGTGGCGACGCCGTTGATGTTGGAAAGCCGGTCGACCAGGTTGCGCTTGGCATAGTCGGTGAGCTCGAGGCTCGACATGCGGTCGGAGGAGAGCGAGATCCAGATGATCGGTCGCGCGTCGGCCTCGACCTTGGAGATCACCGGCGGATCGGCGTCGACCGGTAGGCGCGACATCACGCGGCCGACCTTGTCGCGGACGTCGTTGGTGGCGCCGTCGATGGCGCGGTCGATGCGGAACTCGAGCGAGATCGAGGACGAGCCTTCGCGGCTCGACGAGGTCATCGTCTTGATGCCCTCGATGCCGGAAAGCGCGTCTTCCAGGATCTGCGTCACCTGGACTTCGATGATGTTCGGCGATGCGCCCTTGTAGGTCGTCTGTACGGAGACGATCGGCGGATCGATGTCGGGATATTCGCGGACGGCGAGGCGCTGGAAGGCGAAGAGCCCGAAGGTCAGCAGGACCAGGCTGATGACGGTCGCGAAGACCGGGCGCTTGATGGCGACGTCGGACAGAACCATAGGCGCCCCTCGATGGCGGTTGGATCAGGCTCCGGTGCGGACCGGCGAGCCATCGCGGATCTTCTGGATGCCGCTGGTGACGATGACAGAGCCGGGCTGCAGTCCTTCCCGGATTTCGACCTCGCCGGGAAGGCGCGCGCCGAGCTTGACCTCGGTCTTCACGGCCTTGCCGTCGGTGACGATGTAGACGTACTGGCGGATGCCCTCGGGAACCACCGACTCTTCCGGCACGATCAGCGCGTTCTCGCGCCGGTTGAGCGCGAGCTTGACGGTGAGGAACATGCCGGGCTTCAGCGCTCCGTCGGGGTTCGGGAACTCGGCCCGGACCTCGATCGCGCGGGTGGTGGTATCGACGCGGGTGTCGACGCTGGTGATGGATCCGGAGAAGGTGCGGCCGGGAGCGCCGTTGCCGGCGGCCGTGACCGTGGCGCCGGGGGCGAGCGCGGCCATCGCGGCCTCCGGTACGTAGAATCGCAACTTGACGACGTCGACGTCGTCGAGCGTCGTGATCGACGTGCCGACCGAAACCAGCGATCCGGGGCTGACGCGGCGGATGCCGAGCCGGCCCGAGAACGGCGCCGTGATCTTCAGATCGGCGACCTGCGCCTCGATCACGCGGACGCGGGCTTCGGCGGCGCGATAGACGCCTTCGAGATCGTCGACGCGGGCCTGGGGCGCGTTGCCGGTCGTCAGCAGGCTCTTGGCCCGGTCCCGGGCGGCTTTCGCCTGGTCGCGGGTGGCGCGCGCGGCCTCGAGGTTGGCGCTGGGCTCGCGGTCGTCCAGCTCGAGGATGACCGTTCCGGCCTTTACCACCTGGCCTTCGTTGAACCTGATCGTCTTGACGATGCCCGAGGTCTTCGTGGTGACCGTCAGGCTTTCATTGGCGAGCGCCGTGCCGACGGCCTCGACGGTGTCGTCGATCGGGCCGATCCGCACCTGCTTCGCCTCGATCGGAATGGCCCGCTGCGCCGGTGTCGCAGTCGCGCTGGCCTTGGCCTGCTGGCCCGGCAGCAACGCATCACGATAGTACCAGCCGCCGGCACCCGCCGAGACCAGAACCGCGACGACAGCAAGTTGAGCAACGACTTTCATACTATCCGAGCCCCTCCCGCCCTGAGGCGGCGCGACTTTAGCTCAATGTTTCTTAATCTGACACTAGCATTAGCTGGACACATCTTCGTGACGGTCTGCGCGAGGGTCGAGCGTGGATGCGACCGGCGTGATGGCTGCCTCCGGGACGAAGGGCGATTGCTCTGGCACGGGCCGGCCCACCCTCATCCTGCGCCGGTAGGCGACGAATAGTGCAAGCGCCATGCTAAAGCCGGCCGCGAGCCAAAACAGCGCGGATGGGCCGAAAGCGTCCATAAGCGGGCTCGCCGCCAAGGGGCCGATGGTGGCGCCGACTGACCACAAAAGCAGCATGCTGCCGCTAACGGAGACAACCTGGCTGCGGTCGATGAAGTCGTTGGTGTGGGCGACGCAGATCGGGTAGATCGCGCCCGAAAGCCCGCCGAACAGCGCGATCAGCACGTAGAGGGCGAGAGTCGACCAGGACCAGGCAACCGCAAGTCCGACGGTCGACAGCATCATCAAGATGACGACGACCAGGAGGACGCGGCGGCGGTCGAAGCGGTCGGAGAGCCAGCCGATCGGCCACATGAGGACGAGGCCGCCCATGGTCATGACGGCGATGAACTGGCCGACGCCGGCCGGCGTGAGCCCGATCCGCTGGGCGAAGACCGGGGCCAGGCCCGAGATGGCGGAGCCGACCAGGCCGGCCAGCAGCACGCCGACGACGCCGAGTGGGGAGGCCCGGTAGAGTTCCGCCAGCGGCATGCGGCGCGCATCCTCGATCGGCGGCGCTGACTCGGCTGTGAGTGCGACCGGCAGCAGCGCCAGCGCATAGGCGATCGCCGAAACCATGAACAGGAGCTGGCCCGAGGTGTCGGCGAGGCCCAGCAGGAACTGTCCCCCGCCGAAGGCCAGCTTGTTGGAGATGGTGTAGCTCGCGAGCACCCGGCCGCGCTCGTTGGCGCGGGTACGGTGGTTGAGCCAGCTCTCGGTGATCATGAACATCCCGGCCGAAGCCGCGCCGTTGAAGGCGCGAAGCACCGTCCAAGGGACGGTCCCGACCACGAACGGATAAAGAAGTGTGATCGCGCACATGGCGCCGGCGAGAACGGCGAAGGCGCGGATATGCCCGACCCGACGGACCAGCCGGCCGGCGAGGCGGCAGCCGATCAGGAAGCCGACCGAGTACGAGGCCACCACCATGCCGATCGAGCCGGTGGCAAAGCCTTCGGACGACATGCGGAGAGCGATGAAGGTCGAGAAGACGCCGTTTCCGACCAGGAGCAGGGCGGTCCCCGCCAGGATCGGCGCAACCGGCAGAAGGGTCGGGAACATCGCGGCTACGGCTGCTCCTGACGGCGGGTGGAGGGAGGCGGCGGCGGTTGCCGCCGGCCCCTCTCGCTTAACACGCCGCCCCGGCCCAGGGGAGAGGCGGCCGCCAAGCCACTGATTTATCGTGTCAAGGCATTATTGCGTTTGACAGTGGCGTCTATGTCACGGAGAAGGCCGACATGGTCATCAAGCGCGCCCTGATCCACCTCGCGTTCGGAGCCGCCCTTCTCGCTCCGGGCATAGCCCTCGCAGGCCCCAATCCCTGCACCGTCAATATTGCGGAGGCCGAGCGCTCCCGGGGGATCCCGGACGGCCTGCTGCAGGCAATCTCGGTCACCGAGAGCGGCTTCAACGGCAAGCCCTATCCTTGGGCCCTCAATCTCGGCGGCCGCGTCGTCTATGCGAGCAATCTGGATGCGGCGAAGAAGATCCTCGGCGACCGTAGCGCCAAGGGTAAGAAGAACCTCTACGCCGGGTGCATGCAGCTGTCGGTGAAATACCACGGCAACGCCTTCGCTTCGCTCGGCGATCTGCTGTCGCCGCAGCGGAACGTCGCGTATGCCGCCAAGTACCTCGCCTCCCATCACGAAGACCTCGGCGACTGGGAGGCCGCGGTCCGCCGCTACCACGGCGGCAAGCCCCGGCAGTCCGTCGCCTATTTCTGCCGCGTCTGGCGCAATCTGGCGGAGATCAAGCCGCAGACCGCGCGTCTTCTGGACAATCGCCGTTGCGGCCGCGCGCCCGAGAGCGACCTCGACGACAGCGATGATGCGGTGGAACTCGAGGCTCTCGTGCCGGTGCCGGCCACTCTCACGCGCGAGGACCGCCGTGAGTTGAACGGCTGATCATAAATTCGCGTCGTTTCGTCGTCTCCATCTCCAAAGGCCTAAATGCCCGCTCCCTCTTCCGTTCTCGTCGCCGGCTCCGGTGTCATGGGGGCCGGCATCGCCGCCGCCTTCCTGCGCTCGGGCGCCAAGGTCCAGGTCCTGAGCCGCAGCCCTGAACGGGTGCCGGAGAAGGTCCCAGGTGTCACCGGGACTGCCCAGCTTCCCGACCAGGCGCCCGACCTGATCATCGAATCCGTGCCGGAGAAGCTCGAACTCAAGAAGCGTCTCTACGCCGAGATCGAGGCCCGCTACGGCGGCCGGCCGGTGCTCGCGACCAATACCTCCGGCCTGCCGCTGGACGATCTCGCCGCCGGCCTTGCCCACAAGGGGCGGTTCCTCGGCCTCCACTATTTCATGCCGGCCGACGTCATGCCGCTGGTCGAGGTGATCCGCACATCCGAGACCTCGGACGAAGCGGCGGAAACGGTCATCGCCGGCGTCCGCGCCTGCGGCCAGGACCCGCTCGTCCTCAACCGGCCGATCGAGGGCTTCCTGATCAACAGGCTCCAGCACGCGATCCTGCACGAGGCCTATCACCTGATCGAGCAGGGCATCTGCGGGCCGGAGGAGGTCGATCATGCCGCTCGCGCCATGCTGGGCCCGCGCATGTGCATCACCGGTCTGATCGAGCAGAAGGACCTGAGCGGCCTCGACACCCATGCCCTGGTGCAGCGGGCGATCGTTCCCTACCTGCACCACTCGGCCGAGCCCTCGCGGCTGGTCCAGGACATGTATGCCCGTGGCGACATCGGCGTGAAGTCCGGCAAGGGTTTCTACGACTGGACCAAGCGGGATCCGAAGAAGCGCCAGGCCGAGGCCCGGACCAAGCTCGCCGAGATCCTGGCGCTGCTCGAGCGCCAGAAGCGCAACGGGAAGGTCTGAACCGGGTCATCCGGGCGCGTATGCGTTGCGTATCGGCCTCCGAAGATCCATCGGGAGGCGAAGTTGGCGACGAACACCGAAACCGTTCAGGCGATGTACCAGGCATTCGGCCAGGGCGACGTGTCGGCGATTCTGGCGCGTCTCTCTCCGGACGTCGAATGGGAGCACGACGCCGTCGACCACGGCGTGCCCTGGCTGCAGCCGAGGCGCGGGCGCGATCGGGTCGAAGGTTTCTTCCGCGAACTCGACAATCTCGACTTCCGGCGCTTCCAGCCGCTCAGCATCCTCGCGTCTGCCGACCAGGTGGTGGCGGTGATCGCCGTGGAACTGGTCGGCAAGGCGACAGGGAAGGCCGTCCGTGACCTCGAGATGCACCTCTGGACCTTCGACGCAGATGGCATGGTCGTGCGCTTCCGGCACTTCGTCGACACCCATCAGCACCTGGTCGCCTACCGCGGCGCTTGATCCGCCGCTCCTGACTCGGGCACCATCGTCCTCCCCCTCGTTGCGCTCCCCTTGGCGGGAGCGCCCCAGCTCATCTCCGGAGGATCACCCATGACTGCGGCCGGCTCCCGACGGCGCAAGACCTACGACGACCTGCGCTCCAAGCGCTGGTACGGCGTCGCCGACCTCCGCGCCTTCGGGCATCGCTCGCGCACCCTGCAGATGGGCTACACGCGCGATGACTGGGTCGGAAAGCCGGTGATCGCGATTATCAACACCTGGTCCGACATCAACCCCTGCCACAGCCACTTCAAGCTCCGGGTCGAGGAGGTGAAGCGCGGCATCTGGCAGGCCGGGGGATATCCGCTGGAGATGCCGGCGATCGCATTGGCTGAGCCGTTCCAGAAGCCGACCACGATGCTCTATCGCAATCTGCTGGCGATCGAGACCGAGGAGCTCCTGCGCTCGTACCCGGCCGATGGCGCGGTGCTTCTCGGCGGCTGCGACAAGACCGCGCCGGCGCTGCTGATGGGCGCCATCACCATGGATCTGCCGACCATCTTCGTTCCGGCCGGGCCGATGCTGCGCGGCAACTGGCACGGCAACTTCCTCGGATCCGGCACCGATTCCTGGAAATATTGGGCCGAGCTCCGCGCCGGCAATATCACCGAAAAGGACTGGGAGGAGGTGGAGGAGGGCATCGCCCGTTCCTACGGCACCTGCATGACCATGGGCACCGCGGCGACGATGATGAGCATGGCCGAGGTCCTCGGTTTCACGCTGCCGGGGGCGTCCTCGATTCCGGCGCCGGACTCGAACCATTCGCGCATGGCGTCCCTCTCCGGCCGGCGCATCGTCGACATGGTGTGGGAAGACCTGAAGCCCTCGGACATCCTCACCGAGAAGTCCTTCGACAACGCCGTCACCACGCTGATGGCGATGGGCGGATCGACCAACGCCGTCGTGCATCTGCTGGCGCTGGCCGGCCGCGCCGGGGTGAAGCTGTCCCTCGACCGCTTCAACGAGATCTCCAAGCACGTGCCGATGATCGCCAACGTGCGTCCGTCGGGGAAGTACCTGATGGAGGACTTCTATTACGCCGGCGGCCTGCCTGCGTTCCTCAACGAGCTCGGCGATCTCCTCGACCGCAAGGCCGGCACGGTGAACGGCCAGACGCTCGGCGACAACATCAAGGACGCCAAGGTCTACAACACAGACGTCATCGTCAGCCGCGAGAAAGCGCTCTACAAGTCCGGCGGTCTCGCCGTGGTGCGCGGCAACCTGGCGCCCGACGGCGCGGTGATCAAGCCGACCGCCGCCGATCCCAAGCTGTGGAAGCACACCGGGCCTGCGGTCGTGTTCGAGGACTACAACGACATGGCGGCGCGCATCGACAGCGACGACCTCGACGTCACCAAGGATTCCGTCCTCATCCTCAAGAACGCCGGCCCCCAGGGCGGCCCGGGCATGCCCGAATGGGGCATGCTGCCGGTGCCGAAGAAACTGTTGAAGGAGGGCGTGCGCGACATGGTGCGCATCTCGGATGCACGCATGAGCGGCACCAGCTACGGCACCTGCGTCCTGCACGTGGCGCCCGAGGCCTATATCGGCGGCCCGCTGGCGCTGGTGAAGAACGGCGACATGATCGAGCTCGACATCGAGGGCCGCACCCTCAACCTCAAGATCTCCGACGAGGAGATGGCGAAGCGGAAGGCGGCGTGGAAGAAGCCGCCGCCGCGCTTCGGCCGCGGCTGGGGCGCGCTCCACGCCATGCACATCACCCAGGCCGACCAAGGCTGCGATCTCGACGTGCTCCGTGACGGGCCGCGGGTTCCCGAACCGGAGATCCACTGATGCTCACCGACATGCCGATCAACCGCTTCAAGCACGCGCTGGCGGCCGGGCGCACTCAGATCGGCCTCTGGTCGAACATGCTGCACCCGATGGCGCTCGAAGCCCTGGCCGGATCCGAGCCGGACTGGATCCTGGTCGACTGCGAGCACGGGCCGGGCGATCCCAACGAGGTGCTGTCGGCGTTGCAGGCGATGCAGGGGACATCCGTCACCGCGGTGGTGCGGCCGGCCTGGAACGATTCCGTGCTGCTGAAGCGCTATCTCGATCTCGGCGTGAATGCCGTTCTGATCCCGATGGTGCAGTCGGCGGAAGAGGCGAAGGCCGCCGTCGCCGCCACCCGCTATCCGCCGGACGGCATCCGCGGCGTCGCTTCCGGCACGCGGGCCAACCGCTTCGGCCGGGTGAAGGACTACTTCAACCAGGCGACATCCGAGATGTGCGTGCTGGTCCAGGTCGAGACCCGGCCGGCACTCGACCGGATCGAGGAGATCGCCGCGGTGGACGGTGTCGACGGCGTCTTCATCGGCCCCTCCGACCTCGCGGCTGCGCTGGGCCATATCGGCAACCCGGCGCATCCGGACGTCCAGGCGGCGATCCAGGCAGCGCCGAAGCGTCTCGGCGGCAAGCCGGCGGGCATCCTCACCCCGGTGGTGGCTGACGCGAAGCGCTACATCGAGTGGGGCTACAAGTTCGTCGCCGTCGGCATCGATCTGGCGATCCTCGCGCGCACCTCGGAGTCGCTGGTCCAGACGTTCAAGAGGTAGCTCCGGCCTTGCTCCACGCCTTCTGTGACACTAAATTGTGCCACAGAAGGCGTGGAGGTTTGTCATGAGATCCCTGAGCATTCGTGAGTTGCGGGCCGCCCTTCCGGAACTTGAACAGGTTCTTTCGCGCGAGGGCGAAGTGACGGTGACCCGTCACGGGCAGCCGATCGCGAAGCTTGTGGCCATTCAGACGACAGTTGAGATGCCGTCGTTGGCCGAGCTACGGGCTTCGATGCCATTCATGGAGGTTCCGAGTGAGGTTCTGCTTCGTGAGGAGCGGGATCAGCGTTGACTCGCCCGTATGTCGATACGAGCGCACTCGCGAAGTGGTTCTTCAATGAAGCGCATTCAGAAAGCTTCGAGTCTTTTGCAACGTCGCAGGCGGGCCTAGCGATCAGCACGTTGTCCGTCGTTGAGTTCCGTTGTCTGGTTGCTCGCCGGCAACGCGCGCGGTTGATCGATGCCGAGAGTAGTTCGCGCGTTATAGACAGGTTCGAGGAACTCGTTCGCCGCTCGTCACTGCTGGTGTACCCGCTCGGTCCGTCCGAGTTTGAGAGCGCTCTCCGTCTCGTCGAACAGCTTGGCCTGCGATACGGCCTCAGAACCCTGGATGCTCTTCACATTGCGGGCGCGATGGCTGCGGGAGCTCGGGTCTTTGCGACGGCTGACTCGGCGCAAGGAGATGCAGCCACCGCTGCCGGTCTCGACGTCGAACGCTTCCATTAATCGGCGATGCGCCGCGTTCTCATCCTGGGATGCTCCGGTGCCGGCAAGTCGACGCTGTCACTGGCGCTGGCCGCGCGTACCGGACTGCCTGTCATCCATCTCGACAAGCACTATTGGCGCGCGGGCTGGGTCGAGCCGCCGAAGGAGGAATGGCGGGTGCAGGTGGCGGCGCTGACGGCCAAGCCCGAATGGATCATGGACGGCAACTACGGCGGGACCGTCGTCGATCGTCTCGCCGTCGCCGATACCGCGGTGGTGCTCGACTTCTCGACCGCGACCTGCCTCTGGCGGGTGACGAAGCGGATCGCCGCCGGCTATGGCCGCACCCGCCCGGACCTGGCCGACGGCTGCCCTGAGCAGATCGACCTCGCCTTCTTCCGCTACGTCGTGCGTTTTCGCCGGAACCAGCGGCCGCGACTCATGAGCGCCCTGAAGGGGTTCGGCGGCAGGGCCGTCATCCTCACCCGCCCCTCGGAGGTGCCGGAATTCCTGGACGGTCTGCCGTCCCGGTTGCCACCCTTGGGCCGGCCGGCTTAGCCTTCCGGAAAACAACCTTCGGGAGGATACCCATGCGCAGATCATTCGTCCTTGCCGCCGCCCTCGCTCTCGGGCTCGCCGCCCAGCCGGCGTCGGCTGCGGAGACCTACCGCTTCATGACCGGCCCGCAGGGCGGCGCCTGGGTGCCGCTGGCGGGATCGCTGAAGGCGATGTGGGAGAAGGCGCTGCACGGGGATTCCGTGCAGACGAGCCCGGGCGCCGGCATCGCCAACGTGCTCGGCATCGAGCAGGGCAAGGCCGAGATCGGCTTCGGCAACTCCATCTCGACGGTCGACGGCATCCAGGGCACCGAGCCCTTCAAGGCGAAGACGACAAATGTCTGCCAGATGGCGTCGCTCTACCCGCAATACTTCAAGGTGGTCGTGCTGGCGGACGCCGGCATCAACTCGATCGCCGACCTCAAGGGCAAGTCGGTCGCGATCCAGACCCGCGGCAACACCGCCGAGGTCGCGACCCAGCACATCCTGAAGACCGTCGGGCTCGACTACACGGCGCTGGGCAAGGCGAACTTCATTCCCTCCTATACCGACGCCGTCTCGCTGATGAAGGACGGGCACGCCCAGGCCTTCACGCTCGGCACCACCAGCCCGGCGTCCTCGATCATGGATCTCGCGTCCGCGCGCGACATGAAGATCCTGCCCTACAGCGACGAGACCGTCGCCAAGATGCGGGCGATCAACCCGGGCTATTCCAAGATCGAAATTCCCGCCAACACCTATCCCAAGCAGACCCAGCCGGTGCAGGTGGTGGGCTATGCCGCCCACCTGATCACCTCGTGCAAGCTCCCGGCTGACAAGGTCTACATGATGACCAAGACCATGCACGCCAATTGGAAGGACCTCGTCCTCATCACCAAGGCGATCGAGGTGACGACGCCCAAGATGATGGCCGAGGACATCGGCGTGCCAATGCATCCGGGCGCCGCCAGATATTTCAAGGAGATCGGCGCGCTCTGAGCGTCGGGGAGACGACGAAAAAAGAGGGGCCGGGGCTAAACCCGGCCCCACTGATTTGAGGGGGACGTGATGGGGGGGTATGCGGCGCTGATCCGCGGCCTGACGTCGGTCATCGCGATCGCGATGTCGCTCTGGCACATGTGGATCGCCGCCTTCGGTCCGCCCGAGGCGCTGTTCTTCCGCGGCGGCCATCTCGCTTTCGCGCTCGCCCTGGTCTTCCTCACCTATGGCTGGAAAGCGTCGTCGACCGAGGGCGAGGCGGGGCCCGAGGCCAAGAACTGGCTGCCCAAGGCCTACGACTTCGCCCTCCTGGCGCTCAGCCTCGCCTCGGTCTTCTATCTCTTCGTCAACTACAAGGCCCTGATCAACCGGATCCCCTACATCGACGACCCGACCACGCCGGAGATCGTCTTCGGCCTCGTCTGCATCGCCGCCGTGATCGAGGCGACGCGGCGGACCACCGGATGGGCGCTGCCGGTCACCACGGCGGTCTTCGTCGGCCACGCGCTCCTCATCGCCAAGATCGATCCGCTGCTACTTTTGGATCAGCTCTATCTCACGACCGAAGGCATCTTCGGCTCCACCCTCGCGGTCTCGGCTTCCTACGTCATCCTCTTCGTCGTCTTCGGCAGCTTCATGGAGCGCTCGGGCACCGGGCGGCTGTTCATGGAGTTCGCGCTGGCGCTCGCCGGCCGCTCCGCCGGCGGGCCGGGCAAGGTGGCGGTGGTGTCGTCCAGCCTCTTCGGCACCATCTCGGGCTCGGCCGTCGCCAACGTCATGGTCGACGGCCCGATCACCATCCCGCTGATGAAGAAGACCGGGTTCCGTCCACCCTTCGCCGCGGCGGTCGAGGCCGTCGCCTCGACCGGCGGCCAGATCATGCCGCCGGTGATGGGGGCGGCCGCCTTCGTCATGGCCGAGTTCCTGGCCGTCAGCTATTTCCAGGTGACGGTCTGGGCCCTGATCCCGGCGATCCTCTACTACGTCGCCTGCTTCGGCGCGGTCCATTTCGAGGCCAAGCGCCGGGGCCTGGTCGGGCTTCCCGCGTCCGACATCGTACCGCTGAAGCAGGTGTTCAAGGAACGCGGGCACCTGTTCATTCCCGTCCTGATCGTCCTGGTCGGCATGTACCAGGACTACTCGGCCCCGCTCGCGGCGTTGATCGGCGCGCTTTCCTGCTTTCCGGTGGCGCTGATGAAGAAGTCGACGCGCCAGGGCATCACCTTCCAGTCGGCGCTGCTCGCGCTCGAGGAGGGGGCGAAGAACTCGGTCGCGGTCGCGCTTGCCTGTGCCTGCTCCGGCCTCATCATCGGCTCGATCGCGATGACCGGCCTCGGCATCAGCTTCACGGCGCTCCTGGTCGAGCTCTCCAAGGAAACGATGGTGATCGCGCTGGTGCTGACGGCGGCTGCCGGTCTGGTGCTCGGCCTCGGCCTGCCGACGACGCCGGCCTACATCATGATGGCGTCGTTGCTGATCCCGGCGTTGATCAAGCTCGGCATCGTCGCCCCGGCCGCGCACATGTTCGCCTTCTACTACGCCATCCTGTCTGCAATCACGCCGCCGGTCGCGCTCGCGGTCTTCGCCGCCGCCAGCCTGGCCAAGGCCGACATGTGGGAATCCGGCTGGATCGCCATGAAAATCGGCGTCGCCGGCTTCATCGTGCCGTTCATGTTCGTCTACGAGCCGGCGCTGCTGATGATCGGCGATCCGTTCACCATCATCCGCGCCTTCATCACCGCCTTCATCGGCTGCTTCGCCATTGCCGCCGGGCTGCACGGGTACTTCCTCGGCCCGGCGAACCTGTGGCAGCGGATCGTGCTGATCGTGGCGGCGCTCTGCCTGGTCAACCCGACGCCGGTCACGGACGCGATCGGCCTGATCCTGCTGGCGCTGGTCGGCGGCGTGCAATGGCGCGAGCGTGCGGCGAAGGGCCTCACCACCGCCGGTTAGTGGCCGAACCCCCCACGTCAGGCTAAGAATGGCGCTCCCGAGCCAGGAGCGCCCCATGCCTTCCGTCGCGTCGTTCTTCTCCGACAGCTATGCCGAGGCCCGGGAGAAGTTCCTGAAGGCGGCCGATACCGCCGGCGCCGAGTTCGTCGAATCCGTCCCGCATCCGCTGAAGGGACCGGACGGAGGCGACCTCGCCACCGACATCGCCTGGGTCGGGCCTAGGAGTGCGAAGAAGCGCCTGCTGCTGATCTCGTCCACGCACGGCATCGAAGGCTATTGCGGCTCGGGCTGTCAGGTCTCCTGGCTCGAGAACCGGCACTACTATCGGGATGCCAAGCCGGATACGGCCGTGATCCTGGTCCATGCGATCAACCCGCACGGCTTCGCCCATGGCCGCCGGGTGACCGAGGACAATGTCGACCTCAACCGCAACTTCCTCGACTTCTCGAAGCCGCTGCCGAAGAACGTCGACTACGAGGCGCTCCAGGATCACGTGAATCCGCGCGAGTGGACGCCGGACGCCCTGGCCAGGGCGGACCAGGCGATCGCCGCCTACTACAAGATGCCGAACACCGACTTCCTGCCGCGTGCCGTCCATGGCGGGCAATACGTCAACGACAAGGGGACGTATTTCGGCGGCTTCAAACCGACCTGGTCGAACGCGACCCTGCGCGCGCTGACCGAGAAACATCTGAAGGGCGCGACCGACGTCGGCGTCATCGACTACCACACCGGATTAGGTCCCCTCGGCCATGGCGACATGATCTATGGCGGGCGCTCCGGCGAGGGCATGGCGCGGCAATGGTGGGATCACGTCACCCCGACAATCGAGGAATTGAAGGCCGAGCGCGAGCGGACGGGGACCGAGCATCTGGCGAACGCGATTCCGGGCACGCTGTCGGAGGCGATCGTGGCGGCGCTTCCCGGCGTCCGCCTCACTGCCGGCGGCATCGAGTACGGTACCCACGACATCCGCACGGTGCTTAAGTCGCTGCGGGCCGACAACTGGGTCCATGTCCATGGCGATCCCGGTTCCGCCTTCGGTCGCGAGACCAAGGCGCTGGTGCGCGAGATGTTCTATCCCTCGGTCTTCGAATGGAAGATCATGGTCGCCAGCCGGTCCAACGACGTCATCCGCCAGGCGCTGACCGGCCTCGCGGCAGCCTAAGGAATCCTCGAGTGAATAAATCTGTCAGCTCGTTCTTCGCCGCCTCCTATGCCGAGGCCCGGGAGAAGTTCCTGAAAGCCGCCGCGACCGCCGGCGCCGAGATCGTCGATTCCTATGCCCATCCGGCCAAGGGGCCTGACGGCGGCGACCTCTCGACCGACGTCGCCTGGCTCGGTCCGAGGACGGCGAATAAGCTGCTGGTGCTGGTCTCGTCCACCCATGGCATCGAGGGCTATTGCGGCTCCGGCTGCCAGGTCTCGTGGCTGGAGAACCGGCACTATCACCGCGACGCCTCTCCCGACACCGCGGCGCTGCTGATCCACGCGATCAACCCCTACGGCTTCGCCTATGGCCGCCGCGTGAACGAGGACAGTGTCGACCTCAACCGCAACTTCCTCGATTTCACCAAGCCGCTGCCGACCAACCCCGACTACGAGGCGCTCCAGGACAAGATCAATCCGAAGGAGTGGAACGACAACTCGATGGCGGAAGCCGAGCGCGCCATCGCCAATTTCTACGGCCGCCCCAACGCCGAGTTCCTGGCCAAGGCGACGCATTTTGCCCAGCACGTGAATCCCAAGGGCACCGGCTTCGGCGGACACGGGCCGACCTGGTCCAACCGCACCTTCCGCTCGATCCTCGCCAACTGGATGCAGAACAAGACCGACATCTGCCTGGTCGACTACCACACCGGGCTCGGGCCGTTCGGCCATGGCGACATGATCTATGCCGGCCAGGCCGGCGAAGGCATGGCGCGCGCCTGGTTCGACCATGTGACGCCGACCGAGGAGCAGCTGAAGGGCACCGACCATCTCGCCAATCGCCTGACCGGCATGCTCTGCCAGGTGCCGCCCGACGCCTGCCCGGGGGCGAACATCACCTCCGGCGCCATCGAGTACGGCACCTTCGACCGCCGTTCGGTCGGCAAGTCAACCCGCGGCGACGTCTGGTTACACGCCTATGGCGATCCGTCGTCGAAGCAGGGCCAGGAGATGAAGGCGTATCTGCGGGAGATGTTCTTTCCGGCCTCGCTGGAATGGCGGGTGATGGTCGCCAGCCGCTCCAACGACATCCTCCGCCAGGCGCTGACCGGCCTTAGGCAGGCCTAGCCGCCGACGAACTCGTCCCGGCGGTAGCCCTGCAGGTAGAGGAGCGCGGTCAGGTCGCCGTGGCGGATCTGGATGCGGATCTCGGCGTTGACTACGGGCTTGGCGTGGAAGGCGACGCCGAGGCCGGCGGCACCCAGCATGGCCATGTCGTTGGCGCCGTCGCCAACCGTGACGGCTTCGCTCAGCGCGAGACCATGCGCCTCGGCCAGCTCCTTCAGGCTCGCCAGCTTCGCATCCATGTCGAGGATCGGGCCGATCAGATCGCCGGTCAGGGCGCCGTCGCCGATGCCGAGCAGGTTGGAGCAATGCAGGTCGAAGCCGCAGCGGGCGCCGATCGCCTCGGTGAAGTAGGTGAAGCCGCCGGAAACGAGCGCGGTGTAGGCGCCGTTCCTCTTCATCGTCTGCACCAGCGTCTTGGCGCCCGGTGTTAGCTCGGTCGCATCCAGGGTCAGCCGCAATGCATCGACGGCGAGGCCCTTCAGCATGGCGACCCGCTCGCGGAGCGCGGTCGGAAAGTCGATCTCGCCGTTCATCGATCGCCTGGTGATCGCGGCGATCACCTCTTTCAGGCCGGCGTACGCCGCGATCTCGTCCAGCGTCTCGGAGGTGACGACGGTCGAATCCATGTCGGCGATCAGCAGGCGCTTGCGCCTGGCCGCGGCCGGGATCAGGTTCGCGTCGACCGGAGCGTCGCCGAGCGCCTGCCGGATCGCCGCGAGGTCGGCATCGTCGGCGACCGCGATGTCGCAGGCGATGCCGGGGGCGAGCCAGTCCGGCTCGCCGGCGCCGGTGGCGGCGGCACGCGCACGGTC
>CAMDFP010000062.1 GCA_945897335.1 Asaia bogorensis | reverse complement strand
GCCCTTGACCGTGGCGTCGTTGGCGATCACCACGCATTCGCGGCCCGAGACCCGGCCGATGCCGGTCAGGATGCCGCCGGCCGGCACGTCGTCGTCGTAAAGGCCATGGCCGGCGAGCTGGGAGAGCTCCAGGAACGGCGATCCCGTATCCAGGAGCGTGCGCACGCGGTCCCGCGGCAGCAGCTTGTTGCGCCCCAGATGACGGGCCCGGGCCTGCGCCCCGCCGCCTTCCGAGATCCGGGCGACCAGCGATTTCAGATCGGCCACCTGCGTCCGCATCGCCTCGACATTGCGGCGGAACTCGTCCGAGCGCGGGTTGATCTGGGAGGAGATGAGGCTCATTCGGCGGGCTTAGCTCACCACCCGCCGGTGTCGAGCCAGCGGTCGATCTGCTCCAGTCGGTCGTTACCCCAGAAGGGCTCGCCGTCGACGAAGAAGAAGGGAGCGCCGAAAACGCCGAGCTGGAGGGCGCGGTCGGTTTCGCTGCGGAGCTTCTCCTTGACCCCTGCGTCGTTGATCCCGGCCAGGATCGCGTCGCGGTCGAGGCCCATCCCCGCGCCCACCTCGGCCGCCGCCTCGGCGCTGTCCACGGGGTGCCCCTCGGCGAAGATCCGCCTGTAGACCGCCTTGGCATAGGCCTTGGCCTTGCCGGCGTCGCTCGCGTCCAGGAAGTAGAAGGCCCGGGCCGGGGCCACCGAAAAGAACGGAAACTTGTCCGGGAAGACGAAGGGTGTCTCGAACTCGCGGGCCGAGCGCTCCATGTCGTGGCGCGCATAGGGGCCTTTGACCGGCAGGTTCACCAGCGGCTGGCCGCCGGTCGCCTTGAACACCGCACCCAGGAGGAAGGGCTTCCAGGCCGCGGAGCGCCGGTGATTCTCGGCAATCTTGTCGATCCGCTGGGCCGCCAGATAGGCGTAGGGCGAGGAGAAGTCGAACCAGAATTCGATCGGCTGCGGCATCCGGAAATCGCTCCTCTCCTGACCGCTCGTTTCATAGCCGCTTTCACGGTTGCGAGGAAGTCTTCCACCATTGGTTTGCAAGAGCTTGACCGGCAACGCCGGTCCGTCGACACTAACCCCGCCGCCGACCGGACCCCCAAGTCCAAGAACCTATCGTGCCGTCCGGAAGGCCAAGACCTTAGAGAAGACTCAAATCCCGGGAGGGGGCGATGCCCACCACTGTGTCGATGACCGTCAACGGCAAGAAGGTGTCCGGCTCGGTTGAGCCAAGGACGCTGCTGGTTCAGTTCATCCGCGAGACCCTCGGTCTCACCGGAACGCATGTCGGCTGCGATACCAGCCAGTGCGGCTCCTGCGTCGTCCATGTCGACGGCAAGTCGGTGAAGAGCTGCACCATCCTGGCAGCCCAGGCCGAAGGCTCCGACGTGCTCACCATCGAAGGCGTCGCCAAGGACGGCAAGCTGCACCCGATGCAGGAAGCCTTCCGCGAGCATCACGGCCTGCAGTGCGGCTTCTGCACGCCGGGCATGGTGATGAGCGCGCTCGACCTGGTGAAAAACAACAAGAGCCCGAGCGAGCAGCAGATCCGCGACTGGCTCGAGGGCAACATCTGCCGCTGCACGGGCTACCACAACATCGTCAAGGCGATTGCCGCCGGCGCCAAGGCCATGGCCTGAAAGCCGGGCCGGCCAAGTCGACAAAACAAAAGATGATGATGAGGGAGAGACCGCCATGGCAGAAGGTACGGGGATCGGCGTTTCGGTAAAGCGCCGCGAAGACGCTCGTTTCCTCACCGGAGACGGCACCTACACCGACGACATCAACCGCCACGGGCAGACCCATGCGATCATGGTCCGCTCGCCGCACGCGCATGCCAAGATCAACAAGATCGACAAGTCGAAGGCCGCGGCGATGCCGGGCGTGGTCGCGATCTTCACCGGCGAGGACATGAAGGTCGGCGGGCTTCCCTGCGGCTGGCTGATCAAGAACCAGGACGGCTCGAACATGGTCGAGCCGCCGCATCCGGTCATCGCCCAGGAGTTCGTGCGGCATGTCGGCGACATCGTCGCCGTCGTGATCGCCGGGACCAAGGAGCAGGCCCGCGAGGCCGCCGAGGCGCTGAACGTCGATTACGGCGTGCTGCCGGCAGCCGTGTCGCTGAAGGAAGCGGTCAAGCCGGGCGCGCCCCAGGTCTGGGAACAGGCCAAGGGCAACATCTGCTACGACTGGGGTCTCGGCGACAAGGCCGCGACCGACGCCGCCTTCGCCAAGGCGCATAAGGTCGCCAAGATCGACCTGGTCAACAACCGCCTGATCCCGAACGCGATGGAGCCGCGCGCGGCCATCGGCGACTTCGACAAGGCGACCGGCGACTACACCCTCTACACCACCAGCCAGAACCCGCACGTCATCCGCCTCCTGATGGGCGCCTTCGTGCTGTCGATCCCCGAATCGAAGCTCCGCATCGTCGCTCCCGACGTCGGCGGCGGCTTCGGCTCGAAGATCTTCCATTATGCCGAAGAGGCGATCGTCACCTGGGCGGCGGGCCAGCTGAAGAAGCCGATCAAGTGGACGGCCGAGCGCAGCGAAAGCTTCATGTCGGACGCGCATGGCCGCGACCATGTCAGCCACGCCGAGCTGGCGATGGACAAGGACGGCAAGTTCCTCGGCCTCAGGGTCGAGACGCTCGCCAACATGGGCGCGTATCTCTCCACGTTCTCGACCTGCGTGCCGACGTATCTTTACGCGACGCTGCTGGCCGGCGTGTACACGACGCCCGCGATCTTCTGCAACGTGAAGGCGGTGTTCACCAACACCGTGCCGGTCGACGCCTATCGCGGCGCCGGGCGGCCGGAGGCGACGTTCCTGATCGAGCGCCTGGTCGACATCGCCGCGCGCGAGATGAAGATGGACCCGGCCGAGATCCGCCGGAAGAACTTCATCCAGCCGAGCCAGTTCCCCTACCAGACGCCGGTGGCCCTGCAATACGACACCGGCAACTACGACGCCACGCTCGACATGGCGATGAAGATGATCGACTACAAAGGCTTCCCCGCCCGCAAGGCGGCGGCGGCGGCCAAGGGCAAGCTGCGCGGAATCGGCATGTCCTGCTACATCGAGGCCTGCGGCATCGCGCCTTCGGCGGTGGTGGGCTCGCTCGGCGCCCGTGCCGGTCTCTATGAATGTGCCAATGTGCGCGTCCATCCGACCGGCTCGGTCTCGATCTTCACCGGCAGCCACCAGCACGGCCAGGGCCACGAGACCACCTTCGCCCAGGTCGTCTCCGAGAAACTGGGCCTGCCGCTCGAACAGATCGACATCGTCCACGGCGACACCGCCAAGGTGCCGTTCGGCATGGGCACCTATGGCTCGCGCTCGATCGCCGTCGGCGGTGCGGCGCTGGTCAAGGCGCTCGACAAGATCATCACCAAGGGCAAGAAGATCGCCGCCCACCTGATGGAAGCGTCCGAGAAGGACGTCGAATTCAAGGACGGCAAGTTCACGGTCGCCGGCACCGACAAGGCCAAGACCTTCGGCGAAGTGGCGCTGACGGCTTACGTGCCGCACAACTACCCGATCACCGAGCTCGAGCCCGGCCTCGAAGAGCAGGCGTTCTACGACCCGCTCAACTTCACCTATCCGTCCGGCTGCTACATCGCCGAAGTCGAGATCGACAAGGAGACCGGCATCCTCGAGATCGTGCAGTTCGTCGCCTCCGACGATTTCGGCAAGATCATCAACCCGATGATCGTCGAGGGACAGGTGCATGGCGGCATCGCCCAGGGCGTCGGCCAGGCGCTGCTCGAAAGCTGCGTCTACGGCAAGGACGGCCAGCTGCTCACCGGCTCCTACAACGACTACTGCATGCCGCGAGCGGACGACTTCCCGAACTTCGACGTGCAGCATTCGGACAAGCCGACGCCGTGCACGCATAATCCGCTGGGCGTGAAGGGCTGCGGCGAAGCGGGGGCGATCGGGTCGCCGCCGGCGATCATGAACGCGATCTGCGATGCGGTCGGCGTCGTCCACATGGACATGCCGGCGACGAACGAGAAGATCTGGCGGGCGGCGAACGCCCACATGGCCCGTGCGGCCGAGTAAGCGGAGGGACACTCAACATGTATAATTTCGAGTATCAGAAGGCCGGATCGGTCGCCGACGCCGCCAAGGCCGCGACCGGCGAAGCGAAGATCGTCGCCGGCGGCATGACGCTGATCCCGACGCTCAAGCTCAGGCTGGCATCGCCCTCCAAGCTGGTCGACCTCGGCGGGATCAAGGATCTCGTCGGGATCAAGGCCGAGGGCGGCGGCGTCACCATCGGCGCCATGACCACGCATGCGGCGGTGGCGAACTCCGCCGACGTCAAGAAGGCGATCCCGGCCCTGGCCGATCTCGCCGAAGGCATCGGCGACCCGGCGGTCCGCAACCGCGGCACCATCGGCGGCTCGGTCGCCAACAACGACCCGGCGGCCGACTACCCGGCCGCCTGCGTCGCGCTCGGCGCCACCATCGTCACCAACAAGCGCAAGATCGCCGCCGACGACTTCTTCACCGGCCTGTTCGAGACGGCGCTCGAGGAAGGCGAGATCGTCACCGCGATCTCGTTCCCGGCACCGGAGAAGGCGGCCTATCAGAAGTTCCGCAACCCGGCGTCGCGCTACGCTCTGGTCGGCGTCTTCGTCGCCAAGACCAAGGGCGGCGTCCGCGTCGCCGTCACCGGCGCCGGCGAGGGCGGGGTGTTCCGCAAGAAGTCGTTCGAGGACGCGCTCGGCAAGACCTTCGCCGCCGCCGCCTTGGACGGCATCAAGGTCGACGCCAAGGGCCTCAACTCCGACATCCACGCCTCGGCCGACTACCGGGCGCACATCATCTCCGTGATGGCGAAACGGGCGGTCGCGGCTGCCAAATAAGCCGCTTTCGTCTGGGAGCCTGAAAGCGGCGCCGGGTCCCTCCGGCGCCGTTTTTCTTTGGATGATCCGCCTGTGTTCGCGTCGGCGGCGGGAGCGGCCCGGTCCAGCCTGCGGCTACCGGCGCCGTTTGCGCGGAGCGGCCGGGCGTCGCCTGGACGCGGGCCCTTCGCTCTCCCGCCATTGCTCGATCTTGGCGAGGAGCTCGGTCGGGCGCTCGCTGTGGACCTCGATCGCACCGCGGTAGACTTCCCCCTTGGCGCCGTCCACGGAGACGACCTCGCCTTCCTCGACGGCTTCGGACCCGAAGGTGCCTCTGCGGCCGGACGGGTCGATCGCCAGTCCTTCGCAGCCGACCACGCAGACGATCCCGATCTGGCGCGCGACCACGGCCGCATGCGAGGTGCGGGCCCCATCGACCGTGATGAGCGCGGCCGCTTCCGACAACGCGCCGATGTCGCTCGTATCCGCGGTCGGGCGCACCAGGATCAGCGGTTTCTTCCGCTGCTTCAGAGGCCCGACCCGCGCAGGATCGAACACCACGGCACCGATGGCGATGCCGGCGCTGGCCGAGGTACCGCGCATGAGCGCCGTCTGAGCCGCCGTCGGCCTCAATCGCACGTTCTCGATCGCCGCGAGGTCGATGGATTGCAGCCGTTCGAGCGCTTCGGCGGCCGAGATGAGCCCCTCCTCGGCGAGATCATGGGCAATTCTGAGCGCGGCCAGCGGCGTCCGCTTGCCGGTTCTGGATTGCAGGAGGAACAGCCGGCCGTCCTCGACCGTGAATTCGAAGTCCTGGACGTCGCGGAACTCGCGCTCGAGAAGCGCTCGCGCATCGATCAGCGCCCGGTGGGCGGCGGGCGCCCGCCGCTCCAGGTCGGCCAGGCCCATCGCCCGACGGCGGCCGGAGACCACATCCTCGCCCTGCGCGTTCGACAGGTAGTCGACGTAGAGCTCGTTGCTGCCGTCGGACGGATTGCGGGTGAAGCCGACGCCCGAGCCCGAGTCCGGCCCGAGATTCCCGAATACCATCGCCTGCACGATGACGGCCGTGCCGAGGTCCTCGGGAATCCGGTTCAGCTTCCGGTAGCTCTTGGCCCTGGCGCCGGCCCACGAGCGGAACACGGCCTCGATGGCGGCCTCGAGCTGGAGGTTCGGATCGGAGGGAAACGGCTTTCCGTTCGCGGACTCGAACTCCTCTTCGAATGCGGCGGCGATCCTTCGAAGCCCGCTCGCGCCGAGCTCGTCGACGTCGGTCGCCTCCAGTTCGGCGAGGACGGCCTCGAGCCGCTTCTCGAACCGCTCCGGCGCAATGCCATGCACGACCTCGCCGTATTGCTGCACCAGGCGGCGCCGGCAGTCATGGGCGAGCCGGGGATTGCCGATCATGCGAATGAGGGCCCGCAGCGTCGCCTCGGTGAGCCCGACGTTGAGGACCGTCTCCATCATCCCGGGCATCGAGATCGCGGCACCCGATCGAACCGACAGCAGCAACGGACGCTTCGCATCGCCGAGAAGACGGCCGGTCCGGGCGCCCAGGTGCTGCAGCTCGCGTTCCAGGATCTGGTCCAGCCCGTCGAGGGCCTTGGACCCTCGCTTCAGAAAGTCCCGGCAGATGCCGGTGCCGAGCACGAAGGCAGGAGGAACCGGGAGGCCGCAGCCGGCCAGCCGCATGAGGTTGTGCGCCTTGGAGCCGACCGTATCCTTGGTCGGGAGCTGCTTCGGGTCGCCATCGAAGGGAATCCGATAGACCTCGCCGGCGAGCGGCCCCGATTTCTCGGCCCGGCGGCTCACGCGATCACCTCGTCCATGAGATAGGTGCGGAGCATCTGGCCGGCATGCGCATGGGCGTCCGTCGCAGCCTCGAGGGCCTGCGACAGCTCGCGCAGCAGCATGACCTGTCGCTGATCGATGTTCTCGGCGACCAGCCAGCGCCTCATCGCCCGCAACCGCTCGTCGGCGGCGTGCTCGACCGCGATCAGTCTTTCGAGCGACTCCAGGAAGTCGTCGAGGTCGTCACGGACGTCGGACCGGGTGACCGAGGCCGCGCATTCGACGCATTTGACCAGTTCCTGGGCCGATCGCAGGGGCAGGTCGGCGAGTTCCTTCAGCCTGGTGACGACGTCCGCGGAGGGGGCGATAAGAAGCGAGAGCTCCACCAGCGTCGCCGCTTCCTCGAGCTCGTCGACGGCGTCGTCGGCACTCTCGAAGAACCGGAGCAGCGACGGCGGGCGCTCGAGCCGTTTGATGTCGTCTCTGGCCTCGTTCAAAAGCTGGTCGGCCTTCGTCTCCCACAGCGCGGCACGGGAGGCGAACTTCGATATCCAGGCATGGCCACGAGGGCTGCCCATCCGCTCGAGCGCTTCCCGCAGAAGGAAGGCGATGTCGAAGCCGAGGGTCACGTGGGCCGCGGCGGTATCGAAGATGCCCAGCCTCTCATTCTCGAATTCGCGACGGAACCTGGCCTTGATCTCGTCCAGAACGACCCGGCGCGATCGGCGCTGCTGGAGCCCGACCGAGGCGAGCCGAAACGCCTCCCGCAGCAGCTCGCCAGCACGGTCCTCGCTTACGAGCTCATCGAGGCGCTGGCCGTATCTCAGCATCTGCCCGCCGGCATACTCGATCGCCTCGGCCAGAGCCCGCTCGCCGCCGATCTCGATCAGCGCGCGATGGCCATAGTCGTTGTCGGCCGCCCATTTGAGCACGCCGACCGCGCGCGCCTTGCTGACGAACCCTCGGAGCCGCTTTCGCATGTGGTTCCAGTCGATCAGGAACACGATGCGGGAACCGAGATGGGCGAGGAACGCCCGGAGCTTCGCCTCGTTGCGGGCGCCGTAGCTGCCGGTCGAGAGCAGGTATTGACCGGAGGAAAGCCTGTCGCTCTGGCGTTGTTCGGTGCCCTCCCAGGTCACGTCGAATGCCTTGAAGAGGCTCTTGAAGAACTTCAGCCGGGCGTCGTGGATGTCGGTATAGGTCACGGTGACGCCGAGGTCGCGGACGCGCACCACCAGGACATGGGCATCGGTGGTGCCGATGTCGTTCTGAATGAGAAGCTGGCCGTTGTGCTCGGTCGCTGTCGTCCCCAGGCCGGGATGGTCGAACTTCAAGGGCGCCGTGCGATTGAGGCCCTCCATGAACGCCTCGACCCGTCGTCGTCCTCGGTCCGTGAGGCGATGGACGCGAGCGCCTGCGAGCGTCTCCACCGCGGTCGCGGCCTGGAGCTGGTTGATGGCCCGGTGGGCATCCATGACGATGAGGTGGAGGCTGTCGCCGCTCTTCCGATCGCCGGCCGTGATCGCCGCGATCAGATCGGTGCTGATCGAGCCGTGGCCGGGCGCCGGCAATCTGAGCCTGGACAGCCGGTCGAGGAACGGCGCCCGACCCGTCTCCGGCAGGCAGGTCAGCATCGCTTCGACGCCCGCGCGGATCCGCCTGATGACCTCCGGCCCGTGCGGCACCAGGTACGAGCCGGCTCGAACCTTCCGCGTCCCGGCGACGACGTCGTCGAGCCAGTCGTCGCTCAGCTGGCTCGCGACCCTCTCGGTCTTGAGGTCGGGAGCTGGGACATGCGGGTGATCCGCATTGTCTCGAGCGGTCTGCAGCAAGGCGAAATAGTATTTGATCTGGTCATTGGCGACGAGCGAACGCGCGATCGTGTCGGGCGCCAGCAACTGCTGATCGCCGAGCTCGGAAACGACGATGTCCTTGCGCGTCATCGCGGGAGCCTGATCTGCCGCAACCGCTCGTTTCGATTCGGTGAAACCGCGGCGTCGCGGAAACGGGTGGTCGGGCCGGTTTGCTGCATCGCCGCCGGCGTGACGGACTGCATGGAAGCTTCGTTGACTTACTTGACGGTTGCGTGACGGCGCGGCGGTCCGGGCTCGAAATGTCGTTTTCCGCGACATTCGGTCGCTGTCCGGGGCAGGCCCGAGAGTCGCAAGGGCAAGCCCGGTCCGGGCAATGGTCGCACCCTGGATCTGGCTGATCCGCTGGCCGATGTCGTCGGTCGCCTTCGCGGTCTGGTTGGCAAGGCCTTTCGGCGATCTCGGGCGAGTGCCCCATCAGCCGAAAGTACGAGCGGCGACGTCCCCGGCTCGGGCGGCGACCAATCAAAAAAAGACGCCGGTCCGTCGGCGGGGGGGGCCAACGGACCGGCGGGGGCGTAGCGATGGAGAAAACTACGCCGCGCGGACGTCTCGAAGGAACGACTCGACGCTCTCCTTCAGCTTAGCGCCGTTCTTGGTCAGCTCGCCGGCCGAGACCAGCACCTGGCTCGCCGCCTGCCCGGTCGTCTCCGTCGCCTTGTTGACGCCGACGATGTTGGCGGAGACTTCCTCGTTGCCTTTCGCCGCCTGCTGGACGTTACGGGCGATCTCCTGGGTCGCAGCACCCTGTTCCTCGACCGCGGAGGCGATGGAGGTCGCCGTATCGTTGACCCTGCCGATGGTGTCCGTCACGCCCTGGATCGACTGCACCGAGATGGCCGTCGCGTCCTGGATCGTGCGAATCTGCGAGGCGATCTCCTCGGTCGCCTTCGCCGTCTGGTTGGCCAGAGCCTTGACCTCGGAGGCGACGACCGCGAAGCCCTTGCCGGCGTCGCCGGCCCTGGCCGCTTCGATCGTGGCGTTCAAGGCCAGCAGGTTGGTCTGCCCGGCGATGTCGTTGATCAGCTTGACCACGTCGCCGATCTTCTGCGCCGCGCTCGCCAGGTTCTGCACCTGCTGATTGCTGGCGTTGGCCTGCTGAACCGCCGAGTTGATCATGCTGCTCGACTGCGTCACCTGCTGGCCGATCTCCCTGATCGAGGCGGACAGCTCCTCGGTGGCGGAGGCGACGGTCTGCACGTTCTGGGTGGCCTGCTCCGAGGCCGCCGCGACCGTGGTCGACTGCCGCGCGGTCTCCTCCGTGGTGGCCGCCATCGACTCCGCGGTCGACTGCAGCTGGGTCGCCGCCGTGGAGACGGAGTTCACCATCTCGCCGATCAGCTTCTCGAAGGTGCCGACGCTGGACTCGATCTTCCGGCCGCGCTCGATCTGGCGCTCCTGCTCGGCCTGCTGCTCGCTGCGCAGACGCTCGGCCTCGATCATGTTGTCCTTGAACACCTGGACCGAGTTCGCCATCGCGCCGATCTCGTCCCCGCGGCCCACCGCCGGCACCTCGACCGAGGTATCGCCGTCCGCCAGCTTGAGCATCGCGCCGGTCATCGCCTGCAGCGGACGTGCCACCCGACGCGCCACCAGCAAGAACACGCCGACGGCGACGACGATCACGACGCCGATCAGGGCGAGGTCCAGAATCAGAGCCTTCAGCGACTCCTCCTTGACCGCGGTCCCGTGGGCCTCGCTCGCTTCGCCGCCGGCGTACATGACGCCGAGCAGTTCGCCGATCTGCGGCGTCGTCGTCTCGACGTACTTGGTCGCATCCATGGGGTACTTGCCGCCCGCGTCGCTGATCTTCTTCATCTCGTCGTTCAGCTTGCGGAACTCGCCATAGTACTTGTCGCGGGACGCCACCATGGCGCGCTTGATCGCCGGATGCGTGCCCTCTGCCAGGGTCAGGTTCTCGAGCTGCGCCCACAGCAGGTCGACCCGGGCCCGCGAAGCAGCGCTCGCCGCCACGATGTCGGCCGAGATCGGCGTCCCGCCGGCGATCGCCGTCGACACGAGGCCTCGCTCGCCGCCGGAGATGTCGCGCATGCGCCAGCCGATCTCCTTGATGGTCGCCAGCCGGGCCAGCGCCGGGTCGTCCTTCGCCGCGTGATGCAGGGCGGCGAACCAGACCTTCAGCGAGGCGTTCACCGAATCGGTGATGGTCGGGATGAAGGTCTTGCGCAGGTTCTCGTCGCGCTGGTCGCGCGGCAGCAGGATCGCCTTGTCGGCCTGGGCGCGGTACTGGTTGGCCTTGGCCAGCGCCGTGTCGAGCTCGGCGAGCAGCGCCGCCTTGCCGGGGAACTCCTCGGCCTTGAGCACGGCCAGGCCCGGCTCGTAGTTCTCGCGCACCGTCTTGCGCCGGGCCTCGATCTCCTTCAGCAGCGCCGGCGTGGCCGACGCCTCCGCCTGCAGGCCGTTGTTGGTGTAGAGCCGCTCCATCAGCACTTCGAACAACCCGGCGACGAACTTGTTGACGCCGGCATCGAAGGTCTGCGCCCGCTCGGCCGCAGCGTCCTTCTTCCAGGCGTCGTAGGCGTTCGAGCCGACGCTGCCGATCAGCAGCACCGAGAAAAGGCCGACCGCGCCGAACAGCATCCCCTTGATGCCGATGCCCCGCTTGGTCGTCCTGTCGAGTTTGATTTCCTGCGTCACGACTGTCTCTCCATCAGTAAAAGTTTGGTTCGTAAGAAGTTTGTTACCCGTTGACACCCCGCGGCCCGTCCGGCCGCTATGGGCTGGATCAGCTCCGATGGCGTCACTTTCCGCGATTTCGGGGGAGGACCCCATCAGCCGAAAGTATGAGCCGCGACGATCCGGCTGGTTCGGATCCCGGCGGCGGCCGGGGGGGGCCTAGGGCCCGTTCCGTTCAGATGGGATCGCGTCGATCTCACTTCGGAACCCTCTCCCGCGCAGCGGGGGAGGGTTCCGAACCCATCGAGGGTCTAGCTCAGCGGAACGCGCTCTAGTCGCCCGCCATGAAGTCGACCAGCAGGACGACGGCGGCGACCGAGAGCATGGCGATCATCGGCGCCAGGACCATGGCGCCGATGACGACGAAGATCTGGACCTGTTTCGGGGTCAGCTTGGGCATGAGTTCTACCCCCTCCCCCGCGTATGACGCGGGAGAGGGTTCCGAAGGGGGCCTACGTCGAGGGTGTCGAGGGGCGTCACGCCGGCCAGAGCTGGCCGCCGCCGTCGACGCGCAGCGTCTGGCCGGTGACGAAGGCGCCTTCGGGCCCGGCGAAGAAGGCGACGGTGCGGGCGACCTCGTCGACGGTGGCGATGCGGTCCAGCGTGCCCTCGGTCACCATGCGTCTGGGGTCGCTGCCCTGGCCGGTGCCGAGGAAGCGGCCGGTGCGGGTACCGCCGGGGGCGATCGAGTTCACGGTCACGTCGTAGGGACGCATCTGGGCGGCGAGGCAGCGGGTGTAGTGGACGACGCCAGCCTTGGCCGTCGCATAGATCGCCGCCACGTCGCGGCCGACATAGGCGCCGATCGAGCTCAAGGTGACGATGCGCCCGCGTCTCCGCTCCATCATCCCCTTCGCGACCTCCTGGCAGACGAAGATGGTGCTGAGCAGGTTGCGGTCGATCACGGCGCGGACGTCGACCTCCTTGATGAAGACGCAGTCGTTGGGGTTGGGCTTGCCGCCGGCGGCCGCGATGTCGCCGCCGGCGTTGTGGACCAGGATGTCGATGGGCCCCAGGGCCCGTTCCGCCTCGGCGACGACGCGCGCGACCTGGTCGGTCCGGGTGAGGTCGCCGAGGATGCGGACGGTCTTCACGCCATGCGCCTTGCCGATCTCGTCTGCGGTCGCGGTCAGCGTGGTGCCCTCGCCGAACTCGGCCGGGCCGTTCTCGCGCATGCCGTGGACGGCGATGGACGCGCCCATCTTCGCCAGGGTCTCGGCGAAGGCGCGGCCGAGGCCGCGGCCGGCGCCGGTGACCAGCGCCACCTGGCCCTTCAGGGGTAAGTCGGTCATCGGCGCTCAGGCCGGGTTCAGGATGTGGATCGCGCGGCTGGCGACCATGTCCTTCACCTTGGCCGCATAGGCGGCCATGTGCGGCGCCGCGGCATGGGCCTTCAGGTCGTCCGCCGTCGCCCATTTCTCGACCACGACGAAGGTGTCGGGGCCGAACTTGGCGGGCGAGGTCTCGGTGTCGACCACCGGCCCGTATTCGATGCAGCCCTTCTCGGCATGGACCGCCGGCATGTTGGCGTGGAACATGCCGAGCACGGTATCGCGCATGCCGGGCTTGGTTGTGATGATGGCGAGAACATGGATCACGGGGCGGGACTCCTCGGGAGGGCTGATGTGCGTTGACCGTACCCGATCGCGGGGCGACTCTTAAGCTCCCGCTTCGATTCGAGGAACGACCGGTGACCGACGCCCCGCTGATGCACGGATTCCCGCCGGCCGCCGCCGGCCAGGTGACGCTGGGGAACTGGCGGACGGCGCCGTTCAACCGCTGGGCCTTCCAGCACGTACGCGAGATCGTGCCCTCGACCGACATCGCCAACGATCCCGAGCAGGTCTGGCGGCTGCCTTCGGCGCCGGCCGATCTGGCCGGGCTTCGCATCGACGGCGAGATGGACCTGCATGGCTTCCTGGTGGCAACCGACACCGATGCCCTGGTGATCCTGCATCGCGGCCGGATCGTCGCCGAGACCTACGCCAACGGCATGACGGCGGCGACCCCGCACATCCTGATGTCGGTGTCGAAGTCGATGCTGGGGATCCTCGCCGGCATTCTGGCGGCGAACGGCATTCTGGACCTGGAGGCGCCTGTGGCGAGTCTGGTCCCGGAGGTGGCAGGCACCGCCTACAAGGGCGCGACGCTGCGCCAGCTCCTCGACATGCGGGCCGGCATCCTGTTCGACGAGAACTATCTGGCGACCTCAGGCCCGATCATCGCCTATCGCAAGTCGACCAGCTGGAACCCGCTCGAGCCCGGCGAGAAACCCACCGACCTCCGCAGCTTCTACCCGAACCTGGCCGAGTCCGACGGGCCGCATGGCGGGCGCTTCCATTATGTCTCGCCCAACACCGATCTCCTGGGCTGGGCGATCGAGCGGGCGGCGGGCGAGCGCTATGCCGACCTGATGAGCCGGCTCGTCTGGCAGCCGCTGGGCGCCGAACGCAGTGCCTACATCACCGTGGATCGCCTCGGCGCCCCCCGCTGCGCCGGCGGCTTCTGCGCCACGGCGCGCGATCTCGCCCGCGTCGGCCAGCTCGTCGTCCAGGGCGGCAAGCGCGGCGCCCGCCAGGTCATTCCCGAAGCCTGGATCGAGGACGTTCTCAAGAATGGCGACCGGGCCGCCTGGGACCGGGGCGACTTCATTCCCTACTATCCCGGCCTGCCGATCCACTACCGCTCGAAATGGTATGTGCTGAATGGGCCTTCGCCGCTCCTGTTCGGCATGGGCGTCAACGGCCAGAACCTGTTCGTCGATCGGAAGAACGAGATCGTCATCGCCAAGTTCTCCTCGCAGGCGATGCCGATGGACGAGGGTCGGATTGCCTTGACGATGCGCGGGATTGAGCGGGTCCGGGCCTTCCTTCAAACGGCTTAGCCTCCGTCGGAACCCTCCCCCACCTACGGTGGGAGAGGGGGTTCGAAGGCGATGGCTTCGTCCTAATACTCGATCGGCGTCGCGTGCCAGCCTTGTGTGCGCTTCGCCCAGAAACTCTCGCGCAGCCGGGCCGAGACCGGGCCGGGCCGGTCGTTGCCCATGATGCGGCCGTCGATGCGGGATGCCGGCATGATCCCGCCGGCGGTGGTGGCGAGGAAGATCTCGTCAGCCTCGCGCAACTCCTCCACCGGCAGCGGACGGATGGCGAAGGGCATGCCGAGGTCCCGGCAGAGCTCCTGGACCGAAAGCCGCGTGATGCCCTCCAGCGCGCCATGGTCTGACGTCACGACCGCCCCGTTGGTGACGGCGAAGACGTTGAAGCCCGGTCCCTCGGTGACGAAGCCCTTGCCGTCGGTGAGCACGCAATTGTCGGCGCCCTGGTCGGAGGCTTCGAACAGTCCGCGCGTCAGGTCGCCCCAGTGGAAGTTCTTCACCGTGGGGTCGACCGACTCATCGGCGATGCGCGGCGTCTTCGCGACGATCAGGTGGGCGCCGCGCGCCTGCATCTCCTCGGACATGACCCAGACCCAGGGGATGGCGAAGGCGGCGATGTAGTTCCTGCAGTTGAGCGGATGGCGGGGCAGGCCCGGTTTCGGCCGGCCGCGGAGACAGTCCATCGCGACATAGGCTTCGCGGAGACCGGAGCGGCGGACGCATTCGGTCAGCACGTGGCGGATCTCGTCGTCCGATTCCGGCGGATCGAGGCGCAGCGACCGCATCGAGGCACGGAAGCGCCTGAGATGATCGTCGAGGCGGAAGAAGGCCCCGCCCCAGACGCTGACCACGTCGTAGGTCACATCGGAGCGGCGATAACCCCAGTCGGTGATCGGGATGGCGGCTTCCGCGATCGGCATGTAGCGGCCATCGACATAGGCCGCGCCATCGGGCCAGAGGGGCTGTGTCATGCCCCCAGCTTAGCGGAATCCTCGCCGTGAAACCCTCTCCCGCGCAGCGGGAGAGGGGGTGCGAGATGAGACAGCGCTACCTGAATCCGCCGGCCTTCATCAGGTGGTGGCACTGCAGAATGATCTTCTTCTGCTCGGCCGGATCGGTGGTCCCGGAGATCAGCTCGACCTCGAAGTTCGGCCGGCGGAGATGGCTCACCACCGCCTTGCGGGCGACCATGATCGCCTTGCCGTCCGGCATGCACATCTGCATCAGCAGGAAGGCGCGGGTGTGCAGCTTCCAGCTGGGGTTGTCCATCTGCTCGACGATCTTGCCCTTGACCACGTAGTCGTAGAGCAGCTCGTCCAGGCGGTTGTTCATCGCCGCGGCCGACTCCGGCGCGATGCCGGGGCTGCCCTCGATGGCGCGATAGAGGCAGGTCACCGCGCGCATCTGGTCTATCGGATTGCCGGCGCCGCCGACCAGGTCGCCGACCTCGGTCAGGCCGCCGATCAGCGTCTCCAGCTGCATCGCCGGCACGTCTTCGAGGTTCCCCGCGATCCGGCTGCCGCTGATCGCCACCAGGAAGTGGGCGATGCCGAGCGCCGAGGGCCCGCGGCGGACCACCCAGATCACGCCTTCGCGCTGGCCGTTGGCGCCGCCGGCATTCAGGATGTTGGTCGCGCGCTGCACCAGGGCCTCGGCCATGCCGGGGCCGCCCGCGACGCCGCGGTCGAGCAGCACGCGGTCGATGATGTCGCAGCAGCGCTCGATCTCGGCGTCGGGAGCATTCTTGGAGAGCGGGTTGGAGGTGCGAAGCTCGCTACGCACGCGCTCCAGCAGGAAGTCGCGGCTCGCCGGCAGGCGCCCGGTCTTCATCAGCTTGCAGAGCATCTCCTCGAGCTCGGCCATCTCGGGCGACTGCCCCTTGCCCGGCCTGTACTCGCCGTCGGCGATGTCGATGAGCTTGATCAGCGCGCCTGCGAGGTTCGTCTGCTGGCCGAGGATATCGGTGATCAGCGATGCGCTCGAGAGCGTGTCTGAGATGAAGTCGTCGAGCAGCACCAGCCCCGCCGCCTCGCGCGAGGTGTTGCTCCACTCGAGCACCTGGGTCAGCTTGCCGTACCACGAGCGCGTCTGGCTGAGCTCGCGCGAGAAGACGCAGCGGAGCATGAACTTGAGTTCTTCGGGCTTCGCCGTCTTGCAGACGAACTTCACCGCCTCGTCGAACCCGACTTCCTTGATGTTCGGCAGCTTCAGCTTGTCGGCCTCGGTCGCACGCTTGCTGACGCCGTTGACCATGGTCCAGAGCGCATCGGTGCGCTTCTTGGCGTCGCCGCCCTCGGCGTCCTTCTGCACGCCGGCGACGCGCGCGATCGCGGTCTGCACGATGGATTCGAAATCCATCACCCGCTTCATCTCGCGGCCGCTGTGCATGATCTCGGTCGGGGTCAGCTGGGCGCGGTCGAGATACTGGCGAAAGAGCCGGTTCATCACCTTGCGCCCGCCGGCGCCGTAGAGGTCCTCGGCGCTCTTGCAGACCGGGGCCTCCTCGATCTGCGGCACCACCACGGGGGCCTTCCCCTGGGGCTTCTTCTGTTCGAAGAGGACCTTCTCGCTGGCGCTGTCGAGGACGACGCGGATCGCCTCGATGTCCTTCAGCTTGTTGAGAAGCGCCTTCGCAGCAACCTCGGCGTCGGCCGGGTCGTGCGACGTCTGTTCGATGGTCCAGCGGCCCTTCCGGCTCGCCTGGATCTCGTACGTCTTCTGCCTGAATCCAAACACCCCACCCTCCATGCGCGCTTTCTGCGCGCGATCCCCTTATCGGATCTCCGGCCGGTTCCTCCGAATGGATGGAGGTACAGGCTTATTTTGCCTGGAAGAGGGGAGGAAAACAGCGAAAAACTTATTCACAATTTGTCCCAATTACTCTGAGTATTCATTCAGGCTTGGTTAATTTTTGGCTGAATAAGTTACCTGGCCTAAATTGGGCAGGATGAAAGGGTGCGAAGTCTTCAGCGGAAGCCGCCGGCCTTCATCATCTGGTGGCATTGCAGGATGATCTTCTTCTGCTCGGCCGGGTCGGCGATCCCGGCAACCAGCTCGACCTCGAAATTGGGCCGGCGGAGATGGGTTACCACCGCCTCGCGGGCGACGGCGATCGCCTTGCCGTCGGGCAGCACGTCGGGCATGCACATCTGCATCAGCAGGAAGGCCCGCATGTGCAGCTTCCGCTCCGGATTATCCATCTGCTCGATGATCTTGCCCTTGACCACGTAGTTGTAGAGCAGGTCGTCGAGCTGGCTCTTCAACACCTCGGCGACGTCCGGGGCGAGCTCTGCGCTCTTGGCGATGGCGCGATACAGGCTGGTGACGCCGCGCATGTGGCTCATCGGATTGCCGGGGCGGGCGACCAGCTGGGACAGGTCCTTGATCTCGCCGAACAGCGTCTTCATCTGCGACGTAGGCACGTTCTCCAGGCCCGAGGCGAAGCGGCTCTTCATCAGGACCAGGAGGAGATGCGCGCTCGCCAGCGGCGAAGGGCCACGCAGCATCATCCAGGCGACCGCGTCGCGGTGGCCGGGGGCGCCGCCGACGTTGAGGTAGTTGGCCGCCCGCTGCACCAGCGCTTCCGCCATCTCGGTGCCGCCGGCGACGCCGGTCGGCAGCAGCACGCGTACCAGGACCTCGTCGTAGCGCTCGAACTCGCCCTCGGCGTCGCGCTTGGAGAGCGGGCTCTGGCTGCGCAGCTCGCTCGCCACGCGCTCCAGCAGGAACTCGCGGCTGGCGGGCAGTCGTCCGGCCTTCAGGAGCTTGCAGAGCAGCTCTTCCATCGTCGCCATCTCGGCCGACTGGGTCTTGCTCGGCTTGTACTCGCCGTCGGCGACATCGATCAGCTTGATGATGGCGCTGGCGAGGTTCGGCTGCTGGCCGATGATGTCGGTGACCAGGGACGCGCTCGCCAGCGTGTCGGAGATGAAGTCGTCGAGCAGCGACAGCCCCGCCGCTTCGCGCGCGGTGTTGCACCATTCGAGAAGCTGGATCAGCTTTCCGAACCAAGAGCGCATCTGGCTCAGCTCGCGGCTCAAGAGGCAGCGCAGCATGAACTTCAGCTCGTCGGGCTTGGCCGAGGCCGCGACGGTCTTCACCGCCGCGTCGAAGCCGACCTCGCGGATCGCCGGGAACTTGAGCTTGTCGGCCTCGCTGGCGCGGCGGGAGACGGCGTCCGACAGCTTCCAGAGGACGTCGCTCCGCTTCTTCGCGTCGTCGCCCTCAGGTCCCTTCTGCACGCCGGCGACACGCGCGATCGCGGTCTGGACGATGGATTCGAAGTCCAGGATCCGCTTCATCTCGCGGCCGTTGTGCATGATCTCGGTCGGCGTCAGCAGCGCCTTGTCGAGATAGGGGCGGAACAGCTTGTTCATCGCCTTGCGGGCCTGGGCGCCGTTCAGGTCGTCGGGATGCGCGCAGAGCGGCGCCTCCTCGATCTGCGGCACCACCATCGGCGCCTTGCCCTCGGGCTTCTTCTGCTCGAAGAGGACCTTGTCGTCCTTGCCGTCCTGGACGACGCGGACCGCCTCGATGTCCTTCAGCTTGCCGAACAGCGCCTTGGCCGCTGCCTCGGCCGAGGCCTGGTCGCTGGCCGTCTGCTCGATGGTCCAGCGGCCCTTCCGGCTCGCTTGGATGTCGAAGGTCTTCGAGCGGAATCCGAACACAAGCACCTCCCCTGCATGCCTTCTGCACGCGGCATCCCCACCCAGGTCTCTTACTTACCGTCCGGACGGGATGCAAAATAGTGAAAAATACCGACAATTTTCGCTAATTCCCGCAGACTCGCTCCGGGCCGGTCTTATGTCCGGCGGAATACGACACTCAGGTTGTTGGCGGGCATCTCGGTGACGTCGGGACCGGTGAAGCCCGCCGACCGGGCGGCGGCGGCGACGTCCTCGAGGCGCTTGATCCCCCAGGCCGGATTGCGCTCGCGGAGGCTGCGGTCGAAAGCGAGGTTGCTGGGGGCCGTCTCGACGCCTCCGCGGAGATAGGGGCCGTACAGGTAGAGCGGGGCTCCGGCCGGAAGGATCGCCGCGGCGCCGCTCATCAGCCCCTGCGTGGCCTCCCAGGG
>CAMDFP010000061.1 GCA_945897335.1 Asaia bogorensis | reverse complement strand
CGCATCATCCAGCGGGTGGAGCACGACCAGCTCTACCGCACCATCATGGACGCGGTGCATCCGGAGCCCGAGGCGACCGCGGCGGATGCGATCTCGGCCGCCGCCCGCCAGGTCGGCCACACCATCTCGGCCGCCTGCATCGCCACGTTCACCATGTCGGGATCGACCGCGCTCCGCGCCGCCCGCGAGCGCCCCGACGTGCCGATCTTAGGATTGACCGCGAACCCGGCGACCGCGCGCAAGCTCGCGCTCCTCTGGGGCGTCCACTGGGTCTTGACCCACGACATCGCCAGCTTCACCGAGATGGTGCAGATCGCGACCGAGGCCGCCCGCACCGAAGGCTTCGCCGAGCCCGGCCAGCGCCTGGTGGTCACCGCCGGCGTCCCCTTCGGCACCCCCGGCGCCACCAACGTGCTCAGGATCGCGAGGGTGGGCGAGTAGCGGGACGACCGCGCTGACGTCCCGTCCGGCAGTCTGCTAGTCTCCGCTCCTCCCGTTCAAACCAAAAATGGAAACGTCCATGATCGACCTCTACACCGCGTCCACCGGCAACGGCCGCCGCGCCATCATCGCGCTCGAAGAGTGCGGGCTCGCCTATCGCGTGCACAAGCTCGACCTGACGAAGGGCGAGGCGAAGACGCCGGAATTCCTGAAGATCAACCCGGCCGCCGCCATCCCGGCGATCGTCGATGCCGACGGCCCCGGCGGCAAGCCGATCAACATCGCGCAGTCCGGCGCCATCGTCCTCTATTGCGCCGAGAAGTCCGGCAAGCTGATCCCGAAGGATCCGGCCAGGCGCGCCGAGGCCTATCAGTGGTTCATGCAGGCCGCGACCGACGTCGCCCCGACCTCCTCCAACATCTTCTACATCTCGACCCATGTGCCGGTGAAGGATCCGGGCAACACCGCCTATTTCGAGCAGAAGCTGCTGACCATGCTGGGTGTCGTCGACAAGCAGCTTCAGGGCCGCGACTACATCGCCGGCGAAATCTCGATCGCCGACATCGCGCTCTACCCCGTGGTCGCCGGCCGGAAGGCGCTCGTCGACGCCGCCCCCGGCCTCGCCAACATCAAGGCCTGGGCTACCCGCATGGCCGCCCGCCCCGGCGTCGCCAAGGCGATCGCCGCGAACGGGTAGTCTCGGCACGTCGAAAACAGAAAGGGCGGGAGATCACTCTCCCGCCCTTTTTCGTTCCGACTGTCAGGCGACGCCTTACGTGTTCATCGCCTGGAAGAAGTCGGCGTTGGTCTTGGAGTGCTTCAGCTTGTCGAGCAGGAACTCCATGGCGTCCACGGGGCCCATCGGCATCAGCACGCGGCGGAGCACCCACATCTTGGCGAGCGCGGCCTTGTCGACCAGCAGCTCCTCTTTGCGGGTGCCGGACTTGGTGATGTCGATCGAGGGGAAGGTGCGCTTGTCGGAGAGCTTGCGGTCGAGAATGATTTCCGAGTTACCGGTGCCCTTGAATTCTTCGAAGATCACCTCGTCCATGCGGCTGCCGGTATCGATCAGCGCGGTCGCGATGATGGTGAGCGAGCCGCCGAACTCGATGTTGCGGGCGGCGCCGAAGAAGCGCTTCGGGCGCTGCAGCGCGTTCGCGTCGACGCCGCCGGTCAAGACCTTGCCCGACGACGGCACCACGGTGTTGTAGGCGCGCGCCAGACGCGTGATCGAGTCCAGAAGGATGACGACGTCGCGCTTGTGCTCGACCAGGCGCTTGGCCTTCTCCAGCACCATCTCGGTCACCTGCACGTGGCGGGTCGCCGGCTCGTCGAAGGTGGAGCTGATGACCTCGCCCTTCACCGAGCGCGCCATGTCGGTGACCTCTTCCGGCCGCTCGTCGATGAGCAGCACGATGAGGTAGACCTCGGGATGGTTGTGGGCGATGGCGTGCGCGATGTTCTGCAGCATCACCGTCTTGCCGGTGCGCGGCGGGGCGACGATCAGGCCGCGCTGGCCCTTGCCGAGCGGCGCGATCAGGTCGATCACCCGGGTGGTCACGTCTTTGCGGACGAGGTCCTTGCGGTCGGCTTCGCGCGCCAGCTCGAGGCGTCCGGTGCGGGCGGCGCCGATCTCCTTGCCGCCGACCTCTTTGCCGGTGCCTTCCTTGGCTTCCTTGTCCTTCGCCTCTTTGGCTTCCTTTGCCGTCGGCAAAACGGCCGGCACTTCGATTTCCAGATGCAGGCGCTCGTCAGGGTAGAGCGGCGTCAGGTTGTCGAAGTTGATGCGGTGACGGACCTTGTCGGGGTCCTCGAAGTTGATGTTGTTGACCTTGAGGAGGGCGAAGTACCGCTCCCCTTCCTTGGGGCTGCGGATCTGGCCTTCGACGGTGTCGCCGGTGCGAAGGCCGAAGCGGCGCACCTGGCTCGGGCTGACGTAGATGTCGTCGGGGCCGGGAAGGTAGTTGGCCTCCGGCGAGCGGAGGAAGCCGAAGCCGTCCTGCAGGACCTCGAGGACACCGATGCCGAAGATCGCGACATCGTTCTCGGCCAGCTGCTTCAGGATCGCGAACATCATGTCCTGCTTGCGCAGCAGCGACGCGTTCTCGATCTCGAGCTCTTCGGCGGTGGCGAGCAGGTCAGCGGGTGATTTCGCTTTGAGTTCCTGCAGGTGCATTGAGGGTCCGGTTTAGTTTGAGATGTGTTTGGGATGTGGCCCGGCGACCGTCCTGCTTTGCAAGGACCGGCGCGAGCTTGGCGCGCCAGATGTCGACGGAATTGTTCTTATAAGGAGAAGGCGGGGGCGGTCGCCCCTGCTCCGAAGAGTTAGCGAAGCGGTCTATCCAAGTCAAATACAAACATTTGATGGTCCGGTCGGGTTCCCTGGCGAGCCTCAGAACGGCTTCACCGCCACCATCACCACGATGACGATCAGCAGCACCGTCGGGATCTCGTTGACCTTGCGGTAGAAGCCGGCCGGCCGCCGGTTCCGGTCCTCGGCGAACTCGCGGCGCCAGCGGGAGAAATAGCCATGCGCAGCGCTCATGCCGAGGACGGCGGCGAGCTTCACCCAGATCCAGCCTTCCGACCAGTCGACGAGTCCGGGGGTCAACGCGAGCAGGATGCCGAAGACGAAGCTGGCGATCATCGCCGGGTTGATGATGGCGCGCAGCAGCCGACGTTCCATCACCTTGAAGGTTTCCGATTGCACCGAGCCCGGCACCGCGTCGGCGTGATAGACGAACAAGCGCGGGAGATAGAGCATCCCTGCCATCCAGGCCATGACGCTGATGATGTGCGCGGCCTTGATCCAGGCATAGGAGGCGGCGAGCCAGGTCATGCAGTCGCTCCGAGCGGACAGCGGCCGTGCTGGGCGGGACAGATACGCCGGCCGCAGCCTGAGGATAATCCCGGCGGCGCTGCCCGCACCAGCTTGGCCAGGCCGTCGATGAACAGCGCGTCGGCCGAGACCGTCGGTACCCGAAGGAACCCGGGCGCTCCCGCTTCCTCGGCCAGGTGGCGATACTCCTGGTCGAGTTCGACCAGCGTTTCCGAATGCTCGGAGACGAAGCTCAGCGGCACGATCACCGGGATGACCCGGTCGGCGGCGGCGCGTCGGATCTCGACCTCGGTCGAGGGTCCGATCCATTCCAGCGGGCCGACCCGGCTCTGGTAGCAGACGACCCGGTCATGCGAACGACCCAGCGCCGCCATCACCGCATCCGCGGTGCGCTCGACCTGCCAGGGATAGGGATCGCCCTTGGCGACGATGCGCTTCGGCAAGCCGTGAGCCGAGAAGAGGATCCGTGACGGCCCGCCGGCGAGGTCGAGAGTCTTGGCCAGAAGCCGCGCCGAGGCAGCGATGAATCCAGGATCGTCGGGATAGCAGCAAAGGCGCGCGGTCGGTGTTGTGAGACCGATGGCGGCGGCGGCCTTGTCCCAGGCGGCGAAAGAGGACTCGGTAGTGGTGGTAGAGAACTGCGGATAGAGGGGCAGCAGCACGATGTGCTCCGGCGCCCAGGCCTTCACCGCACTTGCCGTCTCCTCGACGAAGGGATGCCAGTAGCGCATGGCGATGAAGATCTTTGATCCGTCGCCGAGCGCCGACTGCAACGCTTCGGCCTGCGCTTCGGTGTTCGGCAGGATCGGCGAGCGGCCGCCGAGCTGGGCATAGATCTCGCGAGCCACAGGTGCACGGCGCCGCGAGATCAGCCGCGCCAGAAGCCAGCGGATAGGACCCGGCGCACCGATGATCGCCGGATCGCTGAACAGGTTCTGGAGGAACGGCTGCACCGCTTCCGGACGATCGGGGCCGCCGAGGTTGAACAGAACGACCGCTGTCTTCATCCGCGTTCCTTCAGCAGCTCGGCGACGCGCCTGACATGATCGGGCGGCGTTTCCGGCACGATGCCATGGCCGAGGTTGAAGACGAAGGGCCGGCCGGCCATCTCATCGCAGATGCGCCGGACCTCGTCGTCCAGGATACGGCCGCCGGCGACAAGCACGACCGGATCGAGATTCCCCTGAAGCACTTTCGCCGGCATCGCCTCCTTCGCCCAGGAGAGCGGCACCATCTGGTCCAGGTTGATCGCGTCGACGCCGGTCTCCGCGGCGTAAGTGGCAATCATCGCGCCGGCACCGCGCGGAAACCCGATAATGGGGATCCCGGGATGGCGGGCGCGGATCGCGGTGACGATGCGCCTGGTCGGCTGGATCACCCAGCGGCGGAACATCGGCTCCGAAAGAATCCCGGCCCAGCTTTCGAACAGCTGGATAGCATCGGCGCCGGCGACGATCTGGCGGCTGAGATAATCCACGCTTGCCGTGATCACCGCATCGATCAGGCGGCCGAAGGTCACCGGATCGGAAACCGCCATGCGCTTGATCTTGGAAAACTCGCGGCTGGATCCGCCCTCGATCATGTATGTCGCGACCGTCCACGGAGATCCCGCGAACCCGATCAGCGCGGTCTCTGCCGGAAGCGCCGCCCGGACGCGCCGCACCGTCTCGTAGACCGGCGACAGGCGTTCGCCGGCGCCGTCGGCGTAGAGCGCGTCGACTTCGACCGGCGCCAGCTTCGGCCCTTCGCCCTGGACGAAGGAGACCTTCTGACCCAGGGCGTGCGGGATGACCAAAATGTCCGAAAAGACGATGGCGGCGTCCATGCCGAACCGTCGGACGGGCTGAAGGGTCACCTCGGCCGCGAGTTCAGGGGTGAAGCAGAGATCGAGGAAACCCTTGGTCCGGTTCCTGACCTCCCAATACTCCGGCAGGTAGCGTCCCGCCTGGCGCAGCATCCACCAGGGCGGACGCGGGCGGACGATGCCTTTGAAAACGTCGAGAAAGGGGCGATCGGACATACTCCTCCTCTACCATCTTTCTTTTGAATCTTAGAGTGGTGGTAGTGGTGGATGCCTGTGAATCCCAGGGATGGGACTCCGTCCCGGATTCCATCCCGGACTCCGAGCGCCATGGCCGAGCCTGACCGCCGCTGTGTATAAGTCGGGAAGGAGCGAGGGAGTCCGCCATCCGACACAGCCGGGATAGCGGGGATCAATCGTTCCGGTTTGGACTCGTCCCCGGTTGCGACGCCAGTGGAGGACTCTTGTCAACGGACGCACCGAAAACCCCAGGGCCTCTGCACGAGGTGGGGGTGAACCATCCACATATCCCTGAATGCGGCTTACGCACATTCGGTTCCCAGCCCCGGCGGACTCTTATCCCGTGAAAAGCGTACATCTCCACCTGGTCTCGGATTCGACCGGCGAGACGGTGCGGTCGGTCGCGCGCGCGTGTCTCTCGCAGTTCGAAGGGGTCACGCCGGTCGAGCATTTCTGGTCGCTGGTCAGGAGCGAGGCGCATCTGACCAAGGTGATCGCCGGCGTCGAGGCGCATCCCGGCCCCGTGCTCTTCACCATGGTCGCCGACGGGCTGCGCGAGACGTTGCTCGCCGCCTGCCAGCGGCTCGCCGTGCCGTCGATCGCGGTGCTGGATCCGGCGATGGCGGCGCTCGGCGGATACCTCGGCGAGAAGAGCGGGCATCGCCCGGGGCGTCAGCATGCGATGGATGCGGACTACTTCCGGCGCATCGAGGCGATGAACTTCACGCTCGCGCATGACGACGGCCAGCTCACCAACGATCTCGACAAGGCCGAGATCGTGCTGGTCGGCGTCTCCCGCACGTCGAAGACCCCGACCTCGCTCTATCTCGCCAATCGCGGCTACCGCGTCGCCAACGTCCCGATGGTGCCGAACGTGCCGCTGCCGGACGACCTGTTCGAGCTCAAGGAGCCGCTGGTCGTCGGCCTCACCAACGACCCCGGCCGGCTGGTGCAGGTGCGGAAGAGCCGGCTGCTCAGCCTGAACGAGGAAAAGGAAACCGACTACATCGACATCGACCGGGTGAGGGAGGAAGTGGCCGAGGCCCGCCGCGTCTTCACCCGCGCGGCCTGGCCGGTGATCGACGTCACCCGACGATCGATCGAAGAGACGGCGGCGGCGATCATCACGCTCTTGAGCCAGAAGCGGGGCGCCGAGTGAGCCGGGTCGTGCTCGCTTCCGGCAGCACGATCCGCGCCGAGCTCCTGAAGCGTGCCGGCATCGCTTTCGAGGTCGAGGTCGCGTCCGTCGACGAGGCCGAGATCCGGAACGCGCTGAAAGCCGGCGGCGCCACGGCGGAAGAAACCGCGGAAGCACTTGCCGAAGCCAAGGCGCTGCGCGTCGCCCGCCGCCGGCCCGGCGACCTCGTGATCGGCGCCGACCAGATCCTCGATGTCGACGGGCACTGGCTGGAGAAGCCGGGAACCGTGGACGGTGCCCGCATTCAGCTCGGCCAGCTCTCCGGCCGCACCCATCGCCTGATCTCGGCCGTGGTGGTCGCCCTCGACGGTGCCCGCGCCTGGTCTCACGTCGACGCCGCGCATCTCTCCATGCGCGCGCTCGACGCGCCGGCGATCGACTCCTATCTCGCCGAGGCCGGGCCTGGGATCCTCTCCTCCGTCGGCAGCTACCAGATCGAGAGCATCGGCATCCGCCTGTTCGAGCGCGTCGAAGGCGACCACTTCACCATCCTCGGGCTGCCGCTGCTGCCCCTGGTGAATTTTCTGCGTTTGCACGGACGGACGGCGTAGACGGAGACTTCTGATGCTCGAACTCAGACCGAACTGCGAATGCTGCGACAAGGACCTGCCGCCGGACTCCGTCTCGGCCTTCATCTGCTCCTTCGAATGCACCTTCTGTAAGGACTGCGTCGAAGGGCCGCTCGGCGGCCGCTGTCCCAATTGCGGCGGCGGCTTCGTGCCGCGGCCGATCCGGCCCGAGCGGCTTCTCGCCAAGTACCCACCCTCGACCCAGCGCAAGGTGAAGCCCGAAGGCTGCACCAAGGCGGCGTGAGACCGACCGCTATTCGTATCCCCTCTCCCGCGCGACAGCGCGGGGGAGGGGGTTCGAGAGGGGGATACGATCAGCGCTTCGCCGCCAGCGGCGTCTTCTGCTTGCCCGATGCATCGAAGTTGGAGGGGGCCAGCCAGCGCTCGAAGGCGGCCCTGGTCTCCGGCCATTCGCTATCCAGCATGGCGAACCAGGCGGTGTCGCGGCTGCGCCCCTTGATGATCATGTGCTGGCGGAACAGGCCCTCATAGGTGAAGCCGAAGCGGGCCGCGGCCGCGCGCGAGGGCGCGTTCCGGGCATTGCACTTCCATTCGAGGCGCCGGTAACCCCAGAGGTCGAACACTTCGCGCATCTGCAGGAAGATGGCTTCGGTCGCCTGCCGGGTCTTCTGCAGGATCGGCGCGAACCAGATGTTGCCGATCTCGATCGCGCCGGCCCTGGCGTCGATGCGCATGAAGCTGGTCATGCCGACGGCGCGTCCGGTCGCCTGATCGACGATCGCGAAGTAGAGCGGATCGGGCGAGGCGGCCGTCGTGTCGAGCCAGGTCCGCATCGCGCCTAAATCGGCGAAGGGGCCGTAGCCCATGTAGTTCCAGATCGTGTCGTCGCCCTTCGACAGCTCGTAGAGGTCGGCGACGTGGCGGGCCGGATCGATCGCCTCGAGCCTGACCGAGCTGCCGGTGATGGTGGTCTTCGGCGGCGCCTTCGCGCCCGGGTATTTGAGATCGGGTCCAAGGATCTGGTCGAGGTCGACGGGCATGGGGCAAGGCTCCGGCGTGAAGGGTGCGCGAACCTACCAGCACCGCCCCAGCCCCGCATGGACCAGTTCTGCCCAAGCTCCCTGGTCCGCTTTCGCTCGCCCGTCATTGGCAGACGAGAACCGCTTCGGGCATGCTGTCGCCGCATGCGTATTCTCGGCCTCACCGGTTCGATCGGCATGGGAAAGTCGGCGGCGGCCCGGACCTTCCGGCGCCTCGGCATTCCCGTGCACGACGCCGACCACGAGGTCCATCAGCTCACCCGCGAGAACGGCCGGGCGATCCCGGCGATCGCCAAGGCGTTTCCGGGGACGGTGGCGAAGGGCGTGCTCGACCGGAAGGCGCTGGGCGCCCGGGTCTTCGCCGACAGACGCGAGCTGAAGCGCCTGGAAGCGATCCTGCATCCGCTGGTGCGCGCCTCCCAACGCCGCTTCCTCGCCGCCAACCGCCGCCGACCGCTGGTGGTGCTGGACATCCCGCTGCTGTTCGAGGGCGGCAGCGAGCGGCGCTGCCACGCCGTCCTGGTGGTGACGGCGGCCAAGGTGATTCAGCACCAGCGGGTGATGCGGCGGCCGGGCATGACCGAGGAGAAGATGGCGAACATCCTCCGCCACCAGATGCCGGACCAGGAAAAGCGCCGGCGTGCGGATTTCGTCGTGCCGACCGGGATCGGCTTCAGGTCGACCTTGCGCCGGATCCGGATCATCGCCAAACATCTGGCCGAAGGACATTGGCCGCGGAGACGACATGCGCGAAATCGTGCTCGACACGGAAACCACGGGTCTTGATCCGGTTGCCGGCCACCGGGTGGTGGAGATCGCCTGTGTCGAGCTCGAGAACCACGTCCAGACCGGGCGGGTTCATCATTTCTACCTGAATCCCGAACGCGACATGCCCGAGGATGCCTACCGCATCCACGGCCTTTCCCTCGAGTTCCTTTCGCAGCACAGGACCTTCGCCGACGAGGCCGATGCGTTCCTCAAGTTCATAGAGGGCGCGGCGCTGGTCATCCACAACGCCGAGTTCGATCTCAAATTCCTCGACCACGAGCTCAAGCGCGCCGGGCGTCTGCCGATCGCACGCGAGCACGGGATCGTCGACACCGTGTCGATGGCAAGGCGCAAGTTCCCCGGATCCCCCGCCAGCCTGGACGCGCTGTGCCGGCGCTTCGAGATCGACCTGAGCGCCCGCACCAAGCACGGCGCCCGGCTCGACTGCGAACTCCTGGCGCTGGTCTATCTGGAGCTGATCGGCGGCCGCGAGCCGGGTCTCGACCTCGCCGCGTCCGCTCGCCGCCGGGCCCAGGGCGCCGGCATGGCCATGGTCGTCCGCCCGCCCCGCCCGCACGGGCCGAGCGAAGCCGAACTCGCCGCGCACGCCGAATTCCTTAAGAAGATCAAGGAACCGGTCTGGCTGATCTGAACGGAAGGGGGTCGGATCTAGGCGTTATCGAGGCGCCCGGACCCCATCCTCCACGCCCCGCGCTTCTCGCGCTCGACGAGAGGTCTTGGGTCGGTGATGCCGAGTTCTATCGGCGCAATCTCGACGAGTCCTGTCTCCTCGCCCTCGCCAAGACCACCGGCGTCGCCATCATCACCTAATCAGGCTCGTGCGAGGCACGAAAGCGGCGCGCCCTATGCGGCCGTCGTCAGCAGCGGCTACGTCAAGCGCGACAGCGGGTGGAGGATGACGTTCCACCAGCAGACGCCGATGGAGACCCTGGACGGAGCCTAGGCCTGGGCCTGGCCGTTGCCGTTGTTGCCCTGGCCGAGGATGCGCCGGCGATAGAACTCGGTGAAGTCGATCGGCTGCAGCAGGACCGGCGGGAAGCCGCCGTCGCGCGTGCAGTTGGCGATGATCTGGCGGGCGAAGGGGAAGAGCAGTCGGGGCGCCTCGGTGTAGCTGAAGGGCTTCACCACCTCGTCCGGCATCTGGCCGAGGTTGAAGATCCCGGCATAGACCAGCTCGCAGATGAACAAGGTCCGGCTCTCGTAGCTCGCCTGGGTCTTGATCGCGAGGTCGATCTCGTAGATGCCGTCGGTGATCTTGATCGGCGTGACGTCGATGTCGAGTTCGATCTCCGGCGCATCCTTCATCTGGGCCAGGCCGAGCGGCCCGTCCGGGCTCTCGAAGGACAGGTCCTTGATGAACTGGGCGCCGATCATGATCGGGGCGCCGCGGGCGCCACCGCCCTCGGCCTGGGTCTCGTCGCTCATCGTCGGATCCTTCGCGGAAAAAGGGCGCCGCTGGCTATCATGGTTCGCGGGGATGCACAATCTCGGCCGCACTGCGCGACGCCATGCGCAGCACGGTGCAGTTGGGCACCGTCAGCCCGGTCGAGGCGCGGATGAAGCCCCAATGGGTCACGACGGCGGTCTCATGCCGTTCCGGATGCGGATCCCAGTCGTCGTGGAACTCCCGGGCGCGGATCGCCAGCCCTTCCTCCGACTCCTCCATGCGCGGCCACCACTGCTCGTCCAGGTGATCGAGGACGAGCTTGGGCCAGGCCTGCTTAAGGCGGGAGAGCGGCGTGCCGACGTCGCAGACGAAGGCGGCGCGCTCGCCGACCCGCCGGTCGATCTCGATCGGCAGGCCTCCCAGCACGTCGGCGAGGATGTGCGCTGTCTCCAGCGCCCTGGTGTAGGGGCTGGAGATCAGGCGGCGGAGCCGGCTCTCGCGAAGCGCGCGGCCGGCGGCCTCCGCCTGGCGCTTGCCTTCGTCGGTGAGCTTCGGGTCTTCGATGCCGGGATCTACGCGGGTCTTGTTGAAGGCGGCGTTGAACTCGGACTGGCCGTGGCGGATGAGCAGCATGTTGCCCTTTATTCCCCAAGCGCCTACATACGGCAAGACGGCCCGTTCGAATTACGGCCGCGGCGACATGGATCTGGCCAGGATGGACGGCTTTCCCTTTCTCGACATCGTCTTCTTCGCCATGCTGGCGATCTTCCTCGGGCTTCGCCTGAGGAACGTGCTGGGGCGGCGAACCGGCACCGAAAAGCGCCGTCCGGACCCCTTCAAGCCGGCCGAGCCCGCCGCGAATGTTCCGGACAACGTGGTGAAGCTGCCCGAGCGCGACCGGAAAGCGCTCGAGACCCTGGCCGCCGAGACCGATACGCCGCTGGCCCGCGGCATCAAGGCGATCAAGCAGGCCGACCGCAACTTCGACGAGGTCGGATTCATCGGCGGCGCCCGTGCCGCCTTCGAGATGATCGTGACATCCTTCGCCAAGGGCGATGTCGGGAGCCTCAGGCCGCTCCTGGCCGACGGCGTCTTCGACAATTTCAAGCGCGCCATCGACGACCGCACCTCCCGCGGCGAGAGCCACGAGACCACGCTGGTCGGCATCACCGCGACCGACATGACCGACGCCGACCTCGAGGGCTCGACCGCCAAGGTGACGATCCGTTTCGTCTCCGAGCAGGTCAACGTCACCAAGGCCGCCGACGGCCAGGTGGTGGACGGCGATCCCAACAAGGTCGTGATCATCACCGACATCTGGACCTTCGCCCGCGACGTGCGCTCGGGCGATCCCAACTGGATGCTCGTCGAGACCCGCTCGCCCTGATGCGCGGGCGCCTCGGCGCACTGGCGCTCCTGGCCCTTCTCTCCGCCTGCGCCGCCCCTGCTCCTGAACGGAAGGTCGAGCCCGTCGGCTTCGGCGACCTGCCGGGCTGGGCCGCCGACGATCCCGCAGCCGCCCTGCCCGCGCTCCGCCGCTCCTGCCCCCGGATGCCCGAGGCCTGGCGCCCGGCCTGTGCCGCGATCCCGGACGATCCGGCCGCGGCGCGGGCCTATTTCGAGGCCGGGTTCCAGCCCTACCGGGTCACGGCGCCCGCCTTCGTCACCGGCTATTACGAGCCCGAGCTGAACGGCTCGACCACCCGCAGCGCCCGCTTTCCCGTAGCGCTGCACCGGATGCCGGGCGACCTGATCCAGGTCGATCTCGGCGAGTTCCGCGACACCCTCAAGGGAGAGCGCATCGCCGGGCGGGTCGAGAACGGGCGGCTCAAGCCCTATTTCCCCCGCGCCGACATCGCCAAGGGGGCGCTCGACGGCCGTGACCTCGAGCTGATCTGGGTCGACGACCCGGTGGAGGCCTTCTTCCTGGAGATCCAGGGTTCCGGCCGGGTGAGGCTGGAGGACGGCCGCCTGCTGCGCTTGGGCTTCGCCGGGCAGAACGGCTGGCGCTATGTCGCCATCGGCCGGGTGCTGCTGGACCAGGGCGACCTCAAGGCGGACGATGTTTCCATGCAGTCGATCAAGGCCTGGCTCGCCGCCAACCCCGGCAAGGCGCGGGCCATCCTCGACCGCAACCCGTCCTATGTCTTTTTCCGCTTCCTCGAAGGCGACGGCCCGATCGGCGCCCAGGGCGTGGCTCTCACCCCCGGGCGCAGCCTCGCCGTCGACCGCACCCACGTCCCCTACGGCACGCCGGTCTTCCTCGACCTCGCGCATCCGGACTCGCCCGGCGGCATCCTTCGCCGGCTGGTGGTGGCCCAGGACACCGGCGGTGCCATCCGCGGCGCCGGCCGCGGCGACTTCTTCCTCGGCCCCGGCCGCGAGGCGGGCGAGATCGCCGGTCGGATGAAGGCGCGCGGCACCTTCTATCTTCTGCTGCCCCACGGCGTGGCGCCGCCGTCGTGAGCGATCAAACAACTCTCTCCCCGTCGTACCCCCTCTCCCGGCGAAGCCGGGGGAGGGACGGGGTGGGGGCCGCGCGAAGCGCGGTCGTCTCACTCCCACCACATTTCGATCCGACCCTCGCTTCGCTCGGCCCCCACCCTGCCCTCCCCCGCGTACGACGCGGGAGAGGGTTCCGAAAAGCGCGCTAGATGCCTCGCAAGAAAACCATCCTTGTCCTCCACTTCTCCGGGCGCATGCCGGTCGCCGGCGTCGGCTGGGAGGGGATGAACTGGGTTCTGGGATTGACCAAGCTCGGGCATGACGTCTGGTACTTCGAGGACAACCGCGTCAACCCGTACTCCTTCGTGCAGAACTCGGTGCACTGGGACTCGGACGAGAACATCGGCTTCGTCAAAGGCATGATGGAGCGCTACGGCCTCGGGCACCGCTGGGCCTATCTCGATCCGGTCACCGACTATTCGTGGCACGGCGTTTCGAAGGAACGCGCGATGGGCCTCTACAAGGAGGCCGACGCCATCATCAATCTCTGCGGCGCGACCCAGCTCCGCGAAGAGCACATGGCATGTCCGGTGCGCATCTTCGTCGACACCGATCCGATCTACGAGCAGATCAAGCTGGTGAAGGGCGACAAGGACTCGATCGCCTATATCGACGCGCACACGCACCTGTTCACCATCGGCGAGAACTTGGGATCCGCCGACTGCCCGGTGCCGCTGAACCGGACGTGGCACAAGGTGCGGCCACCGATCAATCTCGACGCCTGGCCGGCCGATTTCGACTCAGCGCCGCCGAATTTTTCGAGCCTCGCCACCTGGGCGCACTCGTCCAAGAACATCGACTTCGAGGGCGAGTCCTACCAGTGGTCGAAGCACATGAACTTCCTCCGCTTCCTCGACCTGCCGAAGCTGACGGCGCAGCCGCTCGACCTGGCGCTGCGTCCGCCGACGCCCGAGGTCGAGAGGATCGTGCGCGACAATGGCTGGAACCTGATCGATCCGGTGCCGGTCTCGAACGGGCTCGGCGTCTATCAGGACTTCCTCAACCGCTCGCGGGGCGAACTCTCGGTCGCAAAGGACATCTATGTCCGGCCGCGCTCGGGCTGGTTCTCAGACCGCAGCGTCTGCTATCTCGCCGCCGGCCGGCCGGTGATCACCCAGGACACGGCGTTCGGAAAATACATCCCGACCGGCGAGGGCCTGTTCGCCTTCTCCAACCATGAGGAGGCGCTGGATGCGATCCTTCGCATCAACAAGGACTACAAGCGCCACCAGAAGGCCGCGCGCGCCATCGCCGAGGATTACTTCGAAGCCGCGGGCCAGATGAAGCGCGTCTGCGACGCGGTCGGTCTCTAGGCCGCGCGTTTCAGGACCAGCTCGAAGACGAAGGTCTTGCCGCTGTCGGTGATCGGAAGCGTCGTGACGATGGCTCGATCGCCTTCGAACCGGGTGGTGCGGGTCATCTCGGCGCCGACCCAGTTCGGGAACATCGACAGCTCGACGTTATGGAAGAGCCGGTCGCCCTCCATCCGCCAGCGACCGCAATAGCTGAGCCCGGTGGACATGGCGCGGTGGGTTTCCTCCGCCGTGCCGCCCATCGGATCGCCGCCGGCGAAGGGCGCGCGGTTCGGTCCCATCAGGGTCGCGAACATGAAGCCGTCGGCGGTGTAGTTGATCAGCCCGGTTACGCCGGGAAGGGCCGGCGTGCGTTTGCCGTCGGCATCGACACGGGCCCAGTCGGCCAGACGCCAGGTTCCGATCAGTTGCTGGCCGGCTGCAGTCATCGTTCCTCCTCGGTCTCGGTTTCTTCTTGCTCCCTATCTACCGTGACCTGTGCGCGGCGCGCATCTGCCGGGTGGAACCCTTGGCGGGATTGTGAAGTCCTAGGACGAGGGGGCTGGCCGGCCGCGTCTCGAGGCGCGGCTGGGACATGGTCCCTCAGGCGCGCCGCCAGGTCAGCTCGGCGATGCCGGATGCGCCCTTCCGGGTCATCGGCGGCGTCTTCAGCACGACGCGGTCGCCCTCGAAGCGGAAGTGGCGCACCTGCTGGGTCCCGACCATGTTGGGAAACAGTGCCATCTCGACCGTGTGCACCAGGCTGTCGCCGTCGATGACCCAACGCCCGCAATAGGCATGGCAGCTCGACATCGCCCGCTGCGCTTCTTCCGCCGAGCCGCCCAGCGGATCGGATCCGGCGAAGCGTGCGCGGGTGGACGGCTCCGCTCCCAGCATCGCGAACATGTAGCCGTCGGCGGCATAGGTGAGCAGGCCCCAGGGCGCCGGCCCCATCGGCTCGGTCTTCTTTCCCTCGCCGTCGGTGATCACCCAGGCGACCAGGCGCCAGGTGCCGATGAAGGTCTCGGGCGTCGCGGCCATGTCTTTTCCTTTCAGGCGCGGCGCCAGGTCAGCTCGGCATGGCCGGTGCTGCCGCGCCGCTTCGTCGGCGGGGTCTTCAGGATCATACGGTCGCCCTCGAAGCGGACATAGCGGATCTGCTCGGAGCCGACCCAGTTCGGGAACACCGAAAGCTCGACGTCGTGGATGATCGCGTCGCCCTCGATCCGCCAGCGCCCGCAATAGCTGTGGCCGGTCGACATCGCCGCCCGGCATTCCTCCGCCGTGCGGCCATAGGGATCGGGGCCGGCGAAGGGCGTCCGGCCGCCATCCATCAGGGAGGCCGACATGAACCCGTCGGCGGCATAGATGAGCAGCCCCGAGGCACCAGGCCCGAAGCGCGGCTGCCGCGTGCCGTCGTCCTCGATCCTGAACCAGCTCTCCAGCCGCCAGGTGCCGACCAGTTGCCGGGACGGCGTGGTCATGACTTGTTCCCCTTTGGCGGCGGTTGCCGGGCACCGCGTGGGCGGATGCTCCCCGGCCGAGGCGGGGCGGTCAAGCGCCCCCTTCCCTTCCTCCCTCGCCGGCCCTATAAGAACGGCCAATTCCCCTAGTTTTTCACCGACATACCGGCATGCCTGAGAGGGCGTGATGCCGGGCTGGTGTTCGTTCCAAGGAGAGTTTCCATGAGCCAGCTTCTGATGCCCCGCGCCACCGCCGTCTGGCTGGTCGCCAGCACCTCGCTCACCTTCGAGCAGATCGCCGAGTTCTGCGGCCTCCACGTGCTCGAGATCCAGGCGATCGCCGACGAGGAAGTGGCGATCGGCATGCACGGGCTCGACCCCGTGGCCAACGGCCAGCTGACCCAGGAAGAGCTGGACCGCGTCCAGAAGGACCCGAAGGCGCGGCTGAAGATCGTCAGCACCGACAACCTGCCGCAGCCGATCTCGCGCAACAAAGGCCCGCGCTACACGCCCATCGCCAAGCGCGGCGACAAGCCGGATGCGATCGCCTGGCTGGTGAAGAACTACCCGGACATGACCGACGGCCAGATCGGCAAGCTGCTCGGCACCACCAAGTCGACCATCGCCGCGGTCCGCGATCGCACCCACTGGAATCACCAGAACATCCGCCCCCGCAACCCGGTGGCGCTCGGCCTCTGCACCCAGGGCGACCTCGACTACGCGGTGACCAAGGCCGGGGTGGTCCTGCCGACCATCGGCGTTCGCTACATGACCGCCGAGGAAGCCGCCACCATCCCGGCGCCGAAGCCGATGGAGCCCATGCTCCCCGGCCAGCAGGAGCGCGAGCGCGACCGCGATCGCAGCGGACCCTTCGACCGCCACCGGTAGGTCGCTCTCTCTTTTCGTACCCCCTCTCCCGCGCAGCGGGGGAGGGACGGGGTGGGGGCCGGCGCGAAGCGCCGGTGATCCGCCGCCTCACGCTTCTCCGACCCTTCGCTTCGCTCAGGCCCCCACCCATCGCGACGACGAAGGCGTCGCGCGTGCCTCCCCCGCGTAGGACGCGGGAGAGGGTTCCGAACTCACGCCCCCTTGGCGTAGCCCACCGCTTTCAATCCCTCGGCGATCTCGGCCAGGACGGCGGGATCGTCGATGGTCGCCGGCATCTTCCAGCCCTGGTCGTCGGCGATCTTCTGCATGGTGCCGCGGAGGATCTTGCCCGAGCGCGTCTTCGGCAGGCGCTTCACCACCACCGCGGTCTTGAAGGCGGCGACCGGGCCGATCGCGTCCCGCACCATCTGCACGACTTCCCTGATGATGGTCTCCGCCGGCTTGGTGACGCCGGCCTTCAGCACCAGGAGACCCAGCGGCAGCTGGCCCTTGAGTTCGTCGGCGACGCCGATGACGGCGCACTCCGCCACGTCCGGATGGTTCGACAGCACCTCCTCCATGCCGCCGGTCGAGAGCCGGTGGCCGGCGACGTTGATGATGTCGTCGGTGCGGGTCATGACGAAGACATACCCGTCCTCGTCCAGGTAGCCGGCGTCGCCGGTCTTGTAGTAGCCCGGGAACTCCTGGAGGTAGGATTTGAGGTAGCCCGCGTCGTTCTTCCAGAGCGTCGGCAAGCTGCCCGGCGGCAGCGGCAGCTTCAACGCCAGCGCGCCGACGTCTCCCGCCTTCACCTGCTGGCCGTCGGAGCTGAGCGCCTGCACGTCCCAGCCCGGCACCGCCTTGGTCGACGAGCCGGCCTTCACCGGCAGCCGCTCCAGGCCTAAGCAGTTGGAGGTGATCGGCCAGCCGGTCTCGGTCTGCCACCAGTGATCGATCACCGGCACCTTCAGCTTCTCTTCCGCCCAGTGCAGCGTGTTCGGATCGCAGCGCTCGCCGGCGAGGAAGAGGGTGCGGAAGTGCGAGAGGTCGTAGGCCTTCATCAGCAACCCGTCCGGGTCGTCGCGCTTGATGGCGCGGAACGCGGTCGGCGCGGTGAAGAGAGCGACCGCCTTGTGCTGGGAGATCACCCGCCAGAAGGCGCCGGCATCGGGCGTGCCCACGGGCTTGCCTTCATAGAGCAGCGTGGTCGCGCCCTGCAGCAGCGGCGCATAGACGATGTAGGAATGGCCGACCACCCAGCCGACATCGGAGGCGGTCCACCACACCTCGCCCGGCTTGATCGCGTAGATGTTCGTCATCGACCAGGTGAGTGCCACCGCATAGCCGCCGCCGTCGCGCACCACGCCCTTGGGGATGCCGGTCGTACCCGAGGTGTAGAGGATGTAGAGCGGATCGGTCGCTGCCATCTCCACCGGCTCGACCGCCGCGCTCTTGGCTTCGAGCTCGGCGAAGTCGACGTCGCGGCCGGGGACTGGTTCGGCCAGGAGCTGCGGGCGCTGGAAGACGACGCAGGTCTTCGGCTTGTGGTTGGCGAGTGCGATCGCCTGGTCGACCAGCGCCTTGTAGGCGACGATGCGCCCGGGCTCGAGGCCGCAGGAGCCGAAGATGATGAGCTTCGGCGTGGCATCATCGAGGCGGGTCGCCAGCTCGGGTGCGGCGAAGCCGCCGAAGACGACGCCGTGGATGGCGCCGATGCGGGCACAGGCCAGCATCGCGATCACCGCCTCCGGCACCATCGGCATGTAGATGATGACGCGGTCGCCCTTCTCCAGCCCAAGCGAGCGAAGGCCGCCGGCGAATTTCGCCACCCGCTCGGTGAGCTGGCGATAGGAGAAGCTCTCGATCCTGCCCGTCATCGGGCTGTCGTAGATCAGGGCCGCCTGGTCGCCGCGCCCGGCTGAGACATGGCGGTCGAGACAATTGGCGGCGACGTTGAGGCGCCCGTCCGGGAACCAGCGGTAGAAGGGCGGATTCTTGGTATCCAGCGCGCGGGTCGGCGGCTTGGTCCAGGTGACGGCCTTGGCCGCCTCCAGCCAGAATCCCTCCTTGTCCTCCAGCGAGCGGCGATGGGCCTCGGCGTGACGGCCGGTCATGGGCGTTCCTCTCGGCTTTCCTTGGCCGCAGAATGACCCCTCTCCGGGCCATCTGCCAAGCATCACCCGAACGGGGCGAACCATGACGCAGCATATCGGCATCGTCGGCTGCACCGAGAGTCCGCTGATCATGAACGACACCAACTCGCCGCTGCCGACGTTGGACTCCACCCGCCTGCCGGCACGGGCGGCGCTGAGGAGGGCGGTGGCGTAACTCATATCCCCTCTCCCGCGTCGTACGCGGGGGAGGGGACACGAATTGCAGCCGCCGCGACCTTGTCTTAATAAAGTCCCATGACCTCCCCTTACGACATCGACCTCGATAAGAACCCGGCTAACCATGTGGCGCTCTCGCCGCTCGGATTCCTCGAGCGTGCCGCCGCGGTCTATCCGAAGCGAATTTCCGTCGTGCACGGGAAGACGCGTCACACCTGGGCCGAGACTTATGCCCGCTGCCGGCGCCTCTGCTCGGCGCTGAAGCGGCGCGGCATCCGCAAAGGCGACACGGTGGCGATCATGGCGCCGAACGTGCCGGCGATGGTCGAGGCGCATTTCGGCGTGCCCATGACCGGGGCCGTGCTGAACGCGCTGAACTACCGGCTCGATGCCGCCACCATCGCCTTCATCCTGGAGCATGGCGAGGCGAAGCTGCTGATCACCGACACCGA
>CAMDFP010000060.1 GCA_945897335.1 Asaia bogorensis | reverse complement strand
TCGTAGGTGAAGACGGCAAAGGCAACGCGACGGCCGGAATGGGTCCATAGCAGCCCGACCAGGCCGCGGGCATAGGCCATGGTGCCGGTCTTGGCGCGGACGGCCAGCGTGGTCGCGGTCTTCGGATCCGGTTCCGCGCCTTCGCCCGGCTCCGCGTCCGTCACCTCTCGCGCCGGCAGCACGTCCGGCAACTCCGCCACCAGGGCCAGGCCCTTCAGCATCAGGCCCGCCATCTGCCGCGGCGTCGTGCGCGAGGCCGGCGACAACCCGGAATGATTGGCGCGCGTGAAACCTGTCCAATCGACCTCTGCGACGGCCGAACGGAGCCACGCGTCCACTGTCGACACCGACTCCGCGAGGCTGGCCGGCGGCGTGCTTCGAATCCTGGACGCCGTGCCGAGGCCGACCATCTCGGCCGCCATGTTGTTGCTGTGCTCGAGCAGGCGCCGCACCACCTCGGCCAGCCGCGGGCTCTCATGCACGTGCAGCCGCTTCGCGTCGACGGGGCGGCTGCCGGCGACCGGCATAGGCAGAGTCACGCCCTCGCGCTCCGCCAGGCGCCGGATCACCAGAGCGGCATTGAGGGCCGGCCGTTTAACCGGCAGCCAGACGCGCCCCGCCGCCGGAAGGTTGGCAAGCAGCCAGCGGTCGGGGGCCTCGGAGAGGAATCGATAGGGAGGCGGCACCGGTGTCGGCGACATCAGGAGGCGGATGCCGTCGGCCTTCAGCCGCGCCCCGTCGGAGACCGCCAGCGCCGACACCTCGCGCCCGCCCGACTTCCAGTCGATCAGCACCCGGTTGAAGTCGAGGGCGAGTGCGCCGATCCCCGGATTGTAGGAGGAGTTCTCGGGCTGCGCCGGATCGATCTCGGTCGCCTCGGGCAGCGCGGCCGCGTCGTAGACGAAGCGGTCGATCCGCGTGCCCCGCTCCTTCAGGCGGCGGAAGGCCGGCCGCAGATCCTCCGGCGTCAGCAGCGGATCGCCGCCGCCGACCAGGAACAGGGCCGCCCCCTGGATCGCAAGTTCCGTCTCGAACCGGTGATCGGTGCCGAGAACGGCCAGCGCCGCGATCGCCGTCGGCAGCTTCGCGACCGAGGCCGGCACGACGCCACGGTCGCCCTGATGCTCGGCGAGCACCTGTCCGCTCTCGGCGTCGAGGACCACGAAGCCGACCTGATCGGCGGCCAACCCCTGGGCAAGGGCCAGCTCCGCAAGCCCGTCAGCGGCCGGTGCCGGATTGACGATGCCGAGCGAGAGAGCGAGGATGCAAAGGGTGATCGACCGCAACAGGACCTCCGGACGGGTCTCCTTTCTCCTCCAGCGGCCCCCTTGTCGCAACTCCGATTAACCCGCCCATAACCCGGGATATGGAGATTGTCGGCGGCGACGAAGGGTCGTCAGTTCCTCCCACCACGCGACAGGGCGGCTAATTCGGTGAGCGCGGCCACGGTCGACACGAAAGGAGAGCCGGCACCCGCGGCGGCGCGAGCGACGCATTTCTTGTTCCGGCACGGCGTCTTCAACGTGAAGGGCGGCTACTTCGCATTCATGCGGCCAACGGAAGAAATCGGCTTCTATTTCCCGCTGGGCGATATGTTCGGCGTGACCCCGATCGAACGGATCAGGACCGAGTTCCGGCTCGATCCGGCGAGCGACGCTGACGCCGGCGGCCCGATCGGCTACCCTCGGTCCTCAAGCCAAGGGACCGGATGTTCGATCGCATCTTCACCATCCTCGGCGGCCTCGACGAGGCCAAGCCGCATGAGCGCGCCGACGAACGTCTGAGCCGGCTGTTCGACAGCCTGAAGCGGGCCCCCAGCGCGGATGTCGCCGAGACCATCGAGGGCGAGATCTGGCAGATCTGGTGCGCCGACTCCGACGATCTCGGCCGGCAGATGATGCAGGATGGGATCACCGCCCTTGCCGGCGGCCGGATCGAGCCAGCCGAGATCGCCTTCAGCAAACTCATCGCCCATGACCCGGATTTCGCCGAGGCCTGGAACAAGCGGGCGACCGCCCGCTTCCTCCTCGACGACCACAAGGGATCGACCACCGACATCGCGGAGACTCTGATCCGCGAGCCGCGCCACTTCGGTGCGCTCTCCGGCCTCGGCCAGATCATGATGGCGGAGGCCGAGTGGGTTGGCGCGACCCTGGCGCTCGAAGCTGCCCTTCGCGCCAACCCGCATCTCAAAAACGTGAGGACGGCCATCGAGACGCTGAAGCGCCGGATCAAGCGCTCGCTGCACTAAGCGAGGCAGCCACTCGCCGATTGCGCTTGTCACGATTGCGGGGCGATACTTTCGTTACAGAATTATGAATCTCACGAGGAGCCCCATGAAACGCCTTGCCTCCTTGGCCGCGCTCGGCCTGACCCTGGCCATCGCGACGCCGGTTGCCGCCCAGTCCTCGTCGCTGGTCCTCTACAATGCCGGCGGCCTCAAGCTGATGCAGGCGATCGTCGACGACTTCACCAAGAAGAATCCGGGGATCAAGGTCGAGGTCATCAATGGCGGCGTCGGTGAGCTGATCACCCGCATCCGGGCCGAGGCGGCGCGCGCGCGGGGCGACGTCTACTTCGCCGCATCGTCGGATGCCTACGACTTCGCCCTCGACAATTTCGAGAGCTACAAGTCGACCGAGGACGCCGCCTTCGACCGGAAGACCGTGCAGAAGGACAACAAGTACTACGGCTTCTCGCAGCCCCTGCAGGCCTTCGTCATCAACACCAAGATGATGCCGCTCGACAAGGCGCCGAAGAGCTGGGCCGACCTCGCGAAGCCCGAATACAAAGGCAAGGTTCTGATGGCGCAGCCGGCGCAATCGGGCTCCGCCTATTCGCAGATGTACCAGATCGTCGGCCTGCACGGCTGGGACGTCATGTCCAAGGTGATCGCGAACGGCACCTTCGTCACTTCCTCCAAGCTCGCCTACGCCAATGTCGGCACCGGCGAGTTCCCGATCGGCATCACCGGCGAGTTCAACGTGCTGACGATGAATGAAGAGGGCCAACCGGTCGCCGCCATCTACCCGAGCGAGGGCACCGGCCTCACCATGGACGGCAACGGCATCATCAAGGGTGCGCCGAACCTGGCGAACGCCAAGAAGTTCATCGACTACGCCAACTCCAGGGCGGCGCACGAGATCCTGGTGAAGGTCGACAACCGCCGCTCGGTGCGCCCGGACGTCGCGGCGCCGGCCGGCCTGCCGTCGACCACCGAGATCAAGGTCGTTCCGTATGACTCGGTCGCCGCGGCCGGGAAGAAGAAGGAATACCTCGAGCGCTTCGACAAGATCTTCTCGGCGAAGTAACCACCGGGAGATGCAGATCGCAGCATTCTCGGCGGCCAAGGACCCCGACCGGCCCGAGGCCAACGAGGATCGTTTCGTCGTCGTCCAGGACCGCCTCTATGCCGTCATCGACGGCGTCACCGACCGGACCGGCCGTCGCTATGACGGCCGGGCCGGCGGTCGCCTGGCGGCAGAGATAGTCGAACTCACCCTCCTTGCGCTTGCCCAGGACGAAGCCTGCCGGACGATCGACGCCGCCGGCCTCGTTCGGCGGCTCGCCGACGGCTTCCAGGCGGCCTACCGCCGCCATGGCGTGCTGGAGGCAGCGGCCCGGTCGGATGCCAACCGCATCGGCAGCACGCTGGCACTCGCGGTCGACCGCGGCGACCGCCTCGCCTTCTTTCTTATCGGCGACAGCGGCGTCCGCCTCAACGGCCGCGACGTCACCGTCCACGACAAGGACCTCGACCACATTACCGCGACCCTGAGAGGCTTCGCCTATCGCCGCCTCGCCGCCGCGGGCGCGGATCCCGACGCGACCGAGCTCGCCTCCCGCGCGCTCTGCTGGCGCGGCACGCGCGTGCTGCCGGCGGAAGCGAAACCCTGGATCGGCGAGGCCGATCTCGTGGCGATACGCGAGGAAGCCCTGGCGCGGCTCGCAGCCGAGCTTCCGGGCATCCCGGTCGCCGACATGACCCGCCTCGCCCTCGACGGCATCGTCGGCGCCCAGGGCGACTACCAGAACCGCTTAGAGCATCCGCTGGGATATGCCTGCCTCGACGGCTTCGGCCTCGTCGCCTCGGCGGTCGAGACCTTCGAGCGGCCGAAGGCGGACATCGCCAGCATCGAGCTCTACACCGACGGCTACTTCGCGCTCCCCGATCGTCCGACCATCGCCGCCTGGGAGGCCAAGGCCGACGAGGTCGAGCGCGTCGACCCGGCCAAGGTGTCCCTCTATCCCTCGACCAAGGGGTCGTTCGGCCGCATCCGCGCCGACGACCGCACCGTCGTCATCGTCTCGAACGGAGATCCGGCATGACCGCCCGTACCCTCGACGTCGGCGGCCTCAGCAAGCGCTTCGCGCTGCCCGGAGGCGACGTCGTCGCGGTCGACAACGTGACGTTCAGGGTCGAGGAAGCCGAGTTCTTCACCATGCTGGGCCCGTCGGGCTGCGGCAAGACGACGACGCTCCGCATGATCGCCGGCCTGGAAGAGCCCAGCGCCGGCACCATCGTCTTCGCCGGCCAGGACTACACGCGGGTCGATGCGCGCCATCGCAACATCGGCATGGTCTTCCAGTCCTACGCGCTCTTCCCGCACCTGACGATCTTCGAGAACGTCGCCTACGGGCTTCGTGTCCGCGCCATGGGCAACGACGACATCCGTGCGCGCGTCATGCGTATCCTCGACCTGCTGGGCCTCGGCGGGCTCGCCGAGCGCCATCCCGGCGGGCTTTCCGGCGGCCAGCAGCAGCGGGTGTCGATCGCGCGTGCGTTGGTCTACGAGCCCGGCATGCTGCTGCTGGATGAGCCTCTGGCCAATCTGGATGCCAAGCTGCGCGTGCAGATGCGCGAAGAGATCCGCCGCATCCAGCGCGAGCTCGGCATCATGTCGCTCTACGTCACCCACGACCAGGAGGAGGCGATGTCGGTCTCCGACCGCATCGCCGTTTTCAACCTGGGCAAGCTCCGCCAGGTCGGCCGGGCCGAGGAGGTCTATTCGGCCCCGGCGACGCCCTTCGTCGCCGACTTCATCGGCAAGGCCAATTTCTTCCAGGCGTCCGCCCATGCCGAAGGCCCGTTCGTGCTCGCCAACGGCGTCGCCGTCAGCCCGCGCCTGTTCTTCGAGATGCCGGCGGACGAGGCCGACGTCGCCGGATTCGACACCGTGATCATGCTGCGGCCGGAACGGCTCCGCCTGGATGCGGCGCAGGGCAAGCTGCCGTGCCGGATCCTCCGCCGACAGTTCCTCGGCGGCATCATCCGCTACTCGGTCGAGGCCGAGGGCACCAAGCAGACCCTGACCATCGACGCGCCCCGCGACCTCGTCGGCACGGGTGAGGGCGCTGGCGCCTTTCTCGACTTCGACGACTCGGACGCCATCGCCTATGGCGGCGCCCGATGACCGGGATCGCGCTCGCGCCAGGCTCGGAGCGCAGGTCCGTCGACTGGATCCCGATCCTGGTCGGCGTGCTCACGATCGTGACCACGCTGCTCTTCCTGGTCTATCCGCTGCTGCGCGCCATCGGCGGCGCCTTCGTCGCGAACGGCGATCCGCTCGCGATCGAGAACCTGACGCTGGCCAATTTCGAGCGCTTCTTCACCTCGGCCAGCTACAAGCGCGCCTTCTGGCACTCGCTGGTGGTCGGCCTCGCCGCGACCTCGCTTGCGACGCTTCTCGCGCTGCCGCTGGCCTATGCAGTTGCCCGCGTCGACATTCCCTTCCGCCGGGTCGTCGTGGCGCTCGCGGTGCTGCCGCTGATCTCGCCGCCCTTCATCGGGGCATATTCCTGGATCATCCTGCTCGGCCGGAACGGGCTGATCACCCGCGCCATCGCCGAGACCTTCGGCGTGCAGCTGCCGTCGATCTACGGGCCCTTCGGCGTCATCTCGGCGCTGGCTCTCGGCTATTTCCCATACATCTTCCTCATCGTCCAAGGCGCGCTCGCCGCCAGCGATCCATATGTCGAGGAAGCCGCGCGGATGATGGGGGCGTCGCGCTGGCGCATCCTGCGTACCATCACCTTCCCCTCGGTGGTGCCCTCGATCGCCGCCGGCATGCTGATCGTCTTCATCAAGGTGCTGGGCGACTTCGGCGTGCCCTCGATCCTGGGCGGCGAGTACCAGGTGCTGCCGACGCTGATCTACTACCAGATCCACGGCTTCTTCAATCTGAACGCCGCCGCCGCCATCGCCATGGTCAACGTGGCGCTGACCATCGGCGCGCTGGGCGTGCTCGCCTGGGTTAACCGCCGGCGTACCTTCGCCACCTTGACCGGCGTCGCCCGTGCATCGAGGCGCGCGACCGGCTTCGGCGCAAGGCTCGGCGCCAGCCTCTATGTCTTCACCGTCCTGTTCATCGCGCTGCTGCCGCAGATCACCGTGGTGATCTCGTCATTCGTCGAGCGCTGGTCGGGTAGCCGCATTCCGCTGGTCTGGGGCTTTCGCAACTTCGAGCGTGTCTTCACCACCTTGAGCCAGCCGGTGATCAACAGCCTGATCCTGGGCGGCACGGCGACGATCGTCTGCGTCGTCTTCGGCACGGTCACCGCGTACTACGTGTCGCGGAGGCGCTTCTTCGGGCGCTGGGCGCTCGACCTCACGATCATGCTGCCCTTCGTGCTGCCGGGGCTGGTCGTCGGCGTCGCCTATCTGGTCGGGTTCAACGACGGCTGGATCATCCTGACCGGCACCGCGACGATCCTGGTGCTGGCCTATTTCACCCGGCGCGTCGCCTACATCTTCCGCTCGGTGCAGGCCGCGGTCGGCCAGATCGACGGCAAGCTGGAAGAAGCTTCGACGCTCTGCGGCGCCGACTGGGCGACCACCATGCGCCGCGTCGTCGTGCCGCTGATCACGCCGGCGATCCTGGCGGGCGCCATCCTGGTCTTCGCCACGCTGCTCGGCGAGATCAGCGTGACCATCCTTTTGTTCTCGGCCAAGTGGAAAACGATCTCGATCGCGATCTACGAATACGTGATCTCGGACGAGCTCCACAACGCCAGCGCCATGGGCACCGTCGCCATCGTGCTGACCTTGATCCTGGTTCTGGGTGCCAGCCGGCTGGTGGGCCGCAGCATGGCGGATCTCTTCCGCTAGCTAGAGCGGCGCCTGCTCCAGGCTGGAGACCTCGTTGGTCACGGTGGTCCGCCGCATGTCGCGGACCTCGTTGGGGTCGTAGCGCCGGGCCCGGTGCATGGTGACGCGGTTGTCCCAGATCACCAGATCGAAAGGCCGCCAGACATGGGCGTAGACGAATTGCCGCTGGGTCGCATGCTCGACCAGGTCGCGAATGAACGAGCGCGCCTCCGGCATCGGCCAGCCGACGATGGTGCCGATGTGGGAGGAGAGATAGAGCGACAGCCGGCCCGTCACCGGATGTCGCCGCACCAGGCGCTGCAGCACCGGGATGCAGAGCTGCTTCTCGGCTTCCGTGAATTCGGTGAATCCCAAGATGCCGCGCGAGAACATCTGGCTGTGCTCGCAGATCAGATCATGGACCTGGGCCTTGGTCTCCTCGTCCAGCGTGTCGTAGGCCGCCCGCATGTCGGCGAACTCGGTGTTCCCGCCCTTCGGCGGGATCACCCGCGCCGAGAGCAGAGAGTATTTCGCCGGCACCTTCTTGAACGAGCTGTCCGAGTGCCAGAGCAGGTTGCCGAGGCCGAACAGGCGCCGCCGGTCATCGCGCGCCATGATCTTGTTGTTCTGGTCGAGATTCGAGATGTCGTTCAGGTCCATGCTGATCCGGCGTTCCTCGACCGGCCGGAGATCGCTGATCGCATCCTCGAGCGGTCCCAGCTGGCGCGAGAAGGCGACCTGCTGCTCGTCGGTCAGCCGCTGGTCATGGAATACCAGAACGCCGAAACGGGTCATGCCGTCATGGATGGCGGCGACCTCCTCGGGCGTCAGGGTCTTCGACAGGTCGATGCCGCTGACCTCGCCGGCAAAGGCGGGCCTAGAAACGGGATCGCAGGGACGGACGCTGATGCTCATGCCTGGTCTCTGGAACGTGCTGGCGGACTCGGCAACGCTAGGACGGTTGAATGGGAACGGCAACCGGCGCCGGAAGCTGCAGATGGGCCGCGCCGACGGCCACCAGCAGCTCGTAGAGCGGATGGAAGGCGTCGAAAAAGCTCTCCCACGAGCCGAGTTCGGCCCCGGCTTCGGCGTGAATCCTGGCAAGGCTGCGCTGGCCATCGATGAGGCCGGCGGCCCGCGCGAGCGGCGGCGAGAGCGAGAGGGTCAGCGACAATCCGCCACGGTCGCGATGGCTCACCGGCGCCCCCGGCGGCGCGCTCCGGATCTCCTGCAGGACCTGATCGAAGAAGGGAACGAGAACCGCGTTCCGGTCCGCTGCCGTCAGGCGGGTGACGACGGAGTTCTCCCGGCGGACGGCATAGAAGCTGTGCTTGTGCAGCGCGCAGGTCACCAGCTCGGCGACCGCCGCCTGCTCTTCCGGCGGAAGCGCCATCGCCTGCGCCAGAAGCGCAGGGTCTTTCAGGACGAAGCGCGGCTCGTAGAGCCAGCTCGGCATGAAGCTCGCGATCCGAAGGCCCGCAGACCCCGCCAGGCGATGTACGTCCGGAACGCGGTAGGCGACATCGCGCGGATGCAGAAGCAGGTCGACCAGCCCGGCATCGTCGGCGAGATCGGCTTTGACCAGGGTATTGCGCCGGAACAGATTGGTCTCGGGCAGGTCGGCGAGAAGCCGCCGCGCCGCGTCGACCTTGCCCGGCAGCGTTTCCTTCGGCGTCAGCCGGCGCAGCAACTCCTGGACGTGGTAGACGCCGGTCCGGCCGGTATCGCCATAGAGCATGAGGCCGAGCCCGCCATCGGGTGCGAGCACGTCGACGAGTGCCTTGAGGCCGCGTTCCGGGCTCTCCAGGTGATGCAGCACGCCGCAGCAGTCGATGTAGTCATAGGGGCCGGGGCAGAGGGACGGCACGTCCTCGATCCGTCCGGTGACGAAGCGTAGGTTCCCGAGCCCTCGGATCCGCGCCCGCTCCTCGCATATCGCGCGTGAGGCCGCGGACATGTCGAGATAGGTGACCTCGCCGCCGATGCCGTCGGCGGCAAGCTGGGTTGCAATGGCGATTGTGGAGTCGCCGGTGCCGCCGCCGGCGACCAGCACGCGAAGCCGGCGGCCGGGCCGACGGCCGCCATAGACGTGATGGATCACCTCGGGCAGATGGCTCGGCGACATCACCAGGAGACGTTCCGCTTCGTCCCGGGGATCGCGCCGGGGATAGGGATAGGCTTCGTATTGCTGATGAACCTTGTCCACGGACCCTCTGGAACGCTTGCGTCGCCAGCCCGACGCTAGGGCGCTTCGCCGGCGCCGGCAACTCCGCGTGGGGAACCATCGAAGCCTGCCGGAGTTGGCACGCCATGGGCCGCAAGACCGCGCATTTCCTCGCCATCGTCCTCGGCGCCATGGCCATGGTGCCGGCGGGCGCGCACCTGTTCTCGCTCGCAGCCAAGATGGGACTGGCCGAGGAGCCCTACTTCACCGTCCAGCAGATCTACCGGGGCTGGGCCTTGTTCGGGATCGCCATCTTCGGCGCCCTCTTCGCCAACCTCGCCGTCGCGATCCTGGTGCGTCGTCAGAAAGTGCCGTTCCGTTTCGCCGCCGCCGCCGCGATCCTGATCGCGACGATGCTCGCCGTGTTCTTCGTCTGGACCTATCCAACCAACCAGGCGACCGCCAACTGGACGGTGATCCCGGCCAACTGGGCCGAGCTGCGCGCCCAATGGGAATATTCCCACGCCGCAAGCGCGATCCTGACTTTCGCCGCGCTCTGCTGCTCGGTCCTGGCTCAGCTCACCACTCGCGACTGAGCACGCGCTTACCTCTCTGGAGGCGCCTCGAGCGAGATCATCAGGCTGCCGACATCGTGGATCGCCAGCACACGAACGACGTCGCCCGCCTTTACCTCGATCGGACGAGGGAAGGCGTGGAGCATCGGCTCCCAATGCGACCGGTGCGGGCCGAAAGGGGCGTTTTCGAATGCCGTCTCGGCATCCAGATGAAGCTTGATCCACTGCACCACGCCGTGGCATCGGCCCGCGCCGGTCGCCACGAGCGCGATCGAGCGCCGGTCCGCGGCGACGCTGGCGTCCCTGCTGAAATCGAAGGTGAACAGGTCGGCGGGCCCGGAGAGCGGATCCAAGGGGATCGTCTCCGGGACGGAGAGCACGACCGGCCGGAACATATCGAACGCCCTGAGATCCAGCCCGTCATAGACGCCGGCGGTGAGGAAGCGCTCGATCGCCGTACCTCCCGCCAGTGCCACGCGGATGCCGGCGGAGGCTGGGATGACGACGGCATCGGCGTTGAGGAGTCGCTTCCTGGCGTCGGCGACCGCGGCCAGAACGCCTTCGCTGAGGAAATCATTGCCGATGATCTCGGAGACCAGCACATCGCCCGCTTCCTCGACGTCGCGTCCAACCTCCAGGTCCTGAGACCTGCCGGTCACCACCTGGATGCGATCGGCAAGGCCGTTGGCCGTGATGACCCGGCGTGCGGCCTTGGCGATGATCGGCACCATCTCGCAGGTCGTCACGCGGCGCGCGCCCGCGCGCGCAGAGAGCATCGCCAGCAGGCCGGAGCCGGTGCCGATCTCAAGAACATGGTGATCGGGACCGACGGTGCGCCGGATCGCCGCCGCATAGGCGTCGTTCCTCGGCCTGTCCTGCAGCATCGGGAAGTGCCAACGCGGAACGACATACGAGATTGCCACGCGCCTGAGGCCCGCGACCACGGGGTCCCACGGCCGGACGGCATAGGCGCGGTCGTAGGCGGCGAGGGTGAGGTCGTGCTGCCCGCTCATCTTCGCCAGCTGGGCGAGATCGCACCAGGCCTGGGCATCCGACGGTCTTTCGGCGAGGCGCCCGCGCAGCCGCTGCTCGTCCATGCCGCCCTCTATTTCGACTTTGGGCGGTTGGCCATTTCAGGAAGACCGGCGGGTTTCGGGAGCTCGGTGGTGGGCGCGACAGGGATTGAACCTGTGACCCCTACCATGTCAAGGTAGTGCTCTCCCGCTGAGCTACGCGCCCGCCCTGTTGGCGGTTCTGGCCACCGAGGGCGTGCCTCTACCATCAAAAGCCGGCACCGCGCAACAGGATCACCCGTCACGGCGGCCGAGCGGTGACACGGATGCGCGTTTCGTCTAAATCGCTAGACATGGACTGCTACGTGGAAGCCATGCCGGGACGCTCGCCGATCACCCTCGCCGAGCCGGATCTGCTGTCGCTTCCCGTCGTGCTGGCGTCTCCCCATAGCGGCCGGCATTACGCACCCGAGTTCCTGGCCCTGGTCGAGGTGCCGGAGGCCGAGCTGAGGCGGGCCGAGGATGCATTCGTCGACCGCCTGTTCGCCGCCGCTCCCGGCCTCGGCGTGCCGCTGCTCTCGGCCGAGTTCCCGCGCTCCATGGTCGACGTCAACCGGGAAGCGCTCGAACTCGACCCGGAGATGTTCGAGGGCGCGCTGCCGGCAGAGGCGAACACCCGGTCCCCCCGCGTCGCCGCCGGCCTCGGCTCGATCCCGCGGCTTTCGGCTGGCGGCCGCCCGCTCTATCGCCGCCCGCTGCCGGTCGCCGAAGCGCTGGCCTCGATCGATCGCTTCTGGCGTCCCTATCACGGCGCGCTCCAGCGCCTGGTCGGTGCGACGAGGGCGCGCTTCGGAGTCGCCCTGCTGCTCGACTGCCATTCGATGCCGTCGGCCGGCGGCCTTGGCGACACCGCCGGGGGCGAGACGCTGGCCGACATGGTGCTGGGCGACGTCTTCGGCCAGTCCTGCGATCCGCGCCTGGTCGAGCAGGCGGAGGCCTATCTCGCCGGCCGCGGCTATGTCGTCGTCCGCAACACCCCCTATGCTGGCGGATTCACCACCCGCCACTACGGACGCCCGGCCGATGGCATCCACGCGCTCCAGATCGAGATCAACCGCGCGCTCTATCTCGACGAGGCACGCATCGAGCCGACCGCCGCCTTCGCCAATGTCTCCCGCGACCTCATCGGCCTGGTCGAGGCGCTGGGACAGGCTTCGCTGCAGGTCCGCGGACCCAGGTGAGCGACGAGCCGACCATCCGTCCGGCGACGCCGGCGGATCTGCCCGCCATCCAAAAAATCTATGCCCACCACGTCGAGACCGGGTTTGCCAGCTTCGAGGAGGTGCCGCCGGACGTGGACGAGATGCGCCGGCGCTTCTCCACCCTGACCGATGCGGGTTACCCCTATCTCGTGGCCGAGGCGGACGGTCAGGTATTGGGGTACTCCTATTGCGGTCCCTATCGCCCGCGGCCGGCCTATCGCTATTCGGTGGAGAACTCGGTCTATCTGGCGACCGAGGCGGCCCGGCGCGGCATCGGGCGCCAGCTGCTCGCGGCCCTGATCGAGCGCGCGACCGCGCTCGGCAAACGCCAGATGGTGGCGGTGATCGGCGACAGCGCCAACCACGCCTCGATCGGGCTGCACACGGCGCTGGGCTTCCGGATGGTGGGGAAGATCGAAGGAGCCGGCTTCAAGCACGGCCGCTGGGTCGACAGCGTGCTGATGCAGCGACAACTGGGGCCGGGACTTTCCAGCCCACCTTCGGCTTAGGCGCCCTCCCCACAAGAAAAAAGGCCGTGCCACGAAGGCACGGCCCGAGTTTAGGGAGGAAACGCCCATAAGGGCATTGCATTGGACGGGCCTGAAGGCTGGCGTCCGCCGCGTTGCAATATATGCTCCCGCGTCGCAGCAAAGTCAAGCCGGCTATTTATCACTCAATTTATTCAACCGGTTGATTGGCATTTCATATCGAGCCCAAACTAGAATGGGGGAAATATGGTGCGCTGCAACCGTCAGCCGATGGGGAGTGCCGGCGACACCGCGCGGGGCAGGTCGAACTGGTCCGAAGCGCGGACGTCGATGTCGGTGACCGAGCGGGCAAGCAGGCTGGAATCCGAAAAGAGCTGGTCGACCGTGAGTTCGATCGGCTGGCCGGCCCGGGCCCGGCCCTCGCGATCCGATCCGGCGAAGCGGCGGGTGGCGAGGCCGCGGTGGCGGGCGATCAGGTTGCGGATCTCGACCAGACGGGCGACCCGGTCGCGGACGTCGTCTTCGACGAAAAGGGCGAAGCCGAAGCGGTCGCCCACCCAGCGCTCCACCGCGTCCAAGCCCGACGCCGAGAGCTGGAAGACCCGGTCGCGGACCAGGGCGTCCACGACCTCGTCGACGGAATCATGCTCCATCAGGAGCTCGAGCGGGACGCCTTCGCCCGGACCCAGAGCGCGCGGGTTGTTGACGGCGAGCAGCACCGTCAGCTCGGCGAGGTAGGCCAGGTAGCTGTCGACAACGCGGCTCAACACCATGTGCAGGAAGACGTGGCGCTGGCCGCGCAGGGTGCGGGCCATGGCGCCCTCGGCCGAGGGCACGTGGGCGCCGCCGCCGACCGGTCGACCGCTGACGCCGGGCGGCACGGCTTCCGACGCCAGCCGCGCCATGTCGTCGACACGGAGCGCCAGGTCGGAGACGAAGCCGATGAAGCGCCAGAGCTCCGCATGGGTGCGGAAGAACCGAGCACAGGCGTCCGACATCGGATCGGGCGGCAGGGGGCCAGTCGAGGCGCCGGCCGGATGTCCGCGCTCCATCTCAGCCCTCCGCCAGCATCGCCTCGCCTTCCATGGCGAGGGCACCGGTGTCGTTGGCGACCCAGAGCGCGACCGACATGCCGGGGGCGGCGGGCCGGCCGCCGATCGTCAGCGGCCGGTCGGCGAAGACCGGGGACAGGGCGCGGAAGCTGAAGCCGCGGACCTTCGCCTCCGGCCGTTGCCGGCGGAGAAGGTCGAGCATCAGGGTCGCCTGCAGCGGCCCGTGCACCACCAGGCCGGGATAGCCCTCGATCGCCGTCACATACGGATGATCGTAGTGGATGCGATGCCCGTTGAAAGTCAGCGCGGAGTAGCGGAACAGCAGCACCGGATCGGGAACGAGGCGGCGCGCCCAGGCGGCATCCGCCGGCGCGGGCTTCGCCGCCGGCACGGGATCGCCCGACTTCGGGCTGCCGCGATAGACGATGTCGTGCTCTTCCTCGATCGCCGCCTCGCCCGCCGCGATCACCTGGTGGCGGACGGTGACGAAGACCAGCGGGCCGGAGCGGCCTTCCTTGGCTTCGACCTTCAGGATTTCCGAATCTCGGCGGATGGGTTCCCCCAGGGGAATCGGCCGAAGGAAGCTGAGCCGGCTTCCCGCCCACATCCGTCGCGGCAGCGGCACCGGCGGCAGGAACCCGCCGCGTCTGGGATGACCGTCCGGACCTAGCTCGGACGCGGCCTTGGCCTCGAGAAAATAGAGCCAGTGCCAGAGCGGCGGCAGCCTGTCGCCGGCCTTAGGCGGCGGATCGGTACGATCGAGGGTGGCCGCGAGTGCGGCGACCGGCGGCAAGGCGGCGATGTCCTCGGCGCTGGTGCGCCGGCCGACCCATGCCTTCAACCCGTCGAGATCCATACAGCTCCGTCCCCCGTCCGCCCGCGACCATAGCCGCGGTCGGCTGTCCGCGGAAGACGTCAGCCCCAGACCTCGGGGCCGAACGGCAGGATGCTGCTGCCGTCGAATCGAAGGCCCGGCTCGCGGTCCTTCGCCAGCAGCAGCGGTCCGTCGAGATCGGCCCAGCGGGCGCCTTGCGCAACCAGGACCGCCGGCGCCATGGCGAGCGAGGTCGAGAGCATGCAGCCGACCATCACCTCGAAGCCCGCGGCACGCGCCGCGTCGGTGAGCGCCAGCGCCTCGGTGAGGCCGCCGGTCTTGTCGAGCTTGACGTTGATCGCCTCGTAGCGGCCCTTCAGCTCGGCCAGATGATGGCGGTCATGCACGCTCTCGTCGGCGCAGACGATGACCGGGTGCGGCACCGTGGCCAGCACCGCGTCGCGATCGGAGGGCAGCGGCTGCTCGATCATCTCGACCCCGAGACGCGCGAACTCCGGCGAGAAGCGCGTGAAGTGGTCTATGGTCCAGGCCTCGTTCGGGTCGACGATCAGCCGCGACTTCGGCGCGCCTTCGCGGACGGCGCGGATGCGGGCATCGTCGCCGTCGCCGCCGAGCTTGATCTTGAGCAGCGGCCGGTCCGCCGAAGCAGCCGCGTCGGCCTTCATCTTCTCGGGATTGTCGAAGCTGATAGTGAAGGCGGTCACCACCGGCTTCGGCGCCGGCCGGCCGGCGAGGTCCCACACCCGCTTGCCCGACTTCTTCGCCTCGAGGTCCCAGAGCGCGCAGTCGACGCCGTTGCGCGCAGCACCGGGCTTCAGTTTCTTTTCGAGGCCGGCGCGGTCGAGCCCTTTGGCGATGTCGTCGCCGACGCTCATGATCGTTTCGACGACGCCGTCCATCGACTCGCCGTAGCGCTTGTAGGGCACGCATTCGGCGCGGCCGACGACGTCGCCGTCGGTGATCTCGACTAGGACGACCGGCTGCTGGGTGCGCGTCTCCCGGCTGATCTTGAAGGCGCCCCGGATCGGGAACACCTCCTGACGCGCGGCGAGGCGCCTTGCCATCAGCGCAGCACGTCGACGATGGCGGCGACGCCGGTGCGGAGCGGATCGACCGTCGGAAGGCCGAGCTTGTCCTCGGTCTTCTTCAGCAGCTTGATCGCGTCCTTCTCACCGAGCCTTTGGGTGTTGATGGCGATGCCGACGCACTTGACCTTGGGGTTGGTGAGCTGGCCCGCCTCGATGTTGCGGGCGATGCAGTCTTCCAGGCTCGGATGCTTGTAGCCGGGGAGGCCGCGCATATGCGCTCGGCCGTGCTCGTGGCAGACCACCAGCGCATCCGCCTGCGAGCCATGGATGAGGCCCAGCGTCACGCCGGCATAGGAGGCATGGAACAGCGAGCCCTGGCCCTCGATCAGATCCCAGTGATCGGCATCACTCTCCGGCGCCAGCCACTCGACGGCTCCAGAGATGAAGTCGGAGACCACCGCGTCGATGGAGACGCCGCGGCCGGCGATGAAGATGCCGGTCTGGCCGGTGGCGCGGAAGTCGGCCTTCATCTTGCGGGCCCGCATCTCCTTCTCGAGCGCGAGCGTGGTGAACATCTTGCCGACCGAGCAGTCGGTGCCGACCGTGAGCAGGCGCTTACCCCTGCGCTTGATGCCGTTGCCGACGTCGAACTCGCGGTCGGGGCGGCGCACGTCGAACAGCGAGCGACCGTTGGCCTTGGCGGCGGCGGTCAGCTTGGGCAGGTCGTGCAGGCTGGTGTGCAGGCCGCTCGCGACATCCATGCCGAGTTCGACGGCCTTGACCAGGTGCTTCTCCCAGGCGGCCGGAATGACGCCACCGCGGTTGGCGACACCGACCAGCACGGTCTTCACCCCGGCCTTGGCGGCCTGGGCGATGTTCATGTCGGGAATGCCGAGATCGGCCTTGCAGCCGGGCAGGCGGAACTGCCCCTTGCACCACTCCGGACGCCAGACCTTGACGCCGTTGGCGGTCTTGGCGGCGAGCTGGTCGGCGGCGTCGCCGATGAACAGCAGGTACGGATGCTTGATCTTCACGTGGAGCCCCCCGAAAGGCGTTGAGAACCGCGCGCGGATACTAGCCAAATTTTACCGATTGGAAAGGCAGGGACGCATGGACAGGATGACGCGGCCGCCGGCATGATCCCCGGCCAATGACCCTCGTCTCCGATATCCTCGACTTCTGGTTCGGCGCTCCCGGCTCACCCGGCCGCGGCCAGTTCCGCGATGCCTGGTTCCGCAAGGATCCGGAATTCGACAATGAAATCCGCCGGAATTTCCTGGAGGCGACGGAGGCCGCGGCGAGAGGCGAGCACGACCGGCTGCAGGCCGACCTAAGGGGGACGCTGGCGCTGGTCATCCTGCTCGACCAGTTCCCGCGCAATCTCTACCGCGGCCAGGCCAAGGCCTTCGCCGCCGACCCCAAGGCGCGCGTGGTCGCCGACCAGGCGCTCGCCCGCGGCTTCGACCGCGAGCTCGTGCCGTGTGAGCGGCTGTTCTTCTACCTGCCCTTCGAGCACAGCGAGACCCTCGCCGACCAGGAGCGCTCGGTCGCGTTGTTCCGCAGCCTCGCCGGCGAGGAAGCCTGGCTGGAGAAGGGGCTGGAGGCGGCACTTAAGCACCTCCACATCATCCAGCGCTTCGGCCGCTTCCCCCATCGCAACCCGGCGCTGGGGCGCGAGACCACTGCGGACGAGGCCGAGTTTCTGAAGCAGCCGGGATCGTCGTTCTAGGCGAGTAATTGCCGGGGTAGCGCCCCTGGGCTAACCTCGCGACCGTCAGGGTACCCCCTTTCGCCCGCCCCTTTCCTCCCCGGGAGCCGCCATGTTCACCACCCGCCCCGAGATCCTCGGCACCTTCGGCGTCGTCGCCTCGACGCACTGGCTCGCGACGCAAACCGGCATGACGATCCTGGAGAAGGACGGCAACGCCTTCGACGCCGCCGTCGCCACCGGCTTCGTCCTGCAGCTGGTCGAGCCGCATCTGAACGGCCCCGGCGGCGAGGTGCCGATCATCCTGCATCACGCCAAGACGCGGGCGACGCGGGTCCTCTGCGGCCAGGGCGTGGCGCCCGCCAAGGCGACGGTGGCGCATTACCGGAGCCTCGGGCTCGATCTCATTCCCGGCACCGGCTTCCTGGCGGCGACCACGCCGGGGTCCTTCGATGCCTGGATGCTGATGCTGCGGGACTACGGCACCAAGACCGTGCGCGACGTGCTCTCGCCGGTGATCGCCATGGCCGAGCGCGGCTATCCGCTGGTGCCGCGCATCCCCCAGGCGATCGAGGGGGTCGCCGAGATGTTCCGAAAGGAATGGCCTAGCTCGGCCGCCGTCTACCTGCCCAATGACAGCGTGCCGAAGGCCGGCACGCTGTTCCGGAACCGCGACTTCGCGGCGATGTACACGCGCATCATCAAGGAGGCCGAGGCCGCCGGCGGCGATCGCATCCGCCAGATCGAGGCGGCCCGCGCCGCGTTCTACAAAGGCTTCATCGCCGAGGCGATCGACAAGTTCGTCAAGACCGAGGTGATGGATACCTCAGGCAACCGGAACTCGGGCCTGATGACCGCAGACGACCTCGCCGGCTGGCAGGCGACTTACGAGCAGCCGCTGAGCCTTCAGTACGGCCGCTATACCGTCAGCAAGTGCGGCACCTGGAGCCAGGGGCCGGTGCTGCTGCAGCAACTGGCGATCCTCAAGCATCTCGGCATCGACGGCACCGATCCGGTCGGCCCCGACTTCGTCCACAAGGTGGTCGAGGCGGCCAAGCTCGCCTTCGCCGACCGCGAAGCCTACTACGGCGACCCGAGCTTCGTGAAAGTGCCGATCGAGACCCTGCTGAGCGAGAGCTACAACGCCGAGCGCGCCAAGCTGGTCGGCGAGAAGGCCTCCTTCGAGCTGGTGCCGGGCAAGATCGCCGGCTTCGACAACCGCGTCGACTACGCGCTCGCCGCCCAGCTGCACCGGCCGAAGGACTTCGACCGGATTCTCGGCGCGGGCGAACCCACCGTCCAGGGCCAGGACAAGCCGCTGCATCTCCGTGGTGCTGCCGCCGGCGACACCTGCCATGTCGACGTCGTCGACCAATGGGGCAACATGGTCTCGGCGACGCCGTCCGGTGGCTGGCTTTCGAGTTCGCCGACGATCCCGGGCCTGGGATTCCAGCTCGGTACCCGTGGCCAGATGTTCTGGCTGGACGAGACGGCGCCGAACGGGCTCAAGCCCGGCAAGCGCCCGCGCACCACGCTCAGCCCCACCTTCGCCCATCGCGACGGCGAGGCCTACATGCCGTTCGGCACGCCCGGCGGCGACCAGCAGGACCAGTGGCAGGTGGCGTTCTTCCTGCGCCATGCCCATCACGGCATGAACCTGCAGGAAGCCATTGACAGCCCGGGCTTCCACACCGACCACTTCCCGAGCTCGTTCTACCCGCGCGGCGCCAAGCCCGGCCGCGTCGTCCTCGAAGGACGCTTCCCGAAGGCGACGGTCGAGGGCATGAAGGCCCGCGGTCACGATGTCGAGGTCGGCGCCGAATGGACCGAGGGACGGCTCTCCGCCGCCGCCAAGGACGGCGAGATCCTGAAGGCCGCCGCCAACCCCCGCGGCATGCAGGGCTACGCCATCGGCCGCTAGGCGGATTGACCTGACGCGATCAACCGACCTGGCTTCGGAACCCTCTCCCGCGCGAAGCGTGGGGGAGGGCAGGGTGGGGGCCGAGCGAAGCGGGGGGGCATTTTGCGGCGCTGGCGCCAGCGAGTCCTTCGCCTGAGGCCGTTCCTCGCTTCGCTCGGCCCCCACC